>CACOPK010000004.1:0-72500 GCA_902629075.1 uncultured Pelagibacteraceae bacterium | reverse complement strand
CTATACCGTGGTCAAAGGTTTTAAGCTTTGCCTTAAGGTAGAACCAACTCCCATGGTGTGACGGGCGGTGTGTACAAGACCCGGGAACGTATTCACCGCGGCGCGCTGATCCGCGATTACTAGTAATTCCAGCTTCATGTACTCGAGTTGCAGAGTACAATCCGAACTGAGGCATCTTTTTAGGATTTGCTAAATGTCGCCATCTTGCTTCCTATTGTAAATGCCATTGTAGCACGTGTGTAGCCCAACACGTAAGGGCCATGAGGACTTGACGTCATCCCCACCTTCCTCCAGCTTATCACTGGCAGTTCTTTCAGAGTGCCCAACTAAATGATGGCAACTAAAAGTGAGGGTTGCGCTCGTTGCGGGACTTAACCCAACATCTCACGACACGAGCTGACGACAGCCATGCAGCACCTGTGTTTTGTCCGGCCGAACCGAAGACTTTAATCTCTTAAAGTCGCGACAAACATGTCAAGTGTTGGTAAGGTTCTGCGCGTATCTTCGAATTAAACCACATGCTCCACTACTTGTGCGGGTCCCCGTCAATTCATTTGAGTTTTAACCTTGCGGTCGTACTCCCCAGGCGGTGTGTTTAACGCTTTCGCTGCGATACTGAAAATAAATTTCCAACATCTAACACACATCGTTTACGGCATGGACTACGAGGGTATCTAATCCTCTTCGCTACCCATGCTTTCGTTCCTCAGTGTCAGTAATGATCCAGAAAGCTGCCTTCGCAATTGGTATTCTTTCTAATATCTACGAATTTCACCTCTACACTAGAAATTCTGCTTTCCTCTATCATACTCTAGCTAAAAAGTTTTGATGGCAGTTCCAGAGTTAAGCTCTGGGATTTCACCACCAACTTTTTTAACCACCTACGAACTCTTTAAGCCCAGTAATTCCGAACTACGCTAGGTCCCTTCGTATTACCGCGGCTGCTGGCACGAAGTTAGCCGGACCTTCTTATTCGGGTACAGTCATTTTCTTCCCCGACGAAAGAGCTTTACAACCCAAAGGCCTTCTTCACTCACGCGGCATCGCTGCATCAGAGTTTCCTCCATTGTGCAAGATTCCCTACTGCTGCCTCCCGTAGGAGTTTGGGCCGTGTCTCAGTCCCAATGTGGCTGATCATCCTCTCAAATCAGCTATTGATCAAAGTCTTGGTAGGCCATTACCCTACCAACTAACTAATCAAGTGCGGGCTCATCCAATGGCGCATAAAGCTTTCTCCGTAAAGACTTATGAGGTATTAGCACAAGTTTCCTCGTGTTATTCCTCACCAAAGGGAAGATACCCACATGTTACTCACCCGTCTGCCACTAGGTATTGCTACCCCGTTCGACTTGCATGTATTAGGCGTGCCGCCAGCGTACGTTCTGAGCCATGATCAAACTCTTAAGTTTAAAAACGGCGCACACTAGCTTCCATATAAATCTAAGAATAAATTTATATGTGATTGAAGTGTGTACGACAAATTTTGGTAACCTTAACCGTCCACACTTCTCTTCTTAAAATTTACAAATAAAATAGCTAATCAAGCCAAAAAGCTTGATAAATATAACTTTTTTAGAGTTAAGTGGATCGCTTATATGCTAAAAAATTTATAAATCAAGCTATTAGATATAAAAAAATGTGGTAAAAAACCCCTAAAATATAGGGTTTTTTCAATGCTAAATAATTTAATTAAAAAAAATTTATATCAAAAAATAAAAGAGTTTCAGTCGTTTATTTTACTACTTTGCATAATAACTTTGGCAATTTTAATAGTTAGTTTTTACGATAAATTTAAATCTGAGCAAATTAAACAATTCAACAATATTTTGCAAAATGTTTACCTGCAAAAATCATTAATTTCATTTTCCAAGTCCTTAAAACCCAGACACGAAAGTATAAAATATGTTGTGAGCGCCGGTGAAAGCTTTGAGAAAATATTAAACGAAATAGAATTAAATAATAAAGAGAGAGAAAAGATATTAAATTTTATAGTAAACAAAAAATTGAAATTTAATATTTATGAAAATCAGAAAATTATTTTTAAAATAGACAATTTAGAAGGAAAGAAAGTCACCCTAATAACTATTCCAATTAACAAAAAAAAAGATTTAGTAATATCCTATAATGATCAAAAAAACTTACAGTCATCAGTATTAACTAAAGAACTTACATTGAATAAAGTATATAAAGAGAATTTCATCAAAAGTAGCCTATACAAATCAGCAATTGAAAAGAAAATTGATCCAAATATAATTGTACAGTTTGCTCAAATATATGGATTTGAAGTTGACTTTCAAAGAGATATTAGAAAAAACGATGGATTTCAAATTGTGTATGAAGAATTACGAAATGATAATAATAAAGTAGTTGATTTTGGAAATATTTTATATGCAAACTTAATCTTACAAGGAAAATCTCTTGAACTCTATCATTTTAGTTCTGATAAAGAAAAAATAAATGACCACTTTGAGTCTAATGGCCAAAGTATAAAAAAAACTTTAATGAAGACTCCAATTAATGGGGCAAGATTGTCCTCAAGTTATGGAATGCGTAAACATCCAATACTAGGATATAATAAAATGCATCAAGGAACAGATTTTGCAGCCCCAATGGGTACTCCAATAATGGCATCGGGGAGTGGAAAAATTTTAAAAGCTGGATGGTGCGGTGGTGGTGGAAATTGTGTTAAAATAAGACACAACAGTACTTACACTACAGTTTATGCTCATATGTCAAAATTCGCCAGAGGTATAAAAAAAGGAACTAGAGTGAGTCAGGGTCAAATTATTGGATATGTAGGTTCCACTGGTATGTCCACAGGTCCACATTTACATTATGAGGTTATACAAAATGGAAAAAAAATTAATTCTCAAACGCTAAAACTACCTTCGGGGAAAAAACTTAAAGGAAAAATTAGGGAGGACTTTGAGTTAGCAAAAATTAAAATTAATGTTTTAAAAGCTGAATTAATAAATAAAGATGATTAGTTTTCTTCGACTTGTAATTTATCTTCCTTTTTACCATTTTGATTATTAATTTCCTCTAGACCAACTTTATTAACTGTCTCAGGAGTCTTATCTTTTGAATTAAAATTATTGTTCTGACTTTCTAAGCTTCTAATAAAATGTTCAGCATGTTGCATGTAATTTTCATATAGTATCTTATCACCATTTGATAGCGCTTCTCTTGCAAGGTCAGTGTATTTTTGAATTAATTTTGGAGAATTAAAATTATTTCTTGAGAAATTCTTTTTTTTAAAATCTGTAATGTTTCCATACCCAGTATTAACGTTTTGATCACTAGAGGTAAGTTTAAGATTTCTGTCAAAATTATTATTTCTAAATCTTCTTCTATTATTTTTAAAATTTCTCATTTTTATTTAATTTTTCTTGCAATTAAGCATCTTTTAATTTTCTGGTAATCAAAAATTGTTTTTGCAATATAAAAGCCATTTTTTTCCAAAATTTTTGATACTTTATGATGCTGACCTAAGCCTATCTCCATTGCTAATAAACCATTATTTTTCAAAATATACTTACTTTGTTTTATAATTTTCTCGATAATTCTAATTCCATCAATACCACCATAAAGAGCTTTTTGAGGTTCGTAATCTCTTACACCTAAATCAAGTTTGTTATATTCAATTTTGCTTATATAAGGTGGATTAGAAACAATTAAATCATATTTATTGTTGTAAAAATTGTCAATATCAGATTTTATAAATTTAATTCTATTTTCGATCTGTTGTATTTTTGCATTAATTTTTGCAGTTTTGAGGGCTAATTTTGAGATATCAATAGCTGTACCTTTCCAATTGGCTTTTTCTTTAAGTAAACTGATTAAGATACATCCGGATCCTACCCCCACATCTAAAACATTTAAATAGTTGGATTGTTTGAAAATATTTAATATTTCCTCAACTAACAATTCCGTTTCAAACCTTGGGGTCAATACATTTTTGTTAATATTGAATGAGTATTTCCAAAAAAACTTGTTTCCAACTATATACGAAATAGGTTCTTTTTTTTTTCTCCTATTAATTAAACTTATATATTTACTAATTTCATATTGCTTTAGTTCATTCTCTAAATTTAACAATATTTTTTCTCTGCTTAATTTTAGTGATATAGAAAGTAACAACTCTGCATCAATATTTGCTGTAATTATAGAATTTTTTTTTAATATTTTACATCCCTTTTCAATTATATTTCTGTAATTCATGTTTTCAAATTTTCTAATTGCTCCTCTTGAGCTTGAAGATTAAGGTTTTCTATAACTTCATCAAAAATTTCACCCTGCATAAATTCTTCAAGCTTATGAAGAGTTAGATTTATACGATGATCAGTAACTCTTCCTTGAGGAAAATTATAGGTTCTTATTCTTTCAGATCTATCACCTGTGCCAATTTTACTTTTTCTATCAAGAGATCTTTGCTCATCAATTTTTTTTCTTTCAAATTCATATAGTCTTGAACGTAATATTTTTAACGCTTTTTCTCTATTTCTAATTTGAGATTTCTCATCTTGTTGGCTAACAACTATCCCAGAAGGTACATGTGTTACTCTAACGGCACTATCTGTTGTATTCACACTTTGTCCACCTGGTCCACTACTTCTAAATACATCGACTCTTAGATCTTTATCTTCAATCTTTACATCAACTTCTTCAGCTTCTGGAAGGACTGCTACAGTTGCAGCTGAAGTGTGTACTCTTCCTTGTGTTTCGGTATCTGGAACTCGTTGTACTCTATGTACTCCACTTTCATATTTTAGTGAGGAATAAATATTTTTTCCTTTTATAGATGCAATTACTTCTTTAAGGCCACCAGCGTCACTTTTTGATAAACTAATTATTTCCAAAGACCATTTTTTTTTATTACAAACTTTTTCATACATTTTAAATAAATCTGATGCGAATAAACTTGCCTCAAGCCCTCCTGTTCCTGCTCTAATTTCTAAAATAGCATTTTTAGTATCGGCTTCATCTTTTGGTAATAAATATAATTTTAATATAATTTCATTTTCTTGGTGTTTCTTAATTATTTCTTCTAATTCCTGCTTAGCCAGTTGTTTCATTTCCTCGTCACTATTACTATCAGTTATAATTTTATCAAGTTCGTTCCTATTATCATCAAAATGTACAAAATCTTTTGCATTATTAATTATTTCATTTAAGTCTGCATATTCTTTAGATTTCTTTGCAAAAGTTTTGCTATCTAGATTTGAACTTGATAAATCTTTTTCTAATTCTGAATGTCTATTAATTATTTCTGAAACTTTTTGTAATGGCAACATAGTAAGCTGAATTATTTTTGATTATTTTTTAATTCTATTTCTTTTTCTTTTATCAATGAAATTATTTTATCAATCATTTCATTTGTTGATATCTTTTTCATTTGATTTCCATTAATATATAACATGTGATTATTATTTCCTCCTCCGGTTAAACCAATATCAGTTAAAGCTGCTTCTCCTGGTCCATTTACAACACAACCGATTATCGACAATGTTATGGGAGATTTTATATGGGAAAGTTTATCTTCTAAAATTTTCACTGTTTCAATAACATTAAATCCTTGTCTTGCACAAGAAGGGCAAGCAATAATTTTTACTCCCCTTTTCTTTAAGTTAAGAGATTTAAGAATCTCATTTCCTATTATAACTTCTTTAACTGGGTCATCTGAAAGAGATACCCTTATAGTATCTCCTATCCCATCTAATAAAAGTGTTCCTAAACCAATTGATGACTTAATACTGCCAGGAATAAAACTTCCCGCTTCTGTAATGCCTAGATGAAGTGGATAGTCTATCTTCTCTGATAATTTCCTATAAGCCCATAAAGATAGAAATACATCAGAAGATTTTACGCTTACTTTAAAATTAAAAAAGTCTTGGTCTTCAATTATTTTAATGTTTCTAAGTGCGCTCTCTACTAAAGCTTCTGGACAGGGTTCTTTATATTTTTCAAGAATATCTTTTTCTAGTGAACCGGCATTAACTCCAATTCTAATCGAACAATTATTATTTTTAGCAGCCCCAATAACCTCTTTGACTTTTGATATGTCCCCAATATTTCCAGGATTTATTCTAAGACATGAAGCTCCATTTTCTGCAGCCTCTAAAGCTCTTTTGTAATGAAAATGTATGTCTGCTACAACTGGCAAGTTAACATTTTTAGTTATTTCTTTAAGTGCTATAGACGATTCCTTATCTGGACAAGAAACTCTTACAATATCGGCTCCTTCTTCTTGAATTTTATTTATTTGAGTAATTGTAGATTTTATATCAGTAGTTTTAGTATTAGTCATTGATTGAACTGCAATAGGATTTTCTCCTCCAATTTTTACTTTGCCTACAGTAATGACTTTGGTTTTTCTTCTTTCGATATCCCTGAATGGTCTTATACTCATTTTTGTAAAATTAGTTATCTAGTTTAAATTCTTTGTGCAGCACATCAACTGCTTTTTTCAAATTTTTTCTATTAATTAATACTGATATTTTAATTTCTGAAGTTGAAATAACTAATATATTGATTTTCTGTTTTGCTAGTGCATTAAACATCCTAAAAGTAACACCAGGAGTAGTGATCATTCCAACTCCCACTATAGATACTTTTGCCACTTTATCATCAATAATCAAATTTTTAAATTTTATCTTGTTATTCTTTTTAATTAATTTTTTAGTTTTATTTAAATCCTCATTTTTTATAGTAAATGTTAAATCTGTTTCTTTTTTGTTTGAAGAAATATTTTGAACAACCATATCAACATTTATTGAATTTTTGAATAACGGTTCAAAAATAGATGCTGCTACACCCGGTCTATCTTTGACACCTACGAGTGTTACTTTTGAATCATTTTTTGTAAATGATACTCCTCGAATTATATTATTTTTAGATATATTTTTTTTTTTCGTGATTATTGAACCAGGGTTATTATTAAATGAGGAACGAACCTCAATGTCAATTCTATGCAATCTAGCATCTTGTATGGAATGCGGCTGCATAACTTTTGTTCCTAATGAAGCCATCTCTAACATCTCTTCGTAAGATATTTTTTTAATTTTTTTTGCTTTTGGTGATATATTTGGATCAGTTGTATATACACCATCAACATCTGTGTATATTACACATCTTTCAGCCTTAAAGGATTTTGCGATCATTATTGCGCTCGCATCTGATCCACCTCTTCCAATTGTTGTGATTCGATTTTGCGAGTTTATTCCTTGAAAACCTGTAATTATAGGAACCCCTCCTTTTTTTAAATAATTAACAATATTTTTTTTATTAATATTTACAATTCTTGAGTGAGAGTGTTTACCTTCAGTAAAAATTGGTACTTGCCATCCAAGCCAAGATCTAGATAAATATCCAGCTTCATTTAATGTGCTTGCTATTAAAGAGCACGAAATCTGCTCTCCAGTAGAAACTACACTATCATACTCTGCAGGCAAGATATTGTGTGATATTTCTTTTGTTAATTTCACTAATCGGTTAGTTTGACCGCTCATTGCAGACGATACAACGATTACTTTGAACTTTTTTCTTAAATAACTGATAATAATTTTTGAGACATTTTTTATTTTTTTTATTGAACCTACTGACGTTCCACCAAATTTAAGTACTACAATTTTCATTGTTATTTCCTATATAATCTTTTAAAAAAATATTATTAAAATAAATCAAAAATTTATGGCTAATAACACAATTAATAAAGAAGAAATAGAAAAATTTAGCAGTTTAGCTAAGGAATGGTGGAACCCAAATGGCAAATTCAAGCCATTACATAAATTTAATCCAATTAGAATTCAATATATTAAAAATAAAATAATTAAAGAATTTAAGATACAAAATAAAATCAAACCATTTTCTAAGTTAGAAATACTAGATATTGGATGTGGTGGTGGTCTACTAACTGTACCAATGTGCAAGCTTGGTGGCAATTTAACAGGAATCGATGCTTCAAAAAAAAATATAAGTGTTGCTAAAATTCATGCCAAAAAAAATAATTTAAAGATTAATTATATTTGCTCATCTCCTGAAAAATTAAGTTCAAAAAAAAAGTACGATATAATTCTTAATATGGAAGTTGTGGAGCATGTTGATAATTTAGATTTTTTTATTAAATCAAGTTCTAATCTACTTAAAAAGAATGGAATAATGTTTATTGCAACTTTAAACAAAACTCTAAAATCCTATCTGTTTGCAATAATTGGAGCTGAGTATATTTTAAACTGGCTTCCCATTGGAACTCATGATTGGTTTAAATTTGTGGAGCCTCAAACGTTAGAGGCTATATGTCAAAAAAACAACTTGAAACTAAATGAGGTTATGGGACTTAGATATAATATGTTAGAGGATGAATGGAAAATGCATAATAACACAGATGTAAATTATATAAGTTTGTATAAAAAAATTTAATTTTCTTTATCCCTCATCCATGGAATTGCACTGGTTTCGATACCTTCTTCTTTTAGTTCCTGTATATCTTTTTTAGTAGCATTACCATAAATACCTTTTTTTGATTTTTTATTACCATAAAAAATAGATCTAGCCTCATAGGTAAAATTTTCTCCAACATAATCAAAATTATTTTTTATATATTTTTGAAATTCTTTTATTTTGGACTTTACCTTTTGGTTTTTCATTGAATTATATTTTTTTGATGAGTTAAGTGATAAAATTGTAGGAGACATTATTGACTTTTCAATTTTCAAAGAATTACATTTCATACAACTAATTAGCTTCATTTTTTTAAGTTTTTCGAATTCTTTAGATGAGGAAAACCAACTGTCAAAAATATTCTCACATTTTAAACATTTAAGTTGATATTTTATCATATTGGAGACTTAATAATTATTTTATTCATTTCAATATTTTATGATCTATAATCTGCATTAATTTCTATATATTTTTTAGTAAGATCCATCGTATAAACCTCAAATTCTTTATTGCCACTAAAAATCTGGATGTTAACTTTTATTTCTAAGGAGGTCATATATTCTGCAACTTCATTTTCTTTATAGCTTGGTGAAATTTTACCATTTTCAACAATTTTGTGAGGACCAATATTTATATTTAGCTTTCTTAAATTTAATTTTACTTTTGCTTTTCCAATTGCCATAATAATTCTTCCCCAATTTGGATCTTCGCCAGCAAACGCAGTTTTTACCAAAGGAGAATTCGCAACTGAGAAACAAATCTTTTTTGCATCATTTTCATTTTTACATTTTTCAACTTTTATTGTTACAAATTTAGAGGAACCCTCCCCGTCTGCTGCTACACTTTTGGCAAGATTTTTTAAAACTAAATTTAATGACTTGTCAAATTCATTTAAAGATTTGTCTCTGTATGATTTAATTTCTTTATTCTTAGCGTAGCCTGTTGAAAATATACTAACCATATCGTTTGTACTTGTGTCTCCATCGCAAGTTAACGCATTAAACGAATTTTGTATGTTTTTTTTCAATAACTGCTTTAGTACATTGCCGTTTATTTTTGCATCAGTAAAAATAAAACCTAAAGTAGTTGCCATATCAGGATGAATCATACCAGATCCTTTGGCTAAACCATATATTTTTACTGGGGTGTTTCCTATTTTACATTCGTCCATCGATAATTTTGGTCTAGTATCAGTAGTTAAAATACCCATCGCTGCCTTCATCCAGATATATTTATTTTGATTATATTTTATGTGGTAAATTAGATTTGGAATTGCATCTATAATTTTTTTTTCAGGAAAATTTTCGCCAATTGTGCCTGTAGATGCAAATAATAAATTATTAAATTTAATTTTTTTAGGTTCTTCTTCATCTTCCATTTGCTTTTTGGATAATAATTCTGATAGCATGGCTGAAATATTGGTTATAGATTTGTATCCCTCTTTTCCGGTAAAAGCATTTGCATTCCTTGTATTTACTAATAGACCGTATATTTTATCTTTTGAATTTTCTAAATTCCATTTTATATTTTCTGATTTGATGTTTGATTGTGTGTAGACTGATGCATATGAAGCACCTTTTCTAAAATAAAAAATTACTAAATCATCCCTTTTTTTATTTTCGTATAATTTTGCGGAAACTGCCGAGATGCCTAAACCATCAATATGCTCTAAATTTTGGAAAAACCCCATAGAATTTGTACTTATTTGATATTTTTCTTTCCGAAAAAGCATATATGTTTAAAAATTAAATATTATAATTATATAAGATTCTTTGAAATAACAAATAAATCATATGCTGAATCCTTTAAATTTTATATCTAAAATTTTCAAGTCTTCTAATCAAAAAGAATTGGATAATTTAACAAAAACTGTTGAAAAAATTAAAATTTTTGAAGATAAAATGTGTGAACTTCAAGAGGATCAATTTTCAGAAAAAACCCTAGAACTAAAAAAAAAACTAAAAGAGGGAAAATCACTAAAAGATTTACTTCCAACAGCGTATGCACTTGTAAGAGAGGCATCAAAAAGGATAAATAATGAAAGACACTTTGACGTACAGATCATGGGTGGAATTGTTTTAAACCAAAATAAAATTGCAGAAATGAAGACTGGTGAGGGGAAAACTCTTACTATTGCGCTTGCTGCTTACTTAAATGCTCTTCAAGGCAAGGGAGTTCATGTTGTAACTGTTAACGACTATCTTGCAAAAAGAGATTCTGAAAATATGGGGCAAATTTATAAATATTTAGGTTTAACATGTGGTTACATTAATTCAGGTCAGCCAGATGAGGAAAGGAGAAAAAATTATTTATGTGATATTACCTATGCAACTAATAGCGAGCTGGGATTTGACTATCTCAGAGATAATATGAGATTTTCTAAAGATGAGATGGTTCAAAGGGGTCATAATTATGCAATTGTTGATGAAATAGATTCTTGTTTAATTGATGAAGCCAGAGTCCCATTGATTATTTCTGGTCAAGCAGAAAACAAGACTGACCAATATATCCTTGTAAATAAATTGATTAGAAAATTGAATAAGGATGATTTTGATATTGATGAAAAAAACAGAAATATTCTTCTTACAAACCAAGGAATTGATAATGTAGAAAAAATATTTTCTGAAGTTGGTATTTTAAAAAATAATAATTTTTACGATCCAGAAAATTTATCTTTAGTTCATTTAGTCAATCAATCTTTAAGGGCAAATTATATATTTTCAAATGGTAAAGATTATATTGTTAAAGATAAGGAAATTATAATCATTGATGAACAAACAGGTAGACAGATGCCTGGACGAAGATTTGGAGATGGACTGCATCAGAGCTTGGAAGCAAAAGAAAATTTATCTATTCAAACTGAAAACCAAACGTTGGCATCAATTACATATCAGAATTATTTTAAATTATACGATAAACTTTGTGGATGTACGGGTACCGCAACTACAGAAGCGCAAGAGTTTTATGAAATTTATAATTTAAATGTTATTTCAATACCAACAAATAAAAAAATGATAAGAGAAGACTTTAATGATCAGATTTATAGAACTGTTAATGAAAAAGACACGGCAATAGTAAATGTGATTAATGAAAAATATAACTTAGGCCAACCAATTTTAATATTCACAAGTAGCATAAATAAATCAGAACATTATTCAGATTTACTAAATAAAAAAAAAATAAATCATATAATACTTAATGCTAAAAATCATGACAGAGAGGCTGAAATTATTGCAAATGCTGGTAAAAAAAAATCAGTAATTATTACAACAAGTATATCTGGCAGAGGTGTGGATATTAAATTAGGTGGAAAAAAAGCAGATCGTGGTTCTAGGGAAGAAATAAAAAAACTAGGCGGATTGTGTGTAATTGGAACAGAAAGAATGGAGAGTAGAAGAGTAGATAATCAAGCCAGGGGTAGATCGGGAAGACAAGGAGATGAAGGAAATTCAATTTTTTTTGTAAGTTTAGAGGATGACCTTATGAGAATTTTTGGTTCAGAATCCATGAATAACATATTGGAAAAACTTGGTTTAAAGGATGGTGAGAGTATAGATCATCCTTGGATAAATAAAGCTCTTGAAAGGGCTCAACAAAAAGTTGAAGCTAGAAATTTTGATATAAGAAAATCTCTTCTCAAGTTTGATGATGTGTTAAATGATCAAAGACATGTAATTTTTTCACAAAGAAAAAAAGTGATCGACAGCACAAACTCCTTTGAATTTGCAGATAATTTTTTAAACCAAATATTAGAGGATCTCATAAAATATAAAACTAAAAATACAGATTTAGAAAAAAAAATACTTTCTTCATTTGGAGGTGCTTTTAACAAAGAGGAAATAGATCAGCTTAAATTAAGTAATGACAAAATATTTGAAGAAATAATTAAGAATAAATTTATATCTAAACGTGAACAAAGGACAATTATACTTGGAGAAGATAAATCAAAAGAAATTGAAAAAAGGATATTTCTACAGCTAATTGACCAGAATTGGAAAACACATATTCAATATTTAGAGCAATTGAGACAGGTAATAGGATTAAGGTCGTACGGACAGAGAGATCCTCTCATAGAATATAAAAAAGAGGCCTTTAACTTATTTGAAGAACTTTTAAATAGATTAAAATCTCAATTTATTGGACTATTGATGAATATAAAAATTGTAAATAATCCATCTGAGAAAGAAAATAATTTATCGCCAGAAAAAAGAAATTATGAAAATATTAGTAATAAAAAAATAGGAAGAAATGAACCGTGCCCTTGTGGTTCAGGAAAAAAATATAAACATTGTTGTGGTGCTCTATAAATTATAGACAATAATTACTAATAAAGATACTGCTAGAAAGGTCAAAAATAAAGTTTTTTTATTCTTAAATAATTTTTCTAAAATAATATCAATTTTGTCTTTCTGGTAGGACAATCCTGTATTTATTTCTGATTTACTTGAAAAACCTTTTCCTCTTCCGATTTTTAAAAATTTATTTTTTCGTTGTAGAACAATTTCTTCTTTGGTTAAATTTTGAAATGTTTCTAAATGTTTTCCAATTGAATTTTTAATATTTTCTAACGTTTGTTCTCTATCTCTATGAGCGCCACCAATGGGTTCATTTATTATTTCATCTATAATATTTAAATTAAATAATTCTTTCGAGGTTAATTTCATTGCAGTTGCAGATTCTAAAGTTTTTTTTGGGTCACGCCATAATATTGTTGCACATCCTTCTGGAGAAATTACAGAGTAAATTGCATTTTCTAACATCAGAACCTTGTTTGCTGACGCAAGGGCAATCGCTCCTCCTGATCCACCCTCTCCAATAATAATAGATATATTTGGAACTTCGAGCTTCATGCAAGTCTCAATTGATCTTGCAATTGCTTCGGCCTGTCCTCTCTCCTCAGCACCCACGCCGGGATATGCGCCGGGAGTATCTATAAAGGAAATTATTGGAATATTAAATTTATTTGCAAGTTCCATTAGTCTTATACTTTTTCTGTATCCCTCAGGCCTCATCATTCCAAAATTTCTATCTAATCTTTCCTCCAGATTTTCTCCCTTTTCCTGTCCTATTATCAAAACTGAATTATTATTGAATTTACCAAAACCAGCTATCACCGAGTTATCTTCCCCATAGAATCTGTCCCCGGATAATGGAACAAAATCTGAAAATAAATTTTCAATAAAATACTTTGCTTTTGGTCGATCCTCATGTCTTGCAACTTGCGTGGTTTGCCATGGATCAAGATTTGAATAAATTTTTTCTAATTTATTATTTATTGTATTCTCAAATGACTTGATTTCATCTGTATTTACCTCTGATATACCCTCTTTATTATAAGGGTCTTTTAAGGTTTCAAGCTCTGCTTCTAATTCTTTGACCTCATTTTCAAAATTTAGATAATTTTTCATAATTTCAATATTTTATAAAATAAAGGCAATAAAGTGGCTCAATATTACCAATTTACTATTATATAAATTTTTCTTAAAACAATCTACTCATAAACTTATATGTCAAAAAAATATATTAATACTGAAAACTTATCGATTTCAGAAAATCTTTATAATTTTATTAACACCGAAGCTATTCCAGGAACCGAGGTTACAAAAGATCAATTTTGGAAAGGATTAAGCAAAGTAGGACATGAGTTGAACTCAAAAAATATAGAATTACTCAGAATAAGAAAAAAAATTCAAATGGATATAGATAGATGGCATTTGGAAAATTATGAAAAGGAATTTAATCTAAATGAATACAGAGGTTATCTTGAAAAAATAGGTTATCTTAAAAAGGAAGGACCTGATTTTATCATTAAAACAAAAAATTTAGACCAAGAGATATCAAGTATTGGTGGTCCACAACTTGTTGTACCTATTATGAATGCAAGATATGCACTAAATGCAGCAAATGCAAGATGGATGAGCTTATACGATAGCCTGTATGGAACAGACGTGATCTCATCAGAGGAGTCTATAAGTGAAAGATATGACCCTGAGAGAGGATTGCAAGTAATAAATTATACTAAAGATTTTTTAGATAATAATTTTAAAATACAAAACTTATCTTGGAAGAAGGTTGACCATATATCAATCAAAGATCATAACTTGGTGCTTCATGCCAATAAAAAAATTACTCAACTTGAAGATAATAATAAATATATTGGGTATAGATTGGAAAAACAAAAAATTTCAGGAATTATTTTAAAAAACAATAATCTTCATGTTGAAATAATTATAAATCCAAGTGCATTTAGTGCCAAGGGAGATCCCGCAGGTATATCTGATATAATTATAGAGTCGGCAATTTCTACAATATGTGATCATGAGGATTCTGTAGCTGCTGTTGATGCTGAAGATAAAATTATTGGTTATCGAAATTGGCTTGGTCTTATGAAAAAAGATTTAGTTGCAGAGTTTGAAAAAGATGGAAAAAAATTAAGAAGAAAACTAAATCCAAACAGAAATTATATATCTAAACTTGGTAAAAAAGAAAATCTTCATGGTAGAGCTCTTTTATTAAATAGAAATGTTGGACATTTAATGACCAATTCAGCTGTTTTGCTTCAAGATGGATCTGAAATACCTGAAGGCATACTAGATGCATTTGTTACATCATTATGTGCAATACATGATTTAAAAAATAAAAACAATTCAAGAACAGGTTCTATTTATATAGTAAAGCCGAAGCAACACGGGCCTGATGAAACATCTTTTACTGATTTATTGTTTTCAAAAGTAGAAGAAGTTTTAGGTTTAAAAAAATTCACAATTAAATGTGGAATAATGGATGAAGAAAGAAGAACCACAGTAAATTTAAAAGAATGCATAAGAACTTTAGAGGATAGAGTCTTTTTTATAAATACTGGTTTTTTAGATAGGACCGGAGATGAGATGCACACATCAATGGAAGCTGGACCTATGATCAAAAAAGGAGATATGAAAATATCTGCTTGGATAAATGCTTACGAAAATAACAATGTAGACGTTGGCTTGAAATGTGGTTTTTCTGGTGTTGCACAGATTGGGAAAGGAATGTGGGCTATGCCTGATAAAATGTCTGATATGTTAAAACAAAAAATCAATCATTTAGAGGCTGGTGCAAATTGTGCATGGGTTCCATCACCAACAGCGGCAGCTCTACACGCTCTTCATTACCATAAAATAAATATATTTGATAAACATATTAAATTGAAAGGTAGGCAGAAAGCAAAACTTGACGATTTGTTAAATATACCAATTGTAAAAAAACCTAATTGGTCAGTTGAAGAGATAAATAATGAAATTTCAAATTCAGCACAGACCATATTAGGATATGTTGTAAGATGGATTGATCAAGGAATAGGTTGTTCAAAAGTTCCAGATATAAATAACATTGGACTTATGGAAGATCGAGCTACACTAAGAATCTCATCTCAGCAAATTACTAATTGGCTTTATCATGGAATTTGTAGCAGAAAGCAAGTTTTAGAAATTATGAAAAAAATGGCAAAAGTTGTGGATGATCAAAATAGAAATGACAAACTTTACCAAAAAATGTCTCCCAATTATGATCGATCTATAGCTTTTAAAACAGCTTGTGAACTTGTTTTTCAAGGAAAAGATCAACCATCAGGTTATACAGAGCCGCTATTACATTTAAATAGATTAATCAAAAAAAATTAATCTTTAACAAATGACTTCCTGTTTTTAAAAGCGTAAATCAGTGTTCCATCATCTAATGTTTCAATTTCGCCTCCAACTGGTAATCCTTGTGCGAGTTTAGATATTTTTGCATCAACATCTTTGAGGCTATCTTGTATATAAAATGCAGTTGTTTGACCTTCTATAGTTGCGCTTGTAGCAAGAATTACCTCTTCGATTTTTTCTTTTTTTACTCTTTCGACTAATGCATTAATTAACAATTCATCTTTATTAAGATTGTTTGAAGAAATCGTTCCTCCTAATATATGAAAATAACCTTGATAAACACTGGATGCCTCTATACTCCATTGATCAGCTATATTTTCTACGACGCAAATTTTATTGAACTTTTGTTTTATATTTTCACAATTGTTACATCCAATTGTGTTAGATTTTAACGAGCCGCAAGTTTTGCATCGGGATATATTCTTATAAACCTCCGCTAAACTTTTGGCCATAGGTTTTATTAATTCCTCTCTATTATTTATCATCTTTAAAACTATTCTCTTAGCAGATCTCGGCCCCAATCCTGGAAGTTTAGATATTAATTTTATTAATTCATCTATTTCAATTATATTTTGCATTTAGATTATAAAGGCCATTTGAAACCAGGTATTCCTAAATTTCCTGATGACTTTGAGATTTCTTCTGTTGTCTTTGATTTTAATTCAGCTTTTGCGTTATTATGTGCAGCTTTAATTAAATCTTCTATTATATTTTTTTCTTCAACAAATAGTTTTTCAGAAATTTCAACTGAAATCATTTCACCTTCGCCATTTAATTTAACTTTTACTAAATCACCACCAGATTTTCCTATAACTTCAATTTTTTTTATTGCCTCTTGGCTTTCTTTCATTTTCTTTTCTAATTCTTTTGCTTTTTCAAGTATTTTTGAAAAATCCGTCATGATTTACTTTCCTCCTCAATATTCAAAAGTTCTGCATCTGGAAATAATGTTTTTATATCTTTTGAAAATTTTGACTCGGAACCTCTTTTTAAAATATTTTTTTTCAAATTATTTTTTTTTTCTTTCAAAGTAGGCAATCCATTTTCTTTAGAAAAGGCTATAATCCATCTTTTTTTTGTCCACTCTAGTAATTTTGTACTTAACTCCTTTACAAAGGATTTATCAAGATTAGAATTAAATGAAATTTCGATTTTCCCATTTTTAAAACTTACTAATCTTAAATTATTTTCAAGTTCATATTTTATTTTTAACTCTTTTTTTTCTTCAGAAAAATTAATTAGTTCCTCTAAACTTTTAATTTCAATGCCCTCAAATTTATTTTTTACTTCTGTTTTTGGAGTAATTTTTTCTTCTTGTTCTACATTTTTAAGTTGATCTATAGTTTCTTTTTGTTGCTGAGTTATATTTTTTATTTTTGGATGATTTAACTCTAAGTCTTTTTTACTACTACTAGTCTCAGGTTTATTTTTACTATTTAAAATATTTTTAAGGTATAGTGATCTGATTAAAAACATTTCAATAAATTGATGTTGATTTTTTATAATATCAATTTTTTCAAGATTGTTTAAAGTAAATTGCCATAATAGAAGTAGATTTTTATTTTCTAATTTATTGGATAAAGATTTAATTCTTTCAAATTCTTGATCGTTCAAATCAAAATTTGTTCCATCTAAATTAATAAAATCAATATTTTTAATATAGTAAAGAGTTTCTAAATATTCGTTTAGAAATACTTTAGGCTCGACTCCAGATTTATATATTTTTCTATATACTTCCAAGGTTTTAACTTCATTTCCCTCTAAAATAAATTGAATTAATTCTATAATTATACTTTTTTCAAAGTAACCAAATATTTTTTGAGCAGTTTTGAGGTCGAGTTCTTTGCCTTCATTTGCTACAAGCATTGCTCTATCTAGCAAAGATAGAGAGTCTCTCACAGATCCCTCTGATAGTTTTACTATTAATTTAATTGCATCATCAGAGATATTTCCTTTTTCATAACCTTTTATTTTGTCTAAATAATTGAATAGTTCATTGGAATTAACTCTTGAAAGATCGTACCTTTGACATCTTGAGATTATAGTAACTGGAATTTTTTTTACATCTGTGCTTGCGAATATAAACTTTAAATAAGGAGGTGGTTCCTCTAATGTTTTTAATAAAGCTGCAAATGCAGATTTTGAAAACATATGTACTTCATCACATATAAATATTTTATATTTTGCTGTTGAAGGTTTATATCTAGAAAATTCTATTAGCTCTCTTACATCATCTACGCTAGTTTTGCTTGCAGCATCTATTTCTAGTATATCAATATTATTTCCTTCAATAATAGATTTACAACTTTGGCAAAAATCTTTTTTACATAAATTTTCAACTCCGTTTTCACAGTTTAAAGCTTTAGCGACAATTCTTGCGGTACTAGTTTTGCCAGATCCACGGATTCCTAAAAACATGTATGCATTAGGAATCTTATTGTTCTTAATTGAATTATATATACTTTGCGAAATAACTTTTTGACCAACTAATTGATCAAAAGTCTGTGGCCTATATTTTAAAGCTAATACTTTGCTATTTGATGTCATATATCTAGTAGGAGACCAACCAACCTGAATAAATACTCAATACCCTTGCTTCCGTTAAGATCTAGGGGAGTTCATGGTACCTTCACCTGGATGGCCCCCGATATATTATATCAGTAATAATTTGTAATCTTCAATATGATATCTTATTTATTTCTAAGTTTATCTGCTTCGAAAACCCCTAAAACACTCATATCTTCACAATGATAATTTAAATCCTCCAATGAGTTTTTGATTTTTTCTTGATTTAAGTGTCCCTCAACCTCACATAGAAAAAAATATGATGAAAAAGAATTTTTTTCGGGAAAACTTTGAAGTTTGATCATGTTAACTCCATTAATTGCCATACCTTGAAGAGAGCTATAAAGAGCTGCTGGCTTACTTTTTAATTTAAATAAAAAAGAAGTAACATATAATTTATCATCATTCTCTGGTTGAATAATATCTTTTCCCATTAATAAAAATCTTGTGAAATTTTCCTTATTATCTTGAATATCTTTTTCAATTACATCTAAGTTATATATTTCTGCGCTAAGGCTAGATGCAATTGCTGCTTTTGTTTTATCATTAGTTTCTGAAACATATTTTGCAGATCCGGCTGTATCAGCCCTGACTTGCTCGGTTAAGTTATTTTTTTTTATAAATTTTGAGGACTGACTTAAAGCTTGTGCATGAGAATATACGTTTTTAATATTTTCTATTTTACTTCCTTTTACGCCTAATAAATTATGACTTATTTTATAAAAGTGTTCTGCGTAAATGTTTAGCCTAAATTTAAATATTAAATATTCAATACCAATATTCCCTGTCGTTTTATTTGACTCAGGAATTATTGTTCTAATTTTGCTATCATTGCTAGCGATTTCAAAACATTCATCAAATGTTTTGCAGGAAATAGTCTCACAATCTGGATAGTTTTTTTTGGCACAGCTTTCGCTATAGCTTCCAGGAATACCTTGATAAGCAATTTTCATAATTTAAGATTTATATTCCATTAGTTTTTTAATTTCCAGATAATCTTCATTTGTATCTACTCCAATAGGTTTAGAATTTGCAAAAATAACATCAATTCTAATATTATTATCAAGAGCTCTGAGCTGCTCAAGCTTGAGATTAATTTCATTATTAGACTGCTTCAATTTAACAAACTTCTTAAGTGCAGTAGTTTTATAAATATAAATTCCGATATGATGATAAACATTATCAATTTTTTCATTTTCTAAAGATCTTAAAAATTTTATAGCAAAAGAGAATTTATTTTTTTTGATTTCTTTACTACAAAAAACTTTTACTACATTTTTGTTATTTATATTTTTTTTTTGAAGCGCACATGCAAGAGTGGCTATTTCTGAACCATTCTGTATTGCTAAAGTATTTAAATTTATAATGTCATTTTTATCAATTAAAGGCTCATCCCCTTGTAAATTAATAATATAATCTATATCGTTTCTATTGAGCAACTCATAAGCTTCAAAGATCCTATCTGTTCCTGTTAAATGCTCGTTTTTTGTAAGTATTGCTTTTCCATTATTTTTAATAACCTCGTTAAATATTTCCTGATCACACGTTGCGACATAAACATCTCCAATATTTGTAGATAACCCTTTTTCATAAACATGTGTAATTAGAGATTTATTATTAATTTTGAGAAGAGGCTTGTTGGGTAATCTGCTAGCTCCAAGTCTTGATGGTATTAAAATAATCGTTTTAGTCATTAATTTCAGTATTTATGCGTCTTTCAGCCGCTTAAATTAAAATAATTATATATTATTTTTTATGTTTAACATGTTATACGACGTTGGTAAGTAAAAATCATGGATTCATTTGAAATAAATAAAATAGTAGCTTCGATATTGTTAATTGCGTTATTATTTATTGGCATAGGTAAAATTTCAGATTTAATTTTTCATGTAGATAATCCAGAGACTGCTGGATATAAAGTTGAGATACCTGAAAATGATGTAACTAATCAAATTTCTGAAACTAAAAGTGAGGTTATTGAGGAAGTTGATATTGCATCCTTGTTAGCCTTGGGTGATGTATCTCATGGAGAAAAGGTATTTAAAAAATGTTCAGCATGCCATGTTGTTGAAAAAGGTGGGGCGAACAAAATCGGACCAGCTCTTTATGGGGTTTTAGGTAGAAATGTTGGTGCAATAGAAGATTACAAATATTCTCAAGCTCTTACTGACTACGGAAAAGAATGGACTTTTGAAGAAATGAATGGATATCTTAAAAAACCTCAAACATGGATAAAAGGCACAAAAATGAGTTTTGCTGGTCTAAGAAAAGAGAAAGATCGGGCATCGGTTATCCTTTTTTTAAATCAATATTCAGATAATCCACTTCCATTACCTTAACTTTCCAAAACTATAGAGCAGAATGCTTTTTTGAACATGGACTCTATTTAAAGCTTGTTGCCAAACTCTAGATTTTTTTCCTAAAAAAACTTCCTCTGAAACTTCATCTCCCCTGGGAAGACAGTGAAGGAAAATTGAGTTTGGTCGTGTAACTTTCATTAAATTAGAATTAATTCTATAATTTTTAAAATCTTGAATTTTTTTAACTTTATTGCCTTTATCATTAAGAGAAAATACTTTATCAGTAAATACTACATCAGCATTTTTTGCTGCCTTTTTTATATCATTTAAGATATAAATTTTTCCTTTATTTTTTTTAACCCAATTCATAACAAACATGGGTGGTCTATAATTTTTTGGACATCCGATATTTAATTTAAACTTAAATTTTACTGATACTGCAATTAAAGAATTAAGAACATTATTAGAATCACCAATCCAACATATATTTAACTTGGATATAGGTTTTTTTTTAATTTCCTCTATAGTAAAAATATCTGAGAGCACCTGACAAGGATGAGAGCTTGGGCTTAGCAAATTTATGAGAGGAATTGTTAAGTTCTTACTAAAATCCTCAATTTTTTTATCACTATCTGTTCTCAGCAAAAAACCATCACCATAGGTAGATAAAATTTTTGCTGTATCTGCTAAGCTTTCACCACCTTTTCCTAAATGTAATTCGCTCTTCTTGACAGTTATAGATTTTGCTGCCAATTGATTAATAGCAATATAGAAACTTAATCTAGTTCTTGAACTAGGCTTTTCATACATTTGGATAAGCAGTTTACCTTTTAATGGTTGATCTTTATCAGCTTCTAGGGTGTTTAGTTTTTTTCTTTTCTTTTTTCTTTTCTTTGCGTCATTTAGGATTTTTCTTAAATCTTTTGTTGGAACATCCTTTAAATTTATAAAGTTTTTCATAATTATTTATAGTTTTTACAAACCTTCTCTATTATTTTTAACGCAAGATCAATTTCAGTCTTTTTAACATTTAAAGGAGGCAAAATTCTTACAACATTTTCAGCTGCTCTAATTGTCAACAAGTAATTTTTCTCTAACGATTTTATAAATTTTGTTTGATCAACAAGTAATTTTAATCCGATCAACAAACCTTTTCCTCTAATTTCTTTTACAATTTTTGGATAATTATTACTTATAACATTCAATCTTAAATAAAAATAATCTGACATTTTTTTCACATTATTTAAAAATTGAGGCTTGAATATTTGTTTCATAACCTCAGCTCCTACAGCGCAAGCATTTGGATTTCCTCCAAATGTTGACCCATGACTTCCGGGAGACATAGCTCTGGCAACTTTATTGGTCATTAAAACCGCACCTATAGGAAACCCTCCACCTATTCCTTTTGCTATTGGAACAATATCTGGTTTAATTTTTGAAGTTTCAAAAGCAAAAAAGCTTCCAGATCTACCTATACCTGATTGCACTTCATCGAGAATTAACAAAATTTTCTTTTCATTACATATTTTTCTTAAGTACTTGAGACATTTGTCAGGAATAACTTTAATACCACCTTCTCCCATTACAGATTCTACCATTATTGCAGCTGTATTTTTTGTTATTTTCTTTCTTAAATTTGGAAATCTTGGTTTAAAATTTCTAAAATTGATATGATCAAAACCTGGAACTTTTGGTCCATATCCTTCAGTCATTTTTGTTGATCCACTTGCATAAATTGCAGCTATTGTTCTTCCATGAAATGAATTCTTTATACACAAAATTCTATTTTTATTTAATTTCCCAATTGAAAAAAAATATTTTCTTGCAATCTTTATTGCTGCTTCTGTTGCCTCTGCTCCACTATTTTGAAAGATAACCTTGTCGGCAAATGTTTTCTGTGTCAACATTTTTGCTAACTTTTCTGCCTCTGGAATTTGAAAAGCATTTGACACATGCCAGACTTTTTTTGCTTGATTATTTAATGCTTTAACAAGATAGGGATTGGCATGACCTAAAGAATTTACAGCAATTCCTTGGACAAAATCTAAATATTTTTTTCCTGTGGTTGAGTATAAAAAGCTACCCTTTCCATATTTAAATGAAATTTTTCTTCTATTATAATTATTTGCTAGTGAGCTCATAAATTTGTTTTTATGTTATACACATTTAAATCATATTGACTTAAATAAAATGCAACCATTGGTTAAATTTGCGTTTAAAAAAAACTGTTAAAAAAAACAAAAAAAAACTTGCGAATAAGCCTAATTTATGGGTTACATAATATTGTATAAATATTTTTAAAATATACTATATTTAGTAATTAATGAGCTGGGACGAAAAAAAAATTGAAATTTTAAGAAATGAGTGGGGAAAAGGCAAAACTGCATCCCAAATAGCAGAAATGATAGGGGGTGTAAGCAGAAATGCTGTTATTGGTAAAGCTCATAGGTTGAATTTATCCATAAAAATTAAAAAGAAAAACACTCCATTCAATTATAATACAAAAGACAAAATTTTAGAGCAAAAATCAACTAATAACTCCAAAAGATATAAATTTAGAAGTTTATTGTTGGATAAAAATTTTGAAGAGGCTAAAAATATATCCTTAGAAGAATTAAATGAAAATACCTGCAAATATATGGAGGGACATCCAAACGAAAAAGCCTCTTCATTTTGTGGGAGAAAAACTGTTGAAAAATTTTCATACTGTCCGCTACACCTAATGATAGTTTATCAGCCAAAAGGTAGAAAGGAAGATGTTGCATTAAAAGATGATGAAATGCCAGCTTTCTTAGAAAAAAAAGTAAAATCTGCTTAAATTAATTATTCTTCCTTTCTTGAGAATTCACCACCACTTTTCCACATGTAAGAATATTTTAATATTTCCTTATCAAAAATCTTTAGATCTGAATTTAGTTTTAAATCTAGATTAGTCTTATATTTTCCCGATGGTGAATTATCATATTTTAATAAAATTAATTGATCTTTTGTAAGTAATGGATTTTTCATTGTTAACTCAAATATTTTTGCAACTTGTTTTGCAAGAATTATAGGAATGGGAACTAACACTCTTTTAATTTCAAGATTTTTTACTAATTTTTTTATAATCTCTTTAAAAGATAATTCTTCTGGTCCCAAACATTCAATAGTTGTAGATCTAAAATTATTGATGATTACATTTTCAATTATATCGCACATGTCAGAAACGTGTATTGGATAAAATTTAGTTTTTCCCTCGTAGTAAAGTGGAAAAATTGGAAACAACTTTAATAAATTCATTAACATCGTAGTAAATTTATCATCAACACTATAAACAAGAGATGGTTTCAGTATAACATAATTTTTAAATACTTTTTTAATCTCATTTTCCCCATTCATTTTACTTAATGCATATTTACTTTCGACTGCACCTTCAACTCCTAATGCAGATAAGTGTATGAATTGTTCAAGATTATTTCTTAAAGAAATTTCTGCTAATTTTTTTGGAAGCAAGCTATGAATGTTATTAAAAGAAGATTTATTTTTTTCATTTAGTATACCTATTAAATTAATACATATATCCTTATTTTTGAAAATCTCATTTAATTTTTCAAAATCAAAGGTGTCCATTTCAACGACATCTATCCAACCGGCATTTGCTTGGCTTTTGAGAATGTATCCTTTTGTGTGTACATTTCTTGTTACTGCGGTAACTTTAAAATTATTTCTTGCTAATTTTCTCAATAAATTCCTTCCCAATTGGCCGGATGCTCCAAAAACTAGAATTTCTTTAGGTTTCATATATATATAGATTATGCAATTTGATATTAAATTACATCAAAACGATTTACCAGATGAAATAAGGCTAGATGACAAAAAGTCTTTGGCAATTGACTCTGAATTTTCTGGGCTTAATATAAATAGAGATAAGCTATATTTAGTCCAAATATCTTCTGGAAACAATGACGCCCATATAATTCAATTAAATAGAGAAAATTATAACGCTCCTAACTTAAAAAAATTATTAGTAAATAAAGATATAAAAAAAATATTTCATTTTGCAAGAGCTGATATGACATTTATTAAAAAGTATTTAAATGTAAAAGTTGAGAATGTAGATTGTACAAAAATAATGAGTAAAATTGCTAGGAGTTACTCTGACAGACATGGTTTGAAAGATTTAGTTAAAGAATTTTTAGGGATAGAAATAAGTAAACAATTTCAAAGTACAGACTTTGGTGGTGAACTTACAGAAAAACAATTAAAATATTGTGCAACCGATGTTATATATCTCCATAAAATTTATTCAAATTTGAAACAAATTTTAATTAGAGAAAGTAGAAATAAACTTTATGAAGATGCAATTAAATATATTCATACAAGAGTAGAGTTGGACTTAGCATCATTTACAGAAGATATTTGGTCCCATTAAAAATATGAAAAAAAAATATTCGTTGATTGGTAAGCAGGTAATTCAAACTGAAATAAACTCGCTTCAAAAACTCAAAAAAACTTTGAATAAAGATTTTGAAAAAATAGTATACGAATTATTAAAGTGTAGAGGAAAAGTTATCTTTTCTGGAGTAGGTAAATCAGGGATCGTATCAAAAAAAATAGCATCAACTTTATCTTCTTTAGGAATTTCTTCATTCTACGTTGATGCGGGTTCGTGTTCACATGGAGACCTGGGAATGATTAGCTCAAAAGATTTAATTGTTTTATTTAGTCATAGCGGCGAGACATCCGAGTTAAAGAATATTATTCAATATGTAAAAAGAAATAAAAATATTAGATTGATTGGTATTACGTCAAAAAAAAATTCTCTTCTTTACAAGTCAAGTAATGTTAAGTTTTTGCTACCAACAATTATCGAAGCAGGTCCCGGGAACTATATTCCCAGTTCAAGTACAACGATGCAAATGTGTTTTGGAGATGCTTTAGCAATATGTACAATAAATCAAAGAAAGTTTTCTAAACTAGATTTTAAGAGATTTCATCCTAGCGGAAGTTTAGGAGCAAAATTGAAAACTGTTGGAGAATTGATGTACAAAGGAAAAAAAATTCCTTTTATCAACGAAATTTCTAATATTAAAACTGCATTAAAAGTTTTTAATAAGAAAAACCTTGGAGTTTTAATAGCAAAAAATAAATCTGGCGCTACCACAGGAATAATTTCTGATGGTGATTTTAAGAGGCTCAATCTTAAATCAGAGAATATCCAGAGCTTAATAATTAAAAAAGTAATGAAAAAAAATCCTATAATAGTTAATGAAGATATGCTTGCCGTTGAGGCATTATCTATAATGAATACTAAAAAGATAACTGCACTATGTGTTTATAAAAAGAATAAAAAGAGAATAACTGGTTTATTACATATGCATAATATTCTAAATGCAAATATTTCATAATAAATGAGAGTAAAGATAATTTTTCAATTATTTATTTTAACAATAATCGCATCTATATTAATTGCTTTTTATTATACGTTTTTTAAAAGTGATAAAGAGGATTTAAGTTTATCTGGTACAGAAAAAAAAATTGAAAAAGTTACCAACAAAGACATACTCAATGAACTGGTGAATTTAGAATATAATGCTGTAGATGAACAGGGAAATTCTTATTATATAAATGCAGAAAGAGCTATTGTTGATCAATTAGATCAGACGGATAATATAGTAAAAATGGAGGGTGTTGTTGCAATAGTTAATTTAAAAAATAGGGTTCCAATTTTTATATATTCTAAAAATGCAAAATATAACAAAATTAACAATAATACCTATTTTAATAATGATATAAAAATCAATTATTTAGATAAAACAATTTCGGCTGAAAATTTAGATTTAATTTTCACTGATAAAATCTCTACAATTTATAATAATGTTATTTTCAATAGTGATAACTACAATTTATATACTGACAGAGCTATCATTAACATGATATCAGGTGATATAAAACTTGGATTTGTTAATAATTCCAAAAAAGTTACAATGGTTAAAAAATGAATGTTTTAGTCAAAAAATTCAGAATTAAATCTTTTAAAGAAAAAAAACCAATCATAGAATTACAAAATTTAAGTATTACTTATGGGAATAGACAAATTGTAGAAAAATTAAATTTAAGTATTCAAAAGAATGAAGTTTCAGGATTACTTGGGCCAAACGGGGCAGGTAAAAGTTCAATTTATCATTCTATAATCGGTCTAGTTAAACCAACATTTGGCAAGATATTTATTGATGGAAAAGATGCAACAGACATCCCAACACATATAAGATGTTCAAAATTTGGAATATCTTGGGTTCCTCAATATGGAGGTTCATGGGCAGATTTATCTGTTTACGATAATCTAATGGCTATAGCAGAAATACATATTAAAAATAGAGAGGAAAGATTGCTTAAAATAAATAATTTAATAAGAAAGTTTGAATTACAAAATGTTATAAAATTAAAATCAAAATTTCTTTCAGGAGGACAAGTAAGGAAATTAACTCTAGCCATGGCTATGGTCAAAGATACTAAAATTTTAATTTTAGATGAACCATTCGCTGCACTTGACCCTCAAAGTGTGAGAATGATACAGCAAATTATTGTAAGTCTACAAATGTTTGAAAAAATATCAGTTTCTATATCTGATCACAGTAGCAGAGATCTTTTAAATACAGTTGACTCAGCAATGGTTTTAACTGAAGGAAAAATTGTTGCGAAAGGAACTCCTCAAGAGCTTATAAAAAATACAAAAGCAATCGAAGCATATTTTGGAGAAGGTTTTACTATTTAATTTCAAGTGAAAAATCAAATAAAAATAGAAAGTCGAATTAGGCCATTTAATAATCAAATTGAAGTGTCAAGTGATAAAAGTTTAAGTATAAGATGTATCTTGTTATCTTCTATAGCAGCAGGAAAATCAAAAATATTTAATTTATTAGAATCTGAGGATGTAATTAATTCACTAAAAGCTCTAAAAAAAATTGGAGTAAATTATATAAGAAAAAAAGATCATATAGAGATTCATGGAGTTGGCATAAATGGATTTAATTTAAAAAATAAAACTGTAATAAATGCTGGAAACTCAGGAACGCTAGCGAGATGTATTATTGGATTATGTTCGGCTACAAATAAAAAGATCAAATTAATTGGGGATAACAGTCTTTCTAAAAGAGATTTTTCAAGGGTTATAAAACCTTTAAATATGTTTGGAGTAAAAATTAAATCAAAAAAAAACTTGTTACCCCTTGAAATCTATGGATCAAATTTGCTTAGACCTATAAATTATAAGGAGGATAAAGGCAGTGCTCAAGTTAAAACTTGTATTATTTTAAGTGCAATTAATACACCTGGAGTCACAAAAATTAAGGCGTTACATTCTAGAAATCATACCGAGTTGCTGCTTAAGTATTTAAATTATCCAATTAAAATAAAAAGAAAAAATCTATACGATATTATTGAAATCGAGGGACTAAATCAGTTCAATTCATTTGAATATAAAGTACCAGGAGATATTAGCTCTGCATCCTTTTTTATAATACTGACATTGCTATCTAAAAATTCTGAACTTTTAATTAAGAATATAAATTTAAACCCATCTAGAATTGGAATTTTGAAAATTTTAAAAAAAATGAATGCAAATATTAAAATATTAAATAAAAAGAATTATAGAGGGGAACTTATTGGAAATATTAAAATTAAAAGTACAAAAAACTTTAAATCTATTAATTGTCCCTCAAGTCTTAATAGTTCAGCTATAGATGAATTTTTATTAATTTTTTTGGTTGCTGCAAAATCTAAAGGAATTTCTAAATTTAAAAATTTAGATGAATTAAATAAAAAAGAAAGTCCGAGACTAAATATAGCAATTGATTTTTTGAGAATGATTGGTGTAAAAATTAAACGAGTTAAAAACGATATAACTATATTTGGTAATCCTAAACTTGACCCTGGTGGAAAATATCATATAAAAAAATTTTTAAAAGATCACAGAGTATTTATGATGTCTGTTATAGCGGCTCTTACACTAAATGGAAAATTTACAATTAATGATAAAGACTCAATTAAGACATCTTTTCCAAATTTTTTAAAAATTTTGATAAGTATAGGAGCAAAAATAAATTGAAGAGAAAAAAAAAAATAATCACTGTTGCTATCGATTCTCCTGCAGCCGCAGGAGCTGGAACACAGGCAAAATTAATAGCTAAACATTACAATCTTCTTCATCTCGATACTGGGCGTATTTATAGATTTATAGGTAAAATGAGATTAAAAAATCCAAAAAAGTTTAATTATAAAGTTTTAAAAGAAAAAATAAAAAAATTAAGAATAAAAGACTTAAATGATAAAAGCTTATTGTCTGACAAAGTTGCAACTTCTGCATCAATTATTGCAAAAGATAAAAAAGTAAGAAAAATAGTACACAGTTTTCAGCAAAAATGTGCATATTCTCCACCAAAAAAATATTCTGGATCAGTTCTTGATGGGAGAGATATAATTACAGTTCAAGTTAGAGATGCTATGTTTAAATTTTTCATAACAGCTAATTTACAAATAAGAGCTAAAAGAAGATTTAATGAGTATAAAAAATTAAAAAAGAAAATAACCTATCCAGAAGTTCTAAAAAGCCTTAAAAATAGGGATAAATCTGATCGTGAAAGAAAATATGGGCCACTAAAAAAAACAAAAGATTCTATATTGCTAAATACAACTAAACTTAGTAGAAGACGATGCTTTTTAAAAATTAAAACAATTATGGATAGGAAATTAAAAATTAATGGATATTTATAAAGATATCTCAAACACGCAAAACCAAACGTTTAAAAAGTTGTTAATTGATAATTTTTCTAAAACAAAAATCCAAGAAGGCAAAATATTAGCTGGATCTATTTCAAAGATTTCTGAAAAAAATATATATGTTAACATACCTGGCATGAAAAGTGAGGCAATCCTTGATATAGGAGAGATTAAACAACTTTTTATAAACAAAGAAATTAAAGTGGGTGATAAACTTGAAGTATATTTAGAAAAAATTGAAGACTCTTCTGGAAATGTAGTTGTATCAGCAATTAAAGCAAACAAAATAAAAGGATTTAACGAATTAAAAAAGAAATTTGAATCTGGAGAAAATATTAAAGGAAAATTTATTCAAAAAATTAAAGGTGGTGTAATTATTGAAGATACTAAGACTAAACTAGGATGCTTTTGTCCAGGCTCGCAGGTGGATACAAGACCATTAAAATCTTTTGATCATCTTATGAACACCGAGCAAGAATTTAAAATAATTAAAATTGATACTCAAAGGGGAAATATTTTAGTTTCTAGAAGAGAAGTAATAAGTTCATCTAAAGCTGAAGATAAATCTAAAATAATCGAAAAATATTCTGTAGGTATGGTTCTAGATAATTGTATTTGCAAGGGTTGGTCGAGTTTTGGTACGTTTTTTGAAGTAAACGGAGAAATAGACGTTTTATGTCATTTAGCTGAAACATCACATTCAAGAATAAGTCATCCGGATGAAGTATTCTCGATTGGCGAAAAACATCAATTAAAAATAATTGCAATAGATACAATAAAGAAACAGATATCAGTTTCAAAAAAAGCCTTAGCCCCTGATCCATTTGAAAATATATCTAACTATGAGGTTGGTAAAATTTGTAAGGCTAAAATAATTAAGAATGTACCATACGGTTCATTTGCTGAAATTGAACCAGGACTTACGTGTTTATTACATTCAAGCGAAATTAGTTGGGGGAAAAAAAATGTTGCACCTGAAAAGTTTTTTAAAGTTAACCAAATAATTGACTGCAAAATAACTGAAATTGATAAAGAAAAGAAAAGAGTAGCAATTTCGCACAAACTTGTAACTGAGAATCCTTATGAAAGTTTTGCAAAAAAATATAAAGTAGGTTCTACAATTAAGGTGAAAATTTCAAATATTAAAGATCTATCTATGTATGTAGAATTTGAGGAATTTAATATAACTGGTTTCTGCCATGCTAATGATCTTTCATATTCTGGTAAACCTGAAGATGATGTGAAAAAATTTAAAAAAGGAGACGAAATTGAAGTTAAAGTTTTAGAAATCAAACCAGAAGATCAAAGAGTTAAATTTGGAGTAAAACAGCTGAGTAATGATCCGTTTGAAATTTTTAAAGACAAAAAAGTTAATGATATTATCACAGTAAAAGTAAAATCTACTAATAGTAAGGGTATAATTGTATCACCAGAGGGCAATACATTAGAGTTTTTAATTAAGAAAAGCGAGTTAGCAATAAATGCCGAAGAAGCAAGAAATTACAACAGATTTCAAATTGGAGACCGTTTAGATGTTGCTATATCAGATTTATCATTTGAAAAAAGGAAAGTGTCCCTAAGTGTTAAACTATTGGAAAAAAATCTCAACGCAGAAGCAGTATCTAAATTTGGTTCTAATGTGTCAGGTAAAAATTTACCGTTTTCCTCACTTTCGGAGAAGCTAGATAATAAAAAGAAAGAAGATAAATAAATTAAAATTGTCTGTATCTAAACCAGAAATAATAAATAAAATTGCTAAGAACTTTCCTAATCTTTATAAAAAAGATATAGTCAAACTTTTTGATATATTTCTATTTGAAATAACTAAGGCTTTATCGAGAGGTGAAAGAGTAGAATTGAGAGATGTGATGATGTTTGAATCAAGAATACAAAAAAAAAGAATATCTTTAAATCCTAAAACACTTGAAAGAATAGAGGTCCCAGAGAAAAAAAGCATCTTATTTAAATGCTCAAAAGAATGGAAGCAAAAAATTAATGAAAAGTAAAAAAGTTTTCATAGCATGTGATACAACTAAAATTAATAAAGTCAGAGAAATCATAAACAAAACACGTAATTCAAATATTAAAGTAGGGTATAAATTTGGACTTGAATTTTCTCTTTCTAAAAATGGTAGAAATTTTTTATCAAAAGTAAAAAAAAAAATAATTTTTTTAGATTTAAAGATCAATGATATTCCAAATACATGTATTTCTACAATAAAAGCGGTAAAAGATCTTAAACCTGACTATATCACAATTCATATTAGTTCTGGCCTTGATGCTTTAAGAGCTGTAAAAAAAATATCCGGTAAAACAAAAATTGTAGGTGTCACAACTTTAACATCTCTTAATTATAAATCTTTAAAAGAAATAGGTTATGATAAAAAACTTCCCTCTATTGTAGTAAATCAAGCTAAATTAGCATCAAGGGCAAATTTAGATGCTTTGGTTTGCAGCGGGCAAGAAGTGAAATTTGTAAAAAAAATATTCAAAAAGGAAATCATTACTCCAGGTATAAGATTTGATGGCAATAATAATGACCAGAAAAGAGTGATTACACCTCTTCAGGCTTATAAAAATGGGAGTGATTGGCTAGTTATGGGTAGACCAATTACTAAGGGAAATATTAAAAATAATATTAAAAAGTTAATTGATCATTTAAATAATGATTAAAGGTGTTAAGATTTGTGGTGTTTCTGATTTAGAAACATTAAATTATATCATTAATCATAAAAATCCTCCTAAATTTATTGGCTTCATTACAAATTATAAAAAATCAAAAAGATATGTTAACTTTGAAGCTCTAAAAAAACTTACAAGTGTTAATAAAAATAATATAAATTTTGTATCTGTTTTAGTAAATCCAGATAATGAAATCTTGGAAAAAATTAAAGGACTTCAATTTGATTATTATCAGTTATATGATGTAAGCCCTAAAAGAGCTCAATTAATAAAAAAAAAATATAATAAAAAAATTATTTCTGCAATAACAGTAGGTCATAAAAAGGATATTAATAAGTATATACCTTTTAAAAATTTTTCAGACATCATTTTATTTGATGGTAAAGGATATGAAAAATCTATTGGCTTTGATCATAATTTTTTAAATGATATACCTTCCAACATAAAAAAAATGATTGCTGGAAATATTAATATAGAAAACATACCAATCTTAAAAGATACAGACTATCTAATTGATTTAAGTGGATCACTGGAAAATGAAGAAGGAAAAAAAGATTTACAAAAAATTAATAATTTCTTAAAAATGTTAAAAAAATATGAAGATTAGAAAAAAAATTCCCTTAATTGATCAACATAATAAATATGGCATGTGGGGTAATAAATTTGGTGGAAATTATGTGCCTGAAACTTTAAAAAAACCAATTAAAGATCTTGAAATTTTATTTACAAAATTAAGAAATAATAAGAGGTTTATTTCTGAAAGAGATAAATACTTTCAAAACTGGATTGGTGCTCCAACTAGGTTTATTAATTTAAAAAATTTATCTAAACATGTGAATGGAGCGCAAATTTGGGCAAAAGTAGTCTCAGATGCTAACGGTGGTGCACATAAAATATATAATGCAACCGTTCATTGTTTATTAGCAAAAAAAGCGGGAAAAAAATTCATAGTGGGAGACACAGGAGCTGGTTATGCAGGTAAAATGCTAAGCATGGCTGCTAAAAAATTTGGACTTAAATGTAAAATATTTATGGGAGCTAAAGATATAAAAAGACAACAGCCCAATGTAAAAGCAATGAAGAATAATGGAGCAGAGGTTGTGCCGGTTTATACAGGAAGTCAAACCCTTGTTGATGCTGTTTCGGAGTGTATGAGATACTGGGTTGCTAACTGTGATACTACAGCCATGTGCGTTGGTTCAACTGTTGGTCCTAACATATTTGTGAAAATATGTGGTTGGAGCACAAGTCAAATATCAAAAGAGTTAATTGAACAAATTAAAAATGAATTTGGATCAGTTCCTAAAAAATTAAAACTTTATAACTGTGTAGGAGGAGGTTCGTCAAGTTACGGTTTCTGGAGTGAGTTTTTGGATTATAATAAAAGTCAAGTAGAACTTATAGGAGTAGAAGCAGGTGGACCAAGAAAAAGTAGAAGACATGCCGCTCCATTAACATATGGGTCAAAAATAGGGATACTGCATGGAGCAGCTCAATATGTAAATCAAAATCACGAAGGACAGATTGAAGAGACAGAATCTATATCCGCTGGCTTAGATTATCCTGGAGTATCACCATTACATTGTTTCTTAAAAGATATTAAAAGAGCAAGATATACTGCTGCAAGTGACGAAGATGCATTGGATGCATTTAAACTTGTAACAAAGTTTGAAAATTTAAGACCTTCATTAGAACCTAGTCATGCTTTTTCTATTGCTATTAAAGAGGCAAAAAAATTAAACAAAGATACGATTATAGTAGTTAATAGTTGTGGAGACGCGCATAAAGATAAAAAAATTTTAGAAGCAAAACTGGGGAAAAAATATGACTAGTTTAATAAATTTAGCATTCGAAAATGCAAAACTAAAAAATAGACCTGCTCTTCTATCGTATACTGTTGCGGGAGATAATACAAAAAAGATTTCACTTAATATTTTAAAATCTATTTCTAAAAGTGTTGATATTTGTGAGCTAGGTTTCCCTCATAATACACCTATTGCAGATGGGGGCCAAATACAAACAAGCTCCTACAGGGCAATTAGAAATGGAATCAAAATAAATGATGTATTTAAAATTGTGAAAAACTATAAAAGAAATACTTTCGCTAAGCCATTAATTTTAATGGGTTATTATAATATGATTTTTCAATATGGTGAAAATAATTTTTTAAGAAGCTCAAGAAAATCTGGGGTTGATGGAATTATTGTAGTAGATTTACCATGGCCAGAGAACAGAATTTTTTCAAATAAATGCAAAAAAAATAAAATATGTTTTGTTCAACTAATTTCACCTACAACGTCTTATAAAAGAGCCAAAAAAATTATTAAGGATTCTCATGAAATGATTTATTATATTTCGATGTTGTCTACTACTGGTGGAAAATTAAAAGTTTCACCAAAAAAAATTTTGTCAAATTATAGAAAAATTAAAAAAATTGATCCAAATAAAAATTGTGTAATAGGTTTTGGAATTACAGAAAAATCAATTGGAAAGTTAAAATCTGCAGATGGCTTAGTTGTTGGCAGTGCTATTTGTAAAGAAATCAGTAAAAGTTTAAGAAAAAGACAAAATCCTGTCACAAATGTTTCTAAAACTGTGGTAAAACTAAAAAACAAAATTTTATGAATTGGATAAACAAAATTAAAAAGCTAGGCGAGAGTATAAAAAAAAATATTAATAAAAAATTTCCTACTAAATTAGAAAGAGATTCAAGTGCTTGGACAAGCTGTTGCAAAGGACCAATTTTAAAAAAAGAATTAGAGGAAAACTTATTTGTTTGTCCCCATTGTAATAAGCACCACAGAATTAGTCCTAAACAAAGATTTGATATAATTTTTGGTAAAGATAATTATGAAATACTTAAAACTCCAATACCAAATGACGACCCGTTAGAATGGTCTGATACAAAGTCATATAAAGATAGACTTAAAGACGCTAGAAAAAAAACTAACCAGGACTGCGCAGTGATAATAGCAAAAGGGATTTTAAATAGAATTGAAGTAACTGTTGGTGCTACAAACTTTGATTTTATCGGTGGATCAAATGGAGCTGCTGAAACTGAGGCTATAATTTACGGTGTTCAGCACGCAATAGATAACAATACTCCTTTTATCTTCTGGCCTTGTGGTGGTGGACAAAGAATGTTTGAAAGTCCAATTGCTTTAGCAGGCATGACAAAGACTACGTTGGCAATTAATGAATTAAAAAAAAATCATTTACCTTATCTAGTATGCTTTACTGATCCTACAGCAGGAGGCATAACTGCAAGTTTTGCAATGTTAGGTGATATACAATTTTCTGAGCCTGGGGCTTTAATTGCATTTGCTGGAAGAAGAGTAGTACAAGCAACTGTTAAAGAAGAATTGCCACCAGATTTTCAAACTGCAGAATTTTTATTGAAGCACGGTTTTGTTGATAGAATCGTCGAAAGAAAAAATCTGGTGTCTGAGATAGGATTGTTATTATCAATATTGCTAAAGAAAAATTCTGAAGTAAATATAGAAGATAATGAACAAACTTCAAAACTTAGTATACAAACTAGAGAAGCATCATAGCCGTAAAATTGATTTAACTCTTGAAAGAACATTTTCCCTTTTAAAAAAACTTGGAAATCCTCAAGATAAATTACAAAATGTCGTAAATGTTGTTGGTACAAATTCTAAAGCTAGTATGGCCTTTAGTCTTAAATCTATTTTAAATGAAGCAGGATATAAATGCAATTTATATACTTCACCCCATCTTCAATCTTTTAAAGAGAGATTTGTTTTTGATGATAAAGAAATAAAAGAAGCAGATCTTGTTGAACTTTTGATAGACGTAGAAAAAGTATTAGGAGATGATAATGCAAGTCTTTTTGAAATATTGACGTGTGCATATTTTAAATATGCAGAAAATTTTAAAGACAATATAAACATAATCGAGGCAGGGCTATTCTTCCAATTTGATAGCACAAATGTTTTTAAAAATAATCTTATGACCTTAATTGGAGTTATACATACAGATCACCTACAATGGCTTAAAAATAAAACTATAGATGGTATTATTCACGAAAAAACATCAAAACTTCTTAATTCAAATATATTTATAAATAAGCAAATGAATGAGGAAATTAGAACTAAAATTGAAAAAGCACTAATTAAAAATTCATCAAATAAATATTTTTTTGGAAAAAATTTTAACATTTCAAAGCTAGAAAACAGTTTTATTCATTTTCAAGATGATATGGGTGAAATTGTATTACCTGAACCAAATTTATTGGGAGATCACCAGATTTATAATATAAGCACATCTATAGCTGCCTCAAGAAAGATATTTAATGTTAAAGATCAACATATTAAAAGAGGTATCACTAGCATTGAGCTTAAAGGACGACTTCAAGAATTATACTCTGGTAAATTAAAAGATATTTCTGGCTCAAATAGATTAATTATTGATGGAGGTCACAATGAAAGTTCAAGCATATCAATTTCAAATTGGATCAAACAACAAAATCAAAATGTCCATTTAGTATGTGGAATGATGAAAGACAAAGAACACTATAATTTTATGAGACATTTTAAAAATGTTGTAAAATCAATAACTTTAATAGATATACCTAATCAAGAGGGATCAATTTCTAAGGAAGAATTTAAAGATAAATTAAATAATTTAAAAATGGATATAAATTTATCCTCATCCATACAAGAGGCAATTAAACTAAACTCTAAAAATCAGGACTCTATATGCCTATTTGCGGGTTCGCTTTATATGGTTGGAGAAGTTTTAAATCTTAATTAAATATTCTGCTCTATCCAAGATTTTAAATCTGATTTAGTTGTTGCTCCAACTTTTGTTGCTTTGAGTTCACCATCTTTAAACAATAACATTGTAGGAATTCCTCTTACACCATACTTGGTTGGTGTATTGGGCTCATTATCAATGTTATGTTTGGCGATAGTTACTTTAGCTGACATTTCATCTGAGAGTTCCTCGAGTATTGGCCCGATCATTTTACAAGGTCCGCACCACTCTGCCCAGAAATCTACAAGAATTGGTTTAGAAGATTTGAGCACTTCATTATCAAAGTTATCATCTGTTACGCTTACTGTAGCCATATAGTCTATATATATTTTGAAAATTAAGTTTCAAGTAATAAAATTAAAATTTTAAATTTATCCACATTAAGCATTTTCATATTTTTTTTGGATACTCATTACAAATTCATTTAATTCATCTAAAAATTTTAGCTTTGAGTGATCATTTTCATTAGAATATTTTTCTCTCAAATTGTCACATTCAAAATAAAATTCTTTACATGTCCACCATTTTTCTTTCTTTTCACTCAATATTCTCTTGGCTATTTCTCTTTTAACTTCATTATAAATTTCTTTAGGAAGTGTTTCTGGTGATTCTTGATAAATAATTTTTTTTCCAAACCCGACAAGTCTTTCATCCTCAAACTTATCAAGCATTACAAGCTTATCTTTCCACGATGCACTATGCCATTTTGGAAATAAGGCTGTATCTTTATTTGGTGTAAATTTTTGATAAATACTTTCTTCAGCTAAGATATCTTCTTGTGATTTTGTTTGCTCTTTTTCTTCTGCAATTTCTTTGAGTGCTGTAATTACTTTTTCAGAAAATTTTTCATTTTCTCTTACAAGCTTTGCTCTTTTATTAATTAATTCTTTATCCATCGCGTTATAAGGCTCAGCCTTCATTCCATAACTTTCTTCTAATATCATAGGAGCTTTGTTCGATCTTATAGTTCTTAAGAATTTGGGTGTTTTTTTTAATTCAGACTTAATTTCATTAACTGATAAATTTAATAGAGGTTCAACATCAACTCTCAAATCAACAGCCTGCCCCCACTGATAAACAGGATGAACACAATATTTTGGGTGTAAAGGTGCACATAAATAAAGCCTGGATTTTCCATAAAAATATTCATTTAAGGTAATAATTTTTTCTTTTTTGAATACTGTTTCTGTGTCTACTCTACTAGATGTTTTTAAGAAACTGTTCCAGGTATTTTGCTGTTTGCTTTTGATTAAACCTAAAACTTTTACAGTAAGTTCAGCATCAAATAAGGCTGAATGAGCACCGCCCGACTCAAACCCATTCATTCTAGCTAAAGACTCTAGCTTCATTACAGCGTTACCCTTTTCATTAGTTTCTGTTTCTAGTACTGTTGGGTCAACAGCATAAGCTGCTCGTGCAATATTTAGACCATCCGTTCTTTTATTTGGTGATGCGTTAGTAATATAAGGATACCTGATGCCTTTAAAAAATTCTTTCCTTATCATCTCATCGTCAAATCCTATATTTGACCATCCAAGAAATATTGCCGGACTCCATTTTTTGAATATCTTTTCAACTTCTGCCAACATTTGATAATGGCTTAAATTAGCTTTAGTCAACATATCAACTCCTGTTTTATTGACTATTAAGGCCATTGCTTGAGGAATTTCACCCTCTGGCAATCTACATCTTAAATTAAAACGGTCTTTTTCTTTTAAATTTTCATCAACGAGTATGCCGCCAATTTCAATTATGCTACCAAAGTCTGTATTGGCATTAGAGCTCTCAATATCCCAAATTACTAAGTTCAATTTTAATCCTTTTTATTTTTTGCTGATTGTGATGGAAGTTTTAAGAATAAACATGCATCTAAACAAGTAGCAAAGTTCAATTTGTTAAATATATTAATTTTTTCTAAAGTCAAACCTATTTATTTAATTGATGATAAAATTGTTCAACTCTCTCAAGAAACTTATTCTGAAAATTTATTAATTCATTTCCCTCAATCTTAAAATCTTGAAATAATCTATCTACAGTACATAAAAGAATTACACCTTGTGTTATATTTGATGAATAAACAGTGTTATGAGCTAAAGAATATGCCCCGAGTTGTAAAAAATAATCCTCAATATATTCCTCTTTTTTTGGTTTATTGCTTTGTTTAAAATCAAGTAAAGAATTTTTCCCTTCATAAACTCCAATGCAATCAGCGGTCCCTGCATATTTTCCTGGATAATAAACCGTTGCCTCAGCACCCCAAATTTCACTAAGTTTATCCTTCAATCCACTATCTATAATTTCCTCTGCCATTCTTTTTGAATGATTATCTTCCTCAAGTAAATCTAAATTCATCTTTCCTAATAAATATTGCTCAATATATGAGTGCATTGAATTCCCTCTACTTGAGGCTTCATTTTTAATTCTCTCAGCCTCTCTATGCCCTACTCTTTCTTTCCAGGCAGCAATAGCAGCCTTATCCTCTTCGCTCTTAGTTGCTGCGAGAATTGTAGTCACTGATGGTAAATTAAAACCATCCATTGAATAATGTCTCGAGCCATTTACAATTGCTCTTGTTGAAGACGGGTATGAATATTTTTTATTCCACTCCATTAAGCTAGTTATAGGTGTTATTGGATTGAAATTGAAATTAATTTTTAAGCTGTTTTTGGTTATTAACAAATTTCTCCACGTTTTCCGTCTGAACAGCTGTTTCTATTTGGTCAGGATCTTTTATATTTTCTAAAGTTCTTGAGATTGATCTTGCATCTTTACCAAAGCTATCAACAACAGTCATGGCCTCTTCTAATTTCTTTCTAAGACCATAGATATTGTCAAAATGTTTGTTAAATCTAGTAGTGATTGTTTTTAAATCATCATAGATTTGAGTTGCATGTTTTTGAACTTTAAGTGTTTGAAAACCCATATGAAGAGATTGTAAGTAACCGGACAGGTTATTTGGTCCCATAACTGTTACTTTGTACTTCTTCATTAATTCTTGAGTTAATAACTCTTTGGTAGTTGGATCTTGGTAATTAGTTAATTCTAAAAATAAGCTTTCTGTTGGAGCATACACTATTGCAAAATCAGTTGATTTTGGTGGAACTATATATTTTTCATTTACACTTTTTGCTTTATCTCTAAAAGCTCTTGCAAGTTTCAATCTTGCTTCTGCAATTGCTTTTTTATCATCTTCTTGATGAGCGTCTTGAATGGCTTTAAATTTTTCTACGGGAAAGTGACTGTCAACTGGAACCAAAACTCCATCTTGAAGTTTAATCGCAAATTCAACGTTTTCATTAGTATCTTCTTTCATTTTTGCATTTGAAATATATTGAGAAGAAGGAAGTAGATCGTTTATTAAAGATCCCAAACTGAATTCAGCTAAAGTTCCGTATTTTTTAACTCCGGCCAAAATTTTATTAATTCCCTTTTGGCTTTCGTTTAAATTTTCAACTTGAGTATTAAATGCTGCTACTTTCTCATTAACTGAAGTCAAAGTTGAAGTCATATCTCTGGTCACATCTTTAGAAAGAGTGTTGAAAGAAGAAGTCATACTATTAAAGGATGTATTAATACTATCTTTTAAATTGTTAATTTCTTGAGAATGATCCTTAGGTTCAACCTTGTTTTTCCTTTGAGAAATCAAAAGATATATTACAATCCCTATTAAGATTAAAATTATATATGACAACGAATCTTGCATAATACTAATATAGATATTCCTCTTTTATTTAAAGTAAACAAGTAAAAAATAAATTTATTTAGAAAGTAATTTAACAATTTTTTTTACTTCCATTTTATTTTTTAATTTTTTAGAAGTAAAAAGACAAGCAGATGACTTTAAAATAACCTCAATGATTTTTAGATTATTTTGACGTAATGTTTCGCCTGTTGAGCTCAAATCAACAATAAGATCTGATTTTCCAATTATATGTGAGTTTTCTGTTGCTCCTAAGGAGGAAATAAGTTCATATTGAGTAATTCCTTTTTCATTAAACCAATCTCTACTTAGGTTCTTAAATTTCGTTGCAACTCTCATTAGTCTTTTCTTTTTTTTATAAAACTCAAAAGATATTTCTTCTAAATCAGCAGAATTTATACAATCAATCCAAGTAGTTGGAGCAGCAACTACTAGATCAGATTTTCCCCATTCAAACTCTTTTACTAAAGATACTTTAGATTGAATACTAGGCTCGCTTTCTCTCCATAAATCTTTACCGCTAATTCCTATGGCGCAGACACCTTTTCCTAAAGCTTCTATAATTTCTGTTGCATTCATATACATTACACGCACATTGGAAAATCCTTTGATAGATCCAATCAACGACCTTTCTGATTTTGAAATAATTTTTAAACCATTTTTTTTAAAAACTTTTTCTGCTTGATCCTTTAGACGGCCTTTAGATAAAGTAGCAATATTAATTATTTCATTTTTCATAATAAACTCATATCTATAGCTGCGCCAACCGCTGATGTATCTTTTTTACTTCCAAGATTTTTTAGCAATCCATCGTAACGGCCACCTGATACTAGCACACTTGTTTTACCCTTTTTGATAACTGAAATGTTAAAAACCATTCCTGAATAATATTCCAGAGAACGATTTATATTTGATGAAAAATTTATTTTTATATTTTTATTTGCGCTTATAGGAAAATAGTCTTCACTAATAAATAAATTTAATTTATATTTTTTAAAAAACTTGTTTAATGTAACTGGAGCTTTGTCTATTGGACAAGAAATTTTAAGATATTCTTTTATCACTCTAACATTTTTTTTATCTGTTCCAGATCTTGGTTCTTTATAATTTTTTAAATCAAAACGTTCTAAAATATCTTTAAGAGTTCTACCGGAATATAAAGTGTTAAGATTTTGCTTTCTTAGTTTTTCAGCAATTTTTTTATCTTTCTCTACCGCTATAGGATCTATATCTGTACTGCTCGAAAGTTTTTTTAATAATTGATTAAAATATACCTCTCTACAAAAATGTCTTTTTATTCTGTCCTTCCAACGCCTTGCTAAAGTAAGCCTTTCTACTAATGCATTAAATATTTCAATGTTACTAATATTTAATTCACCTTTTTTAAAATTTGATTTTTTAAATATTTCAATAGATGTTTGTATTATTTCTTTGTCATCTTTTATCTTATTATTAGAAGCAAAGATTTCAAAACCAGTTTGGTTGATTATAGGAGAATTATTATTTTTATTTTGTTTACGGTAAGCCTCTCCGGTATAAAACCATTTAGTTTTTGACTTAATTTTATTCTGAATAAACTTAACAACACTGCTAACAGATAAATCAGGTACTAATGACCATTCTTTTAAATTCTGATCATAAAAAGAAAATAGAAATTCTCTATAACTTCCTCCTGATCTTTTAAGAACATATTTTGACTCTATGATATTGTCTAACTCAATATTCTTAAAACCTTTGGATTTAAGAATTTTAAATAAGTTTCTTGATTTCATTTATTAAATTTTTTGAAATGATTGATATTTGATCGTTTTCTTTTTTAGATTTTAATTTCTTAATTGTTATTCTGTTCTGCTCAATTTCTTCTTGGCCACAAATAATTGCAAGAGAGCAACCTTTTTTATCCGCATAAGTTAATTGTTTTTTAAGATTTTTGGTAGAGTCTAGGTATATTTCAGAATTAATATTATTTTCTCTCAGTTCGTTTACTATTTTATAATATTGATCCATATAGTTTGGATCTAAAACACAAACTAGAATATTGTTACCGTCATCTTCTTTAAACTGATCTAATTGATTTAGTGCAAATACTAATCTATCCACACCAATAGACATTCCTGTACCTTTAAAATCGACTCCTTTAAACCTTTTAATAAGAGAATTGTACCTGCCTCCAGATGCGCAAGACCCTACGTCTATCTCTTTACCTTTTACATTTTTGCCTTTGAAGTTTAAATTTGTCTCAACACAGAAACCAGAATAATAAGCTAGTCCCCTCACAATATTAAAACTAGTTTTAACCAGATTTGAGAATTTTCCTTTAGATAATATATTAAATAAATCCTCTATTTCGTTAATTCCTTCTTGAGAGGTTTTATTTTTTATATTCGATTTTAAAGATTTTATGTCTTTTATTTTTAAGAATTCAATTATTTGAGATGCTTGATCATTTGATAGATTTGCACCTTTAGTTATAGCACCACTTTCATCTTTTCTCTCTTTTTGAAGAAGGTCTTTAACACCATCCATTCCAATTCTATCTAACTTATCAATTGTTCTAATTACTTTAAGTTCTTGATCACTAGTTATTTTTAATTCAGATATTAAACCCTGAACAATCTTTCTATTAGAAACATTTATTGTAAATTGACTCGATTTTAATCCACAGTTTAAAAAGGTATCGGCAATAATATTACAAATTTCAGCATCAGCTTGAGACTCGTTTACATTACCAATTATATCCGCATCGAACTGCGTAAAAGATCTATATCTTGCACTATCTGGTTTCTCTCTTCTAAATACATCGCCAAAGGTATATCTTTTGTAAGGGAAAGTAAGATCTCTGTAATTTTGAGCTACAAATCTTGCCAGAGGTGCACTCATGTCATATCTAAGAGTTAAAGAGTCTTTTTCATCCTTAAATGAGAATACATCAGACATAGGATTGGCTTCATCATCTGATAAAAATGATCCAATATTTTCACTAATTTCCATCGGAGAAGTTTCCAATGGTAAAAATCCATATCTTGTAAAATTAGCCTCAATGATTTTTAATATCTTTTTTTTTAAAGCTAATTCTTTGCCCCATCTGTCTTTAAATCCTTTAGGAAGACTGGGTGTTAAATTGTTTTCTTTTTTCATTTTTGGTACTGCCGCTTGGAATTGCACCAAGATAGCCCGCTCCACAGGCGGGAGTAATAACTATTATACGACGGCAGCTTCCTTTCACTGTTTTATACTAATAATTGTTAAATTTAAATTTTTAAAAATGATTAAATAGCTAGCATGCAGCCAGCATGAAAATGATGTCTGTGAGTAGTTCTGAAAGTGTTAAGTTTTTTAATCATTGAGAGTTAAATAGCATTTTAATTTCAAAATTCAAGGTAGAATTGTATAGGAATTATATTAGTAATTTTAAACTAATATATCCCTATACAATAATGTTGATGATTAAGATTTACGACGTTTTTTGTAAGTTAACAGCCGCAGGTCCTTTGTCTGCATCCTCTACATCAAAAGTAAGTTCATCACCCTCGTTCAAGAATTTTAAACCTGCTTCTCTAACTGCGCTCGCATGCACGAACACATCTTTTTCTTTATCTTCACGTTCAATGAAACCATAGCCTTTTTTGCTATTGTACCATTTTATTTTTCCTTTTAGACTCATTTGTACTCTTTCTTCGTTATTATTTATTCAGTCAAAATTTGACCTGACAGTCAATTAAAGGATTTTTAAAAGTTATTCAAGAGATTTATTTTGGTGGTGGCCTTGGTAAGAATCGCACTTACGACACATACCTTTTCAGGGTACTGCTCTACTACTGAGCTACAAGGCCTTAATATCTAAAACTAATACGTCCACGTTTAAGATCATATGGAGAAACTTCTACTCGAACCCTATCTGAATTTAAAATTCTTATTCTATTCTTTCTGAGTTTGCCACTAACAACGCAGATAACAGTATGACCGTTATCTAACAACACTCTGCTACTAGCATTAGGCAAAAGTTCCTGAACAACACCATCAAAAGTCAGTATATCTTCTTTTGCCAAATTTATTTTCTCCTTATTCTAGATTTTATACTTTGAGCATGACCTTCTAAATTTTCATACTCGGCAAGTGTTATAGCTTGCTTGCCAATTACTTCAATACCCTTTTTTGATAAATTTATATAGCTAATTTTTTTATAAAAATCTGCAACATTTAATCCTGAGGAAAATTTTGCTGAGCCCATTGTGGGCAAAACATGATTTGTGCCTACGTTATAATCTGTAACTGCCATGGCAGAAAATTTACCAATACAAATACTTCCTGAATTCACAATTTTATTTAAATATTTTTTAGGTTTAGATACATTTAATTCGAGGTGCTCAGGTGCAATTAAATTAATTAGATCAATAATATTTTTATCATCCCTTGCATGAATTAATAATCCATTTGTTTTAAGACTTTTTTCTGCAATTTGTCGTCTTGGAAGACCTACCAAATTTAATTTAATTAATTTTTTTACTTTTTTTAAAAAATTTAATTCTTTTGAAATTAAAATACATTGAGAATTTTTATCGTGCTCTGCTTGTCCAATCAAAGAAGTGACAACGCTTTCAATTTCAGATTTTTTATCTGCAAGTATTGTTATTTCAGAAGGTCCAGCTACCATTCCCTCTACTCCAACTTCTCCAAAAACTTCTTTTTTTGCTTTAGCAACATAAATGTTTCCTGGTCCAACAATTTTATCAACTTTTTGTATGTAGGCCAAACTACCAATAGCTTGAGCGCCACCAATTGAAAAAATTTCTTTAATGCCAAGTTTCTTAGCAGCATAAATGACTGCTGGATTTAATTTTTTATTTAATCTTGGATTAGCTATAATTATTTTTTTTACGCCTGCTACTTTTGCTGGTATTGCATTCATTAATAATGTGGAAGGCAAATTTGCGGGTACATAAATACCAACTTTATTAATTGGAACAGATTTATATCTAATATTATTATTTAAATTATCTTTATAGTTAATATTTTTGAATTTTTGTAGAGAATGATATTTAAATATTCTGTTGTAGGCATGATTGATAGCATTTTTAATCTTAGGACTTAATGACTTTAAAGACTTGTCTATTTCAATTAGTGAAGGCTTTAATTTAGTATTTTTACTAAATTTTTTTTCATATTTAACTACAGCCTTATTTTTGTTTTTTTTTATATCTTTAAGTATTTTAGAAACAATGGGTAGTTTACTATTCTGAATAGATCTTCTATTTTCAAGTATTTTTTCTAACTTACCTAAACCTTTGGAGCCAGAAAAATTATATATTTTTATCATTTATATTTTCAATATTATCTAGTTCAATTTCTATAACCTCAGCTTCGAGAGTTATAATTCCATTATTTGAAAATAATAGAACTATTTCAAAATTTTTATCTTTTTTAAATAAATCTATTGCTAATAACTCTAATACATTTCCATTATTTTTTTGGTTAATATTTTTGGATTTTGAATTTTCAATAAATTCAAATTTTAGAATACTATTTATTTTTTCTGCACTATTAACTTTTTCTTTATTCTTTCTCTCGAGTGATATTAAAAAAATTTTATTTTCTTTAAGAAATTTTATCTGTGATTGTTTAATTTTTGCTTCTGAACATAAAGCTGAGATAACTCTTAAATCGTCTTGATTCTGAGCAATAATTTTTTTTAGAAATTTCTTAGTCATTTATTTTTTTGAGGTTATTTTGATACCAATTGTTTTAAGCTTTAACTCAAGATTATAGTAACCTCTTAGTCCATGATAAATTCTTGAGATAGTAGACGTACCTTTTGCGGCAATTGCACCAAGAATAATCGAAAATGTACTTCTTAAATCTGATGAAATACAGTCTGCAGATTTAAGTTTTTTTTGACCAATAATTATTGCTTTATTTTTTTTGATACTTATTTTTGCACCCATTCTGTTAAGCTCTGGCGCTGCCATGAATCTGTTAGAAAATATTGTTTCTTGAATTACACTCTTACCTTGTACTGTAGTTAGAACTGCTAATATTGATGGCATATTATCAGTTGCAAAATTTGGGTACGGTCCAGTTTTTATATTCACATTTTTTAATTTTTTTCCAGGTAAAAAATTTATTGAATTTTCTTTTGTTTCTATTTTATGCCCAATTTTTTTCAGTATACTAATTTCAGATTTGAGAAATTTAGGATTAATATTTTTAATTAAGATTTTTCCATTGGTTATAGCTCCTACGCATAAGTAGCTGAAAGCTTCTATTCTATCACCAATAATTTTATGAGTTCCACTTATTAGCTCTTTTACTCCTCTAATTTTAATAGTTCTTTTTCCTAAAAACTTAATATTTGCTCCAGAACTATTTAAGAAGTTTATTAAGTCTATAACCTCAGGCTCAATTGAAATATTTTTTATATAATGTGTACCTTTTGCTAAAATAGAGGCCATTATAACATTTGATGTGCCTGTAACAGTAACTTTTGGAAATTTATATCTACTTCCTATTAATCCTTTTTTGCTTGAAATATTTACATAACCTTTATCTAAATCAAAATTTGCCCCCAAACTTTTAAAACCTGCCAAATGCCAATTGGTATCTCTTACACCTAGTGCACAACCTCCTCCTAAAGCAACTTTAATTTTTTTTTGTGGGTATCTTGATAATAATGGACCCATAGTTAAAACTCCGGCTCTCATTGTTGAAACTAATTTATAGGGTACTATTAACTTATGTTTTTTTTTGTTGTTTATTATCATTATCTTTTCTGACTCTGAGACATCGACGTTAGCTCCTAGAGATACTAATAAGTCTTTCATTGTATAAACATCTTTTACAAAAGGTACATTTTTTAAAATTACTTTATTATTAAATAATATTGACGCTGCCATTAAAGGAAGGCAGGAATTTTTTGCACCACTAATATTAACCTCGCCCTTGGCAGCATTATTAGGGCCTTTTATTATGAATTTTTTCATTATCTTATTTTGATTTTGCTAGTGTAATTCCTGTTTGACCTTGATACTTACCGTCTCTATCGGCATAAGAAGTATCGGGTTGCTCTCCTTGAAAAAATAAAATTTGTGCCGCTCCACTATTTGCATATAATCTTATTGAATTACTTGTATGATTAGAAAACTCTAAAACTAAATTACCATGCCAACCAGCCTCAAGAACTGTAGGTGGAGTGCCCAAACCACACCTTGCATACGTAGATTTTGCTGTCACAAGTCCTGTAACATTTCTTGGCATTTTGAAATACTCAAGACTACTTGCTAGAGCAAAAGAGTTTGGAGGTATTAAAATAGATTCCTCTCCACTAATTGTAATGAAATTATCTTCACTAAAATTCTTTGGATCCGCTGTTGCTCCCTTTATATTAGTAAATATTTTAAATTCTGATCCACATCTTAGGTCATAACCAAAGGAATTAAGTCCATGGCTGATTCCTCTTGATACACTTTTACTTACAAAAGGACTTATCATTTGTTCATCTTCTGATAGTTTTTTTATTTGTTTATCATTTAGAATCATTTTTTTTTTGTGATTTTTTTATTAACAGTTTTCTCTTTTTCAAGTTCTTTCTAAGAGCATTTTCAAGATCAAGCTTTGAGGGCTTTCTTTTTTTGTTCATTGAAGAGTTATTTTTTATCTGGGTTTGTTAAATGGTCTAGTGTAATAATTGTATCTAAAGGAATTGTTTTATCTTCTTTTTTCTCTTTAACATCTAAACCTTTTTCTTGAGCCTTGGCTTGTTTTTTTGCTCTTTTCTCAGCAAGCTTTTTCTCTCTTTTTGCCTGCTTTTCCATTGCTTTGGCACCTCTGGTGCTTTTGTAATCGTAATGTATTCCCATGGTGTCATTCCTTTATCTGATCTTACTTATAAATTAAGTCAATTGTTTGTCAAATTTTGATTTATACAATATTGTTAATAAAAAAGCCCCGATAGTTAAATGGTATAACAGATCCATGGTAAGGATCAGTTTCCAGTTCAATTCTGGGTCGGGGCACCATTAATACAACCTCTGCTAATTAATTTATAAATATTTAATCTTACAAAAAATAATATTTCTATTTTTTGAAAAATTTTTTTGATCTATTATTTTCAAACTATTTTTTACAATTTCTTGTTTTTTTGAATTTATATTTATAAATATAAAAAATTTTCTTTTCAAAAATTTTAACTTATTTATTAAATTAAAGAAATCAGTGACTGTTTTTAGAGGGTCATTAATGATCATCAAATCATATATTTGATAATCAAAATTTAAAATACTCTTATTATAAATTCTAATATTGTTATTATTTAATACTAAAGACTTTTTATAAATTTCTTTATTTATCTCTATACCATCAATTTTATGTTTTTTAATTATACCAAAATAAAATAGTACTTTTCCATATCCTGATCCAAGATCACATATTTTTTTTAATTTAAAATCTTTAATTTTTTTTTCAATGTATTTGAGTGTATAGAATGAGCAAGGGATAGGATCAGATTCATATTTATTTTTTAAAAATTTAAACTCATTAAATCTATTCTTAAATTTTAAAAAATAATATAATTCATTATAAATAATTATTAATGAATAAATGTTATAATTTTTAATTATTTCAAATAATCCTTTTAAGTATTTCATGACTTTAAATAATGTTATCAATCTAAAACCAATATTTATGACGTTTTTTGCTAAAATAAAATCAAAAAAATGAAGAATTCAAATAAAATCAGTTTTTTTATAAATTTTATTTTTATATTCTTTATAATTTTAAATCTTGTTATATGTAAGTTATATAATGTAATTAAATAAAGGTTCACATTGAAAAAATTTATTCCAGTTAGTAAACCGTCAATTAGCAAAAAAGATATAAAATCTGTTATTTCAGTTTTAAAAAAGAATTGGATATCATCTGAAGGTCCAGAGGTAAAAAAACTAGAATTTAGATTTTCAAAATTAGTTGGACATAAATATGGTATTGCAGTATCAAACGGAACAGCTGCACTTGAAATAGCAATTAAATCTTTAAATCTGAGTAAAAATGATGAAGTTATAGTGCCTAACTTTACAATTTTTTCTAATACTCTTGCTGTAATTAAACAAAATTTAAAAATCAAGTTTGTTGACTGTAATTTGTTTGATTGGAATATGGATTTAAACAAATTAGAAAAATTAATAAATAAAAATACAAAAGCAATAATTGCAACTCATATATATAATTTTCCTATCCAGATGAATAAACTTAAAAAAATGTGTAAAAATAAAAAAATTTTTATTATTGAGGATGCCGCTGAAGTGATTGGTCAAAAAATTGGAAATGTTTATTGTGGTGGATTTGGAGATATAAGTACTTATAGTTTTTATGCAAATAAGCAAATTACCTCTGGTGAAGGAGGAATGATTACTACAAATAATTTAAAATTTTATCAAAATGCAGTCAATTTAAGGAATCTTTGTTTTGGAAAAAAAGATAGATTTAATCATAGTGAAATTGGATGGAATTACAGAATAACAAATCTTCAAGCATCATTGGCATTGAGTCAATTAAAAAGAATTAATAGTATTGTTAAAAAGAAAGAAGAAATTGGAAAATTATATTTTGAAAAACTAAAAAATAATAAAAATATATTTATCCCTCCTCCAAAAAACAATTACTCTAAAAATATTTATTGGGTAGTTGCAATTTTAATATTAAATAAAAAAATGGGTAAAGATGCAAAAAAAACAATGAATTATTTAAAGAAGAAAGGCATAGGATCACGCCCATTTTTTTGGCCTATGAATAAACAAAATATATTAAAAAAATTAAAATATAAAATAAAAGGAAATTTTAAAAACTCAGAATATATTAGTAAATATGGTTTCTATTTACCCTCCAGTATAGATTTAACAAAAAAAGAAGTTAATTTGATTTGTAAAATAGTAAATAATTACTTTAATTAAAATTTATTTTTTTTTTTAAAAAAAAACCTATTAAAAAAAGTAAAATAAATAAAATAATAGGAATGTAAATATCTGGTGAAAAAATAACATTATAAAAGGATGGGATATTTTCGTTTTGGTCTATAATTTTTTCTATACCACTTCCTAAGCTTGCACCAATAAATAAGTTGGGTGTCATCCCTATAAGGGAACCAAAAAAATAATTTTTTATTCTTACATCAAATATCGTTGGTAAAATATTGGCTATAAAAAATGGAACCCCAGGAATGTTTCGATAAATTAAAAAAAAAATAAATTCATTATTTTTAAATTTCTGTTTAAAATAACTAAATCTGTTAGAGAATTTTTTTTCTATAATACCCTTAAAAAAATAACCTGCAAATAAATATAGTAACGTTGCTCCGATTGTTAAACCAAATACCACTAAAACTGTTCCAAGCCATTTACCAAAAATAAAGCCACCAACTAAAAAAATTGGAGTTCCAAAGCCCAATAGCAAAGTCCAAATTATGGAGACAAATAAGAAAAGAATACTTGAAATAACTAGGTTTAAGTCCCTTAGCTCAATTAAATTCTGTCTATTGGTTTTAATTATTTCATAATTAGTAATATCCTGAATTGAAAAATGTTGCAAAAAAAACCACAAAAAAATACCAATTACTGAAAGATAGATAGATCCAACAATAATTTTGATATTTCTTTCATTCATATTTAATAAATCTATTAAAAATTTCTGTACTTATATAGTTTTATTTTCTATAAGAACGAAATTTTAACGATTATTTTTAACCTATGAAAAGAACCTGGCATCCAAGTAAAGTAAAAAGAAAAAGAAAACATGGATTTAGATCTCGAATGTCTACAAAAAAAAGGCAAAAGGTCATAAAAAATAGACGAAAAAAGGGTAGGAAAAAACTTTCAGTTTAATGAAAAGTAAAATCTCAAGTCTCTCAAAGAGTGAAGATTTTAAAAACCTATTGAATGGCAAAAAAATTGCTAACCCTTATTCAACAATTTTTTTTAAAAAAATACCATCTAAGAATAATAAACTATTAAACGTTAGTTTTGTTACAAAAAAAAAAATTGGCAATGCTGTAAAACGAAATAAAATAAAAAGAAGATTAAGAAATATCATGAATGATGCAATTAAAACAATTAATATGAATTTAAACTATTCTTATTTGTTTATTGCAAAGAAAAATATCTATGATGCAAATTATAAAATGATAAAAGACTCAATATTTAATGATTTAATAAAAGTAAGATGATCAAAAAATTAATAATTTATATAATTAAAATTTATAAAATAATTTTGTCACCCCTTTTAGGACCAAGTTGCAGATATTTACCAACCTGTTCAGATTATTTTATTGATTGCTTAAATGAATATGGTGTTGTTAAGGGTATCCTGAAGGGCTCAAAAAGAATTATATCTTGTCATCCTTTTGGATCACATGGATATGATCCTGTGAAGAAAGGCAAAAATTAATGGATCTCAAAAATACACTAGCAGCAGTATCTTTAAGTGCGGCTATAATTGTAATCTGGGGTTTGTTTGTACAACCAAGTCCTCAAGAAATAAAAGAAGCTCAATTAGAGAAAGAAAAAAATGAGCTTATTCAGAATGAAGATGCACCAAAATTATTTGAGAATGAAAAAATAAAGGAAATAGCAAGAGAAGATGCTATTAACGAAAGTGAAAGAGTATTATTCGAAAATGAAAATATAATTGGCTCAATATCCTTAAATGGTGCAATAATCGACGACCTTACATTTAAAAAGTATACTACAAAAGTTGACGGAAAAGAAAATGTTACTTTATTAAATCCAAAAGAAATAAAGTCTGGATATTACATTGACTCAGGATGGGCAATTAATAATAATGAGATACAAATTCCAAATAATAAAACAGTTTGGCAAATTAAAGGTAATAATAAACTTGGTCCTAACAGTCCTATAAAATTAACCTGGTCAAATGATGATAATATAATTTTTGAAAAAATTATTAAATTAGATGATAAGTTTTTATTTAATATTGAACAAAAGATTATTAATAATTCAACCAGCACTTATAGTTTTTATCCTTATGGTCAAGTAATACGAAATACAGCTCCTGAAGTAACGAATTTTTATATTCTTCATGAAGGTCTACTTGGTGTTTTTGATGGTGAATTAGTTGAGGAAGATTATGATGATATTGAGGAAAAATCATATTCAAAGAATGCCGACGAAGGATATATTTCAATAGTTGATAAATATTGGGTAGCGAGCATTATACCTGAAAAAAATAAATCATTTAGAGCAGATTTTGATTATAAAAATAAATTTAAAGCAAGCTTTATTGAAAGTAAACCAACTGTAATTGGAGCAAATGAAACTAAATCACATAATTTTAAAGTTATAGTAGCAGCTAAAGAAGTAGATATTATTGATGGTTATGCAGAAAACCAAAAAATAAGCAAATTTGATTTAGTTATAGACTGGGGATGGTTTTATTGGCTCGTTAAACCATTATTCTTTGCGATAGATTACTTCTTTAATTTATCTGGCAATTTTGGTGTTGCGATTATCTTAATCACTATTTGTATACGTATTGCTTTCTTTCCACTTGCAAATATGTCCTTTAAATCTATGGCTCGAATGAAACTTCTTCAGCCTGAGATGGCGAGATTAAAAGAATTACATAAAGAGGATAAAGTTAAACTTCAGCAAGAAATGATGGCTTTATATCGAAGAGAAAAAGTTAATCCTCTAAGTGGCTGTTTCCCAATTTTGTTACAAATACCATTTTTCTTTGCAATTTATAAAATGCTTTTTGTTACTATCGAGATGAGACATCAACCATTTTTTGGTTGGATAAACGACCTGAGTGAGAGAGATCCAACAAGTATATTTAATGCTTTCGGACTAATACCTTTTGATGTCCCAAATTTTTTAATTATTGGAGCGTGGCCATGTCTAATGGGATTAACTATGTATTTACAACAAAAATTAAATCCTGCTCCTCCAGATCCAATTCAAGCTAAAATATTTATGTTCTTTCCACTATTTTTAACTGTAATCCTTGCTCCGTTCCCAAGTGGCCTAGTTATATATTGGACATTTAATAATATTTTCACAATGATGCAACAAGTTGTTATCATGAGAAAGACAACTGTTAAAACTCAAGTATAAAAAATGAAAATTGAAGAATTACTTCCCATAGATGGACCATCCATCGATGAAGTGAATAAATACATTAATAAATATAAAAACGATTTAATTGTAATTAAATATGGAGGAAATGTTTTTATAGATAGAAATATATTTAATAATTTTATCGAAGATATAAGTGTGTTAAATAAATTAGGCTTATCAATTGTGGTAATTCATGGTGGTGGTCCAAGAATTAAAAAAGAATTAGATAAATCAAATATTCAATCAACATTTATAAAAGGTCTAAGAGTTACTGACGAAAAAATTATAAAAATAGTTGAAGATGTCTTAATTGATTTCAATAAAGATATTGTTGTTTCTTTAAAAGAAAAGAACACAGAAGCAATTTCAATTCACACAAAAAAAAATAATGTTATAAAAGTTATTCCAGAATCTAAAGAACTTGGTTTTGTTGGAAAACCAAATAAAATTAATAATGATGTAATAACAGATTTATTAGAAAAAAATTTAGTTCCTATTATCTCTCCTTTGGGTCTAAAAGATGATCAAGCATATAATATTAATGGAGATACAGCCGCAGGTGCTGTAGCAAAATCTTTAAAAGCAAGAAGATTAATTTTAATGACAAATATAGAAGGTGTATTAGATAAAGAAAAAAAATTAATTGAAGAAGTTAATTCATCAGAAATATTAAAAATGATTAAAGATGAGACCATAACAGGAGGCATGATACCTAAAATTGATACATGTCTTGATGCTGTAAATAATGGCGTTACGGGTGTAGTAATTGTCGATGGAAGAAAACCTCATTCAATTTTATTTGAGATTTTTTCTGATAAGGGTGCGGGAACATTAATTAGAAAATGAAAGATCTAAAGAAGGTAAAGTATATAATTCTTGATATGGATGGTTGTGTTTATCATCCTAAATACCTAAAGACTTTATTCGGTCAAGTATCAGCTAGAATGACAGAATTTATAGCATCAAAACTTGAAATTGATAAAATTAAAGCAAAAAATATTCAATCAGACTATTTTTATAAATATGATACCTCGTTGAATGGACTTCTAATTAATCACCCAGATAAAATTGATCCACATGAGTTTTTAAAATTTGTTCATACAATAAATTATGACTGCCTTCAAAAGGATTTAGAGCTAAGAGAAGAATTGTTAAAACTCGATGTGAAGGTATACTGCGCAACAAACGGCAGCAAGGAACATGCCTTAAACTGTATGAAAAAAATAGGAATAGATGATTTATTTGAAGGAAAAGTGATGGATATTGTTGATTTTAACTTTAAACCAAAACCAAACGCTGAATCTCTTAGATTGTTGTGTGATAAGTTTCAGATACCCGCAAACGAAGAAACTATTTATGTAGAGGATATTTGTAAAAATCTTACTTCTGAAACAGCCAAAAATATGATCAAAGTTTGGTTTAGTAATGATGAGCCAATAAATGATATTGATAAATATAAAGATGTAGTAGATTATAAAATAGATAATCTTGCTTTATTTTTAAAAAAAATAAGGTTATTAAAAGATCAATAAAATTATGAGTGATATAAAAAAAATTATCAATGATACTTGGGAAATAAAAGATAAAATTAATCAAAATTCTGATAAATCCATAAAGGATGCGATTAATCAAGTTATTGAAGATTTAGATAGTGGTAAATCTAGAGTCGCTGAAAAAATTAATGGTGTGTGGGTAACTCATCAGTATCTAAAAAAAGCTATAATGTTAAGTTTTAGAATTTATCCCATGGAAAATTTAAATGGTCCTTATAGTAGTTGGTACGATAAAGCTCACTTACTAAAAGGGAAAACAGCAGGATGGACAAAAGATGATCATGAGAAAGCCGGCTTTAGAATGGTTCCTAATTCTCCAGTTAGAAAAGGTTCTTTTGTAGGTAAAAATGCAGTTCTGATGCCATGCTATGTAAACATTGGTGCCTACATAGATGAAGGAACAATGATTGATACCTTTGCAAGAGCTGGTAGTTGTTGTCAAATTGGAAAGAATTGCCATATATCAGCCGGTAGTGGAGTGGGTGGTGTGCTAGAACCAGCTCAAGCACTTCCAACAATAATTGAAGATAATGTTTTTTTAGGTGCCATGTCTGAAGTGGTAGAGGGAGTTATTGTAGGAGAAGGTTCTGTATTAAGTATGGGAATGTATATTGGTCAATCTACTAAAATTGTAAATAGATCAACTGGTGAAATAATTTATGGAAAAATTCCTCCCTACTCAGTTGTGGTTCCTGGAACTTTGCCAGACAAAAAAAATCCATCTGCGCCATCGTTAAGCTGTGCTGTAATAATTAAGCAAGTTGACGAAAAAACTAGATCAAAAACATCAATTAACGATCTTTTAAGAGAATAAATTAATGAAAACTTATAATGAAATAAAATTAGCTCAAGAGCTAATAAGATTTCCAACAGTTAAAACTGAAGATAAAGGTATAATGAAATTCTTATCGAGAAAACTTACTGCCATTGGTTTTAAATGTGAGATTATAAAATCTAAAGGAACTGGGACAAAACCAGCGTTAAATTTATATGCGAGGTTTGGAAAATCAAAACCCAATATAAATTTTTTAGGTCATACTGACGTAGTTGCAAATCTCAATAATTGGAAAATTCCACCGTTTAAAGCAGTTGTAAGGAAAGGCTTTTTAAATGGCCGGGGATCCCAAGATATGAAAGGTGGTGTGGCTTGTTGGATAAGTGCTGTTAGTAGTTTTATTAAGAACAAAAAATTCAAAGGATCGATTTCAATTATTATTTCAGCTGATGAAGAAACAACAGGCTATGGATGTCCAGCAGTTATGAAATATCTCAAAAAAAAAGGTGAAAAAATCGATTTTTCTGTAGTAGGAGAACCATCTTCAAGCAAATCAATTGGAGATGAAATAAGAATTGGAAGACGTGGGTCTATGAATGGAATTGTAACCGTGTATGGTAAAAGTGGACACTCTGCATTTGCTGGGTCTTATATCAATCCTTGCACAACGTTAGCTAAAGTAATATCAAAATTGAAAAGTTCGTCTTTGGATAACGGTACTAAATTTATGCCTCCATCTAATTTGGAATTTACTAAAATGAATGTAGATAATTTGTCGGAAAATGTGGTGCCTCAATCTGCTAGTGCAAAATTTAATGTTAGATTTAATTCAAAACATAAATCATCTTCTCTTAAGAAAAAACTGAGCAAGATAATTAATACAGTTGCCAAGAAAGAAAAATGTAAAGCAAAAATAGAATATAGAGTTAGTGGTGAAGCCTTTTATACCAAGCCAAATAAAGAAATTTATATGGTTAAAAAAATTGTTAAAAGAGTTACAGGCAACTCAGCTAAATTAAATTGTAGAGGTGGTACAAGCGATAGTAGATTTTTGGGTTCAATCCCGAGATTAGAGCTAGGATTAAGAAATACTACTATTCATATGGTCGATGAAAGATCGCCAATTTCAGATTTGAAAAAATTGACTAAAATATATTATAAAATTTTAGAGAATTATTTTTAATGAAAACAGCAGTAATCACCTCTAAATCTTCTTTAAATCACAATACTGGCTCTGGACATCCTGAGAGCATCTCAAGGGTTACTTCAATACTTGAAACATTAAAAAAAAATAAAAAATTAGTTTGGAAAAATCCAATTAACTTTGACAAAAATATTATAAAACAAGCACATTCGTCTAGTTATGTAGATGCAGTTGAAAGCTCTTTTCCTGAAAAAGGATTAGTATTTTTAGATGGTGATACAGTTGTTTCTCCTGGCAGCAAAGATGCAACCTTCGATGCGGTTGGTTCAATAATTGCTGCTATCGATGGTGTTGAAAACAAAGAATTTGAAGCTGCTCATTGTGTTACAAGACCTCCTGGCCATCACGCTGAAAAAGGTAAAGCTATGGGTTTCTGTGTAATAAACAATATTGGTGTAGCTGCTAATTATTTAATTTCAAAATACAAATACAAAAGAGTTGCAGTAATTGATTGGGATTGCCACTTTGGAAATGGAACTTATGACATAGTCAAGTCAAATAAGAATGTTTTTTTCTCAAGCTTGCATCAATATCCATACTATCCAGGTGGTGGGACCGAATATGAAAAAGGAGATCATAATAATGCTTTGAATATTCCGTTATCTGCGGGTACGAATTCTAGAGAATATTTTGATGCATACGAACATATGCTTAAAAGATTAAAAGAATTTCAGCCTGAATTTGTGTTAATGTCTGCAGGTTTTGATGCTCACAAAGATGATCCCTTATGTCAGTTAAATTTGGAATCTAAAGACTATTATGAGATAACCAGAAGAGTTTTGGAAACCACTAAAGATTATTGTAATGGTAAAGTAGTATCTATTCTTGAGGGTGGCTATGACCTTAAAGCTCTTGCTGAAAGTGCAAATGAACATGTTAACGCACTTTTAGAATTCAATTGAGTTTCTGATAAATTAACATAAATAGACTTAATGACGTTATATAAAATTAAAAAATCAAATATTGATAATAAAGGATTAATCGCGGCTAAAGATATTAAAAAAGGTACGAGAATAATCTATTACAAGGGAAAATTAATATCTAAGAAAGAGAGTGAAATTAACCCTAAATTTGATAACTCAAAGAGAATTTACCTTTTTGAAATTAATAAAAGATATGATTTAGATGGAGATTTCAATTTTAATACAGCGAGACTTATAAATCATTCATGCAATCCAAATTGTGAAGTAGTTGGAAAAGGTTTAAAATTATGGATTGAGTCAATTAAAGATATTAAAAAAGGCGAGGAGCTATCATATGATTATGGTTTTAGCTTTGATGAAGATTTTAAAGATTATCCATGTAAATGTAATTCAAAAAACTGTTGTGGATATATTGTAAAACAAGCCTCGCGGTGGAGAATTAAAAAATCTCTTGGACTTAATAAATAATCTTAGATAAATATAACCCTTGTGCAGGGGCTGGTGGAGCACAATTATTTCTCTTTTTAGACTTAAGAACTTTTTCTAAATCTTTAACTGTCCATTTTTTTTCACCTACATATTTCAAACACCCAATTATTGATCTTACCTGATTTCTTAGAAATGACTTTGATCTTAATACAAAAATTATTTTTTCTTTTTTCTTAATAATTTTTATTGCTTTTAAAGTTCTTATCGGAGATTTAGCCTGACAATTAGAAGACCTAAATGCATTAAAGTTATGAGTCCCAATTAGTTTCTTTGCTGCTTTTTTTAATAGTTTAATGTCTAGCCTAGATCTTAGATGCCAGACTTTATTTTTATCTAATATGGGAGGCGCATCCCGGTTGAGAATAATATACTCATATTCTCTTTCTTTTGCAGAATATCTTGCATGAAAAGTCATATTTTTTCTAATAATTTTTTTTATTGATATATTTTTTTTATTTAAAAAATAATTTACTGAAGCAATTAATTTATATTTATTAGGTATTAATTTTTTATAATCAAAATGAGCTGATTGATTTTTTGAATGAACTCCAGCATCAGTTCTTCCTGAACCATTTATATTAACTTCAATTTTTAAGATTTTAGACAAAATTTTTTCAATCTCTCTTTGGATTGATTTTGCATTTTTTTGTGATTGCCATCCAGAATGGTTTGTTCCGTCATATTCAACTATAATTTGATATCTAAACATTAAATAAATTGGTTCCTTTTTTTATTTGAGAACCAAGTATAAACTGACTAATATTTTGTGGCTTTTTTCCTTCACGTTGTATTTCTAAAATTTTAATTGAATTTTTCCCACAGCTAATTTCAAGGTTATTTGATAGAACTTTTCCTGGTTGATCTTTATTGAAACATATTTGTGCTTTTAAAATTTTATATCTTTCTCCCTTATAAATAAAATACCCACCAGGATATGGAAACAATCCATTTATTTTCCCAATGATATTTTCAGCTTTATCATTCCAATCAATTAAACCCTCAGTTTTATCTATTTTTTTTGCATATGTAGCTTTAGAATGGTCTTGAGGTTTAAATTCTGCTTCTTTATCAATAATGCTATCGATTACCTCTGAAATTTTTTCAGATGCTAATGCTGAAAGTTTTTCGCTCAAACTTTCAGCATTTTCATTTTCTTCAATATTAATTTTAAAGATATGTGAAATATCACCTTCATCTAATTTTTCGTTTATTCTCATTACGCTAATACCAGTTTCTTTATTTTGACTCATTATTGATCGTTGAATTGGCGCAGCACCCCTCCATTGTGGCAGTATTGATGCATGAAGATTAATAAAACCCTCTTTGCTTAATGGTAAGAATTCTTTTGGGATTATTATTCCATAGGCAACTATAATTACTAGGTCTAAGTCTAAATTTTTGAAATATTCATATTCAGATTTATTATTTTTTAAATTATCAGGAGTTCTTACGTTAAAGTTAATTGTTTCAGCAAATGAGTGTATTGGAGATTTTTCTAACTTTTGTCCTCTATTCGATTTACTAGGTGGTTGAGTATATACAACAGATACTTCATAACCATTTTGATAAATATTTTTTAGAATTGGAATAGCAAAATTTGGTGTTCCCATAAAACCAATTTTTTTTTGCATGAATTAAATCACTAAGGTTTCAGAACTTTTTTTCTGCTTAGATAATTTTTTAATTATCATTGATTTTTTTAATTTTGAGAGATAATCAATAAATAATATTCCTTCTAAATGATCCATTTCATGTTGTATGCATGTTGCTAATAATCCAGTAGCTTTTAATAATTTTTTTTCTCCACTGTAATCTAAGTATTCGACTTCGCATGTAGCTGGTCTATCAACTTCAGCAAATTGATTTGGCACTGACAAGCATCCTTCCTCATATGTCGATAAATCTTTATTTTTATTTTTAATTATAGGGTTTACAAAATACATAGGTCTTTTCTTTTCATCTTTCTTTGCGATGTCCATAACAATTATTCTTTTTGGAATACCGATTTGAATTGCAGCTAAACCAATGCCGTTTGCGTGATACATAGTCTCTAGCATATCATCCATTAATATCTGCTCATCTTTTGTGACTTTTACAACAGGCTTTGAAACTTGTCGCAAAATTTTGTTTGGTTCAGTCAATATTTCTTTTAAAGCCATACTTTTATAGATTTATACCCTGATTGGTAAAGTTTTTAAAATAATTTTATTTCGAATTGTATCAAGGTCTAGTTGATTTAGCGTTATTAATATAAAGTTTAAAGTTTCTGATCCTAGATTTTCTAATTTATCTTCACCTATAATTTCTACTATTCTTAACAAAATTAACCCCAAATCTCTATTATTAATTTTTGCTTGTATATCAGCTGGGATATTTGCTGTTGAGGAATATCGATCTAAATATTTTTTAGATATTTTTATTCCATCATATTTTAGTGATTCCAATAATATTTCATCATTTGTGGTTATTATATATTTTTTGTCCTTGAGAATATTTTTTAATAAGTCATTTGCCTCTTTTTCTATTTTGGTAATATCTTTTTTCTCTACAAAATAATTTAGCAATTTAGATTGATGAATTATTTTATTATTGAACTTTATTTTTTTTAATTCAATTTCTTGATTAATTAAATTACTCTCATAAAATGAAATTAAATCTGAAGTTATTTTAGTTTCTTCAAGAGATAAAAGAGTTTTGGATAACTCATGTTTAAAAGCATTTCCCAATTCATCTGTTTCAAATAAATTTTTTAACAACCTTGCCAAATATAACTTTTCATTTGTTTCAGATGTTAATAACATTTTTTGGTATATCAATGCTCTTTGGCTGGATTTATCAAGAGTTTTGTAGTTTTCTTTTGCAGATAGTAATTGATTAAAATTAAATTGATATCTTGTGTATAAACTAAATAAATCGCTTTCATCATAATTACCTTCATGAACAGCTTTTTCAATTAAGTTTATTTTTTTAATATCTTCTAAATCTATATTCTCAACTTTTTCCAGTAAATTAGCTGATGAAAGGTATTTCCAAACATACTTGGAGGTATTCTCGCTAGGAATATACTCAAAGTTCTCAACTGTTCTGTGGGATAGATGTAAATATAATAAATTTTTATCAGATATTTGATTACTTTCTTCCTCAAATCCAATTAGTTTAAATATTTTATTTTCAAAAAAATCATCTTTCAAACCCATTTCTTTTTTTAAATCATAAATTAATAAAGCTTGATCTATTTTATTAGAATTTACTAAACAATAAATTTTTAGTTTTGATGCATAATTATTATTCAAAGTTACGTCTCCTAAAGATTCAAATATTTCACAACTTTTCTCTATATTTGCTTCAGCTAGATAATAATTTGAATAATATACTACCAAATCGTCTTTTAAATAAAACTCAGGATTTTTTTCTAAAAATAATTTGATTAAGTCTAAATCGTTTTTTTTTATAAGAAACTTTGTCTGGATATTATAGAATTCTTCTTTTGTAATATTGTCTAAAGGAGTATTTGCATTTGTTAAAAGAATTGTTTGAAGTAGATCTAATGAGTCTTTGGATAAATTTTGAGAAAATATTTTATTGAATATTTTTTTTATTTCTTCACCGTCTGACTCTTTCCACATTTCAATTGACAAATTATTTTCATCTGGATCATATAATCCATATAAAGAAATATCATTTTCTAAGTTATTTTCCTGAAAAATTTGAGATTTATTATTTTCATTATTTTGGTTATTTAAGTCGTATACTGATATATTTTCTTCTGAAATTTCACTAGAAGATAAAGTTTCATTTTTAACATCATTTTCTGTTTCAACTTTAGTTTTATCTATATTCCATATATCGGCAGGTTCATTTCCAAATGAATAACTAAAGAAAATAAAAAATAAAAAAAATACTAAAATTTTTTTATTTAACAATTTTGAAATTTTCATTAGGTATAATCTTTTCAATTTTCTTATTAGGGGCAGGAAAATCTATTGACCCTAAAGCGTATATAAAACCTATTAAAATTATAAGAATAAATGTTATTTTAACTATCGGGCCTCGCATCTTGCCAATAATTGAGTTATTATTTTTTCTTTGAAATTCCATAAATGTTTAATTAGTTTAGAAATAAGACATATTTATGTTTTTTCAATAATAAATGCTTAAAAAAAATATAGTATTAATTGGTATGATGGCTGCTGGCAAAACCACTATTGGTTTTAAACTAGCAAAAAAATTGAAATATGAATTTATAGATATTGACTCGGAGATTGAAAAATATGAAAACGAAAAAATAACTACTATTTTCGAAAATAAAGGAGAGTTATACTTCAGAAAATTAGAAGAAAAAATATCCTTAATAATGTTAGATAAAAATAAAACTATAATCTCTATTGGTGGAGGTGCTTTTTTAAATGATAAAATAAGAAAAAAAATAACTAAAAATAGTTATTCATTTTGGCTTAACTGGAAAATAAAGACAATTTTAGATAGAATATCAAAAAATAAACGAAGACCGTTGGCTCTTAAATTAAACAATAAAGAACTTATTAATCTTTATAAAGAGAGGGTTAAGTTTTATAAATTATCAGATTTTAAGATAAACTGTGAAAAAAAAAATAAAAATGAAATTATAAAACAAATATCAAAAATAATTAAAAATGAAAATTTTACGAATTAAAACAAAAAGTAAAAATTATAACATTTATATTGGCTACAATATAATTAATAAAATAGAAAAAATATTATTAGAAGAAAATCTAAGTTTTGAAAAATCTTTAATAATTTATGACAAAAAAATTCCAAAACTTTTTATTAGAAGGATTAATTCTAAAATAAAATCAAAAAAAAAATTAGTTTATTCATTTAATGCCTCGGAAAAAAATAAAAATATAAATAGTGTTTATTCAATTTTGAATAAATTATATGAAAGTAATTTTTCAAGAAATGATGCAATACTATGTATAGGAGGAGGTATAACAGGGGATGTTGCTGGGTTTGCTGCAAGTGTTTATAAAAGAGGATTAAAATTTATTAATATACCATCAACTCTTTTATCTCAAGTTGACTCATCGATCGGGGGAAAGACTGGAGTAAATAATAAATATGGCAAGAATTTAATTGGATCATTTTATCAACCCGATATAGTTATTTCTGATATAAAATTATTAGAAACTTTGCCTAAAAGGGAAATCATTTGTGGATATGCTGAAATTTTTAAACATTCATTAATAAAAAATAAAAAATTATTTTTATTTTTAAATAATAATCTAAATAATATTTTGAAATTAAAAAAAAAATTCATTCAAAAAGCGATTTTGGAAAGCTTAAAAATTAAAAAAATTGTTGTGGAGAGAGATGAAAATGAAGCAGATTTAAGAAAAAGTTTAAATTTAGGTCATACATTTGGGCATGCGTATGAAGCTTCATTAAATTATTCAAATAAATTGAATCATGGAGAAGCAGTCCTATATGGAATTTTATCAGCAGCAAAATTAAGTAGAAAGTTAAAAAAATTAAATAACAGTGAATATCTACTTATACTGTCTCATTTATCAAAATTAAAATTTACTAATTTAAAGAAACTTTTTAATAAGAAAGATTTAAATAACATTATAAGTTTTATGATATCGGATAAAAAAAATTATTCCAAGAATATTAATATAATAACTTTGGATAAAATAGGAAGTGTAAACATCAATAATCAGTTTGATAAATTTAGAATAAAAAAATTTATTGCATCAGAATTACTGAAATAAAATTTGTATTGAGTGAATATATACTTTTATTTCATCTTTTAAAATTTTATGAATTTCTTTCGAAGCCTCAATTTTACTTACTTTCTTGAGATTGTTTGAAAAGATAGTTAGTTTTATGTGGAACTTACTTTTGTCATGAGATTTGTGTTTTTTATGAAGATATGTTTTATCTTCCACAATTACATTTTCAATTAAATTATTTTTTAATAATTTTGCTTTGATATTATCAATTAAATTATTTATATCCATATTTAGTATTATAAATTAATTAATTATGAAAACAATTTGTGAATGGGATAATTGTAATAATTTTGGCGAGTTTAAAGCTCCAATTGAAAAAGATAATAGCAAAAAATATAGAATGCTTTGCTTAGAACATGTTAAAGAATTTAACAAAAATTGGAATTACTTTTCTGGTATGAATGACCAACAAATTATAGATTTTATTAAATCTGATATGATATGGCATAAACCAACTCAAAGTTTTAGTTCCTCTGATAATTTTTTTAAAATACTTTGGAATAATGCCTTAAAAGATGAGGCTCATAAATTTAAAAATTTTGAAAATTTAGATCATATGAAAAAATTCAGATTTAATAGCCAAGATTTTCAAGCTTTTACTATTTTGGATATGCCTGCTGGTATAGAGTGGAAAAAAATACAAGAAAAATTTAAAAAGCTTGTGAAAAAATTTCACCCTGATATGAATGCTGGAAACAAAAAATTTGAGGAAAAGCTTAAAGTGATAACTTTGGCTTATACTCAACTTAAAAATACTTATAGAGGAAAAATTGATACCAAATATTAACATTGCACCAGATATAAAACTTTCAGTTAAACAAACTTTTGGAATTGAAAGTGATATGGAAATAGAGGGTTTTTCAAAAAAAGTGGAATTTGTTCCAGAAATTGATAAAGGATACAAATTTGATAGAGATACTACTTTAGCAATTTTGTCAGGTTTTTCTTTTAATAAAAGAGTTTTGATTCAAGGGTACCATGGAACTGGAAAGTCTACGCATATAGAGCAGATTGCAGCTAGGTTAAACTGGCCATGTATTCGAGTAAATTTAGATAGTCACATAAGTAGAATTGACTTAATTGGAAAAGACTCAATTGTAATAAAAGATGGTAAGCAAGTAACTGAATTTAAAGAAGGTATATTGCCATGGTCTATACAAAATCCTGTTGCACTCGTTTTTGATGAATATGATGCGGGTAGACCAGATGTCATGTTTGTTATCCAAAGAGTTTTGGAGTCTGAAGGAAGTTTTACATTATTAGATAAGAATAAAGTATTAAAACAAAATAAATATTTCAGATTGTTTGCAACATCCAATACAATCGGTTTAGGAGACACAAGCGGCTTGTATCATGGAACTCAACAAATTAACCAAGGTCAAATGGATAGATGGAATATTGTTGCTACTCTTAACTATTTAGAATTAGAAAAAGAGATGGATATAGTTTTATCAAAAAATAAGAATATGAATAATAACAAGGGTAAGGAAACTATTGCTAACATGATTAAAGTAGCAACATTAACAAGAAAAGGATTTATTGCTGGCGACATATCTACAGTGATGAGTCCAAGAACCGTTATTCATTGGGCTGAAAATAGTCAAATCTTTAAAGATGTAGGATATTCATTTAGAGTAACTTTTTTAAATAAATGTGATGATGTTGAAAAAAATACTATAGCTGAATATTATCAAAGATGTTTCGGAGAAGACCTTCCAGAGTCCTTGGTAAATATACAGATTTAGATGAAAAAAGACGAAAATTTAAAAGAGAAATTTAGACAAGCACTTATCTCTACTGTTAAAGCTATTTCTGAAGATTTTAACTCTAATTCAAGTTTAGAACAAAAAAACAATAGTTCAAAAAACTATAATTTTTTCGAATTAGATAATTTAAATAACAAGTATGATTTTTTAAAATTAAGAGCTGAAACAGATTCAGAGGCTTTAAAGAGAAAATTTTCAAATAAGAAAATATTTATTAAAAATCAACCCTTAAAACCTACACTAAAATCTCTTTATAATGTCTCTGAAAAAATAAGATATGAAAAATTGGGAACAAAAATGTTAAGGGGTATATCAAGAAATATAACTGATAATTATAAGTATAAAATTAGTCTAAAAAGAAAAGATCAGCTTAAAAGTAAAAAAGATACAAATATAACTGAGGCATTTGAAATTTATATGCTAAAACATTTTATGAAAATTGAGCCAAATCCTTTGTGTGAAAAAATCTTGCAATTTTGGGAAGATGAATTCAAAAATATTTTTGGTAAACATATTAATTATTTAAAAAATAACTTAGATAATCAAGAACTATATAGCTCCAAATTTAATGAAATTTTAAAGGAATTAGATTTTTTGGAAAAGGAAGATGAAGAAGAAAATGATGAAAATAAGCAAGAAAATGATCAAAATAATCAACAGGGTGCAGATTCAAGCGACGAAACAAATGAAAACCAGGAACAAAAAGAGACAGAGGAGCAATCAGTATCTGACACTGATCTAGATATGAGTGAATTTAGGATGGAAGAGCAACTTTTCGATACAGAAAGTGACCAGCAAAGTTCAGAAAATATTGTCCAAAAACTTAATGAAATAAAAAGTGAAAAAGATTATAAAATTTTTACCCGGCAGTTTGATGAAATTGAAAAAGCTGAAAATCTTGAAGAAGCTGAAGAAATATTAAAACTTAGAAAAAATTTAGATCAGCAATTAATTAATTTTAAAGATCTAATTATAAAGTTGGCTAATAAACTTCAAAGACAGCTTATGGCAAAACAAAATAGATCTTGGGATTTTGATTTAGAGGAAGGGTTACTAGATAGTTCGAAATTACCAAGAATAATTATTGATCCTTATAATTCACTATCATTTAAAAAAGAAAAAGATTTAGAATTCAAAGATACAGTTGTAAGTTTATTAATTGATAACTCTGGTTCAATGAGAGGAAGGCCAATAACCATTGCAGCACTTTGTGCAGATATTTTATCAAGAACTTTGGAAAGATGTTCTGTAAAAGTTGAAATACTTGGATTTACTACAAAAAACTGGAAAGGCGGAAAATCAAGAGAGAGCTGGAATAAAAATGGGAAAGTTAAAAATCCAGGTCGTTTGAATGACTTGAGACACATAATATATAAAAGTGCTGATAGTCAATGGCGTCAATCTAAAAAAAATTTAGGACTTATGTTGAAAGAGGGAATTCTTAAAGAAAATATTGATGGAGAAGCAATATTATGGGCATACAATAGATTAAAAAGAAGAAAAGAGGAGAGAAAGATATTAATGGTCATATCTGACGGTGCACCTGTAGATGATTCCACGCTTTCAGTTAATTCAGGCGACTATTTAGAAAAACATTTGAAAAAAGTTGTTAAATTTGTTGAAAGCAAAGAGGACGTTGAAATATTAGCTATCGGCATAGGTCATGATGTTTCAAGGTATTACAGCAGAGCTATAAAAATTACTGACGTACAAGAATTAGGGGATGTTATGATAGCAGAACTAAGCAACTTGTTTAAAAATAACAGATTATTAAATTAAATACCAATTAAGTTTTGATTATTCCATTTAATAATTACTTCTGCACCATTTCTAGTAATTGAGTTTCTACAAGTTACTTTTGCATAATTTCTTTCAAGTAAAGTACCACCAATAAATATACCAAGACCTAATCCTGATTTATTTTTATAATTTTTTTCTTTTGATCTAATATAAGGTTCACCAATTTTATCTAAAATATCTTTGGGAAAACCTGATCCATCATCTTCTATTATAACCTCAGTGGTTTCACTATCAGAATTTATAGTAATAAAAATTTTTTCTTTAGCAAATTTATTTGCGTTACCAATAAAATTTCTTAATCCATAAATAATTTCTACTGATCTTTTAAATTTAATTGGATTTGTATTTTGATTGTCTTGAAAAAAAAATTTTTTCTTACTTATGCTTTCAAAGGATTTAATGATTTCTTTTATATAATTTGATAATGTGAGATCATAATCTATAAATTCATCATCAATTTCAGGATTAATTGTAAGTTTTTTTAATATTTGATTACATCTTTCAACTTGTTCCCCAAGTAAAATCATATCTTTTTCTATATCTTTATTACCTTTTAATAATTTAGATAATTCTTGAGTAATTACTTTAATTGTTGATAGTGGTGTAGCTAAAGAATGCGCTGCAGCAGCAGCTTGCCCTCCTAGTGAGACCAATTCATGTTCTTTGGCTATTAATTGTTGAATCTTATCTAATGCATCTTTTCTCAATCTAGATTCGTTAGCAAATATTATTGCAAAAAAGTTTAAAAAAATTAATGCAATTATCAGTGAAATTGGAATAGCATAATAGAAATTTTGATCTACAAATGCTTTTAATGGGAACGGTAATGATGTTTCCTCATGAAAAAAAGTAAGAATTATTATGCTAATTAGTGTAATAAAAATCAACACAAAATTTGTTTTTTTTTCTAAACTCAAAGATGCAAAAACACTTGGTATAATCAAAAATATAATGAAAGGATTTAAAATACCACCAGTTAAATATAGAAGAAAAGTTAATTGTAATATATCTATTATTAAAAAAATGAAGGCTGTTCTATTTGATAATAAATTTTTTATATAAAAACTTATTAAATATATATTGCTTATAGCTCCTATCAATACGACTAAGTTAGCTTTTATAAATGAAAAATCATAATTTAAAACGAATCCTGATATATTAATTGCTATAAATTGACCGATTATCGCTATCCATCTCAGATTGATATAAGTCTTTCTATTTAAGGAATAATTTTTAGAATTATTTAAAAACTCCATTTAAATATCTAAATTTGAAACATTAATGGCATTTTCAACTATGAAATCTTTTCTCAATGATACGTCATTTCCCATTAATGTATAAATAAGATCTTGATCTTTTTTCAAATTTTTTGAATATTGAACTTGAAGCAAGTTTCTAGTTTCTGGATTTAATGTAGTATTCCATAATTCAATTGGGTTCATTTCTCCTAAACCTTTGAACCTTTGTATACTTATTTTTGATTTTTCCTCATTCAAAATTTCTAGATATTGTTTATTATTTTTATTTATCTTTTTCAAATCTTTAGCATTATTTACTATATATTTTTCTAATTCATTCTCATCTTTGATATAAATACTCTTTGATCCTTTATTGATTTTAAATAAAGGTGGTTGGGCTAGATAAATATTACCGTTTTCAATGAGTTTATTAAATGGTTTATTATTGAAAAAAGTTAAAAGCAGTGCTCGGATATGGGAGCCATCAACATCAGCATCTGTCATAATAATGATTTTTCCATATCTTAAATCTTTTAAATCAATTTCTTCTGCTTTAGGATCAAGTCCCAGGGCATTTATAAGTGTTACAATTTCATTTGATGACATCATTTTTGAGAGTGACTTTGTCTTGTAGTCTATTGGCTTACCATTTTTTCCATTTAATTCTGTAAATGTATTAAGTATTTTTCCTCTTAGAGGAAGAACTGCTTGAAATTCTCTATTTCTTCCCTGTTTTGCAGATCCACCTGCCGAATCTCCTTCAACAATAAAAAGCTCCGTACCATCTTGCTTCGAGTTTTGACAGTCAGCAAGCTTACCTGGTAAACCTGTTAATTCTAAAGCACCCTTTCTCCTTACACTTTCTCTAGCTTTTCTAGCCACATCTCTAGCAACTGCTGCTTGGATAATCTTTGCTAGTATAACTTTTGAGACCGATGGATTTTGATCAAACCAAATTGACAGCTTTTCGTTAACAAAATTCTCAATAATATTTCTCACTTCTGAAGATACTAATTTATCTTTTGTTTGAGAGGAGAACTTTGGATCTGGAATTTTTATAGATAAAACACATGTCAAACCCTCTTTAACATCATCTCCAGATAAACTTACTTTATTTTTTTTTAATAAGTTTTGATCATTTGCATATTTGTTTATTACTCTCGTCAATGCACTTCTAAACCCTAATAGGTGTGTTCCACCATCTTTTTGATATATATTATTTGTAAAGGGATAAACATCCTCACCATATCCAGCATTCCACTTGAGAGAACACTGTATATCTATATTGTTCTTAGAGCCTTCCATGTATATGGGCTTTTTAAATAATTCGTTTCCATTTTTATTTTTTAGAGTTTCTCTTTTACTATCTAAAAAATCGACGAACTCTAATATTCCACCATCATATTTGAATGTTAGGGATTTTGTTTTTTTTAAAGATAGATCGTTAAGGATAATTTTAACACCTTTATTTAAAAATGCTAATTCTCTTAACCTTTTTTCTAATATTGCAAAACTAAACTTAATAGAAGAAAAAATATCTTTAGAAGGTAAAAAATTAATTTCTGTTCCATTTTCTTTTGACTTTCCAATTTGTTTCAAAGGAGCTTTTGCGTCTCCATTTTTAAATTCGATAAAATATTTTTTTCCATCTCTATTAATATTCAATTTGAGCCTCTCAGATAATGCATTTACAACCGATACTCCAACACCATGTAGTCCACCTGAAACTTTGTAAGAATCATGATCAAATTTACCCCCAGCATGTAATTGAGTCATAATTACTTCTGCAGCTGATTTTTTTTCACTTTTATGAATATCTACAGGTATGCCTCTTCCATCATCTTTTATTGTAACCGATCCATCAGAATTGATATTTACTTCTATATTTTTACAGAAACCAGCAAGAGCTTCATCAATTGAATTATCTACAACTTCGTAAACCATGTGATGGAGACCGGTACCATCGTCTGTATCACCAATGTACATTCCAGGTCTTTTTCTTACAGCCTCTAAACCCTTGAGAACTTTAATTGAGTCAGCTTGATATTTTAAATTATTTTGAGATGACATGAATTTACGTGTTTAATTTTATAGCATCTTTTAAATTTTTGACAAACAAGCTAATTTAGATTTGATCTATTAGCCTTGATAATCAATACTAATTTAATGAAAAAAAAAATTTTTATGTACTTTTGAAATTATACGATTAATACATAATTTTTCTAACTAAATTTGTATTTTAATAAGGATTCGAATTTATTTAAGTGGTTTACTCTAATTATTTTTAAATTCATTAAATAACTGAATATCAAATCTATTATAGTTTGCTATCAATTTTGATGAATTTTCATCAAGTTTTTTATAATTATCTTTTGAGTACATGGCTATATGGGGAATTTTATCCATCTTAATTTGAAGTTTTTCTGTTAATAATTTTAAATCATTTTCAAAATTTTCAAAAAAACCAATAAAATAAAATTTTTTTAAATTTTCTTTCGCTATTTCATATATTTCTTCGTTTACATTTTCTCTTACAAAACCACTAAAATATTGGCAATATAAATTTCTAACTTCCCAACAATTAATTAATAAGTCTGATAATCCTCTTTTTGCAATTGAATGTCTAACAGTAACACTATTTAATAATGAAGTATTATAATAAGAAAAAACTCTTGTTATAGGATCTCTCATAAAAGTTATATAATTATAATTTTCACTAGGTGGACAGATTAAGGATATCGGGTGGTGTTGACTCCATTTTTCCCACTTATAAAGTTTATTTCCCATTTTGCCATCAAGATAAATTGTTACAGAACTTCCTGCGGTTTTTGGAACATGAATAAATACAAATTGATCTTTGCTAAATTTGTAGTCATTTCTATGAAATCTAAAAATATTATTTCTTCTACGCTCATCTAAATCTGTCAAAGATAATCTGTCTATTTTTTTTAAGACTTTA
>CACOPK010000003.1 GCA_902629075.1 uncultured Pelagibacteraceae bacterium | reverse complement strand
GGATAATTCAAAAATTAATAAAGTAATGACATTTAAAATAATAATCAACATTATTATTCTTAAAAAAATTTTATTTAAAAAAAGTGATATTGATTTCATGCCATGTATTATTAGGTTTATCAAACTCATATTTGATTTTCCAGAATATCTTTTTCCTTTGTCACAAGATACGGTGCAATATCTTATTTCAGATTTTAAAATTGCTGCAGAGTAATGGTAATCTATAAATGGTATGTTGATTATTGATGATAAAATTTCTTTTGGAATACAGCTGAAGTTTCCAAAATCAATTTTTTTTCCTGTTAATGCTTTAAATGTAATTTTATAAAGCATATAAAAAAATTTAAAAAATAAATTTTCTCGTCTTTTATTTCTTGAAGCAAAAACAATTTGATTATTTATTTTAATTTTTGCCTCATTTAGCAGAACATTTATATCTTCGGGTTTGTCTTCACCATCAGAGTCCATAACAATTAGGTAATCAAATTTAATGTTATTATTTAATAAATAGTTTAATCCTATTGAAATTGCTTTTTGACTACCATAATTTTTTTTCAATAAAATCTCAGTAACTTTATGTTCATTATATAATAGAGCAAATTTATCTGTTGAAGCATCATTTATAATCAGAAAATTATTATCATATGATGAGTTTAATGTTTTTATTTTTTTGATTAGCTCCAATAATGAACTCTCATCATTAAAAACCGGTATAACATAAAAAAGTTTCATATAAATAAATAAATATGTATCAGTTAAATTATCTTAGCGTTAATTTTTATTTTATAAAAGCGTATAGAAATGGCGGAGAGAGTGGGATTCGAACCCACGATAGAGTTACCCCTATACACGCTCTCCAAGCGTGCGCCTTAAACCACTCGGCCATCTCTCCAATTATTTATGAAATGGAATAAAATAAATTTTATAATTTATACATATTTTAATTTCAATTTCACAAAATAAAATATTTTTAATTAAGTTTATTCATTTCTTTTAAAACAAGTTTTAAATATTTGGTAGTTTTGAAAAAATACAATACTAGATAGAAAGCACATTAAAACAAAATCCATTATTGACTTTAAGGTGAACACAATTAAAAAAGAATCATTAAAAACCCTAACTCCATTAATATTACTATAAGTTTCACCTAAAATGAAAAAATTATAAACGTGTAAAAATAAATAGCGGAATATAATAAAATATAGAAAGTATCTAAATAAATTATTTTTAAAAAGATTTTGGACTTTTATCAATAAAGGAATAGATAAAATTAAAAAAATTTCTCTATAATAATAATTAGAAAATACTAGATAACTAAATAATGCTGTATTTGTACCGATCAAAAAAAGTTTATCTTCGATATCATGTAATGTTATTTTTTCATAAATATCAGTTTTTTTTAGGTATTTTATAAATACATAAATAATTCCGATGAATGTCAGATAAGTTATAAATAATAGTAGGATATAATTTGTAGAAAAAAAATATTTAATGAGTTTTGCAGTCGATTTTATAGAAAATAACATATGAAACCCAGACTTTGAATTACTTGAGGTTTCAAAAGCACCTAAGAAAATATCTTTATGAAAATAAAGAAAAATAAAACTTATGATAAAAGTTAAAATAGCTGTGTATCTTACACCCAATATAAACTCTTTTTTTTTATGAGTAAAAATATTGAAAAAATATGTTATTGGATAAAATTTTACTAAAAAAGAGAAGCTGATCAAAAAAAGGTTTAAATATAAAAATCGGTTATAACAAATTAAAATTGCAAGTAAAAATAAAAGTAAGTCAAAATTTCCTCTCTCAATTGCTAACAAACTTGTAGGGCTAAAAATTATACAAAAGATGAGAAATTTATTTTGTTTGTGGAATTTATTGAATATTATAGAGATTGTTAATACAAATAATATGACCATTAAATTTGGAAATATTTGATAATAAAATTCTCGAAAAAATTCTAGAAATGGAAAATATAAAAGTGCTGGTCCATATGGGAATGGCCTGCAGCCAGATTGGATTACTTGCGTACAATAAATGTCATTAATTACAACCTTCCAATCACGGAACAAACCAAATTCCAATAAAGTTCCAATTGGTACAAAATATTTATAAATTTCACCCGAATATAGTAAATAAAAAATTATAACTAAATATATTAAAATTTCTGTTAATTTGTTTCTGAATAAGTTCATATTTTTATTCTTAAAAAATTTTTTTTAAAAACTGTCAAAATTTATTTCAAAACTTTTTCTAGATCTTTGATGCTAATAAATTTTTTTGTTAAGTTATGATTATTTTTTTTGATTTCATCAAAGAAATTCCAAGCTAGTACTAATAAAATATTATTCTTATTTTTTATTTTAGATTTTGAATAGATTGGAATGTTTACTCCTGGGACAAATTTATTGTGCTTCAATTGATTATCTTCAACAATATAATTTATTTGATTTTTAATTCCAAAAAAATTCAAAGCTGTTGTCGCTTTAGCTGGTGATCCATAACCTATTATTGTTTCAAAATTTTTTTTTAGATTATTTATATTTTCAATTACATTTGATCTTATTTTATAAACTTTTTCAGCAAATTTTTGATATGTTTTAAAATCATTTAAACCAAAATCATTCTCTTCTCTTAATAAATTACGAATACTTTTATCTAATTTAATTTTTTTTCCCTTTTTAATATATATTCTAATAGATCCACCATGTGTTTTTATTTTTTCGGCCTTATAAATCGTTGCATTAAATTGATTAAAAAAATTAATTAAAGACGTTAATGACCAATAATTATAATGTTCATGATAAATGTTATCAAAAGTTAAATCTTTTAAAGTATTTAATAAATACTGCACTTCAATGATAATAGTACCTTTTGAGCTTAAAATATGCAGCATACATTCGGCCATCTCTTTTAAATTGTCTGAGTGTGCAAAAACATTTGCGGCTAGGATAAGGTCAGCATTTTTTTTTATTTTTTTTAAATTTTTCTTTTCTAAAAAACCATTAAACGTTTTAATTTTATTTTTGTTAGCTAATTTGGCTAAATTTTTAGCTGGTTCTATTCCTAGTAAATTTTTAAATTTTTTATCTTTAAATGGTTTTAGAGCTACTCCATCATTGCTGCCAATATCAATGATGTAAGATTTTTTTGGTTTAAGCCTAAATTCTGTAATATACTTTTTAGAGGCGTTAGAAAAATGATCTCTAAAACTTTTAGAAGTTGAAGAGGTATATAAATAATTTGAAAACATTTTTTTTGGATCAACTGCTACCGATAGCTGACAATTATGACACTTATTACAATAATTGACCTCTAGAGGATAGAGCTCAGCTTTTTCGGTCTTTTTATTTAAAAGATTATTTGCCAAGGGTTGATATCCTAAAGATATAACTCTTTTTAATTTTTCATTACCACACGATCTACATTCAAATTTATAACAACTTAATAATAATTCTTTTTCCTTCTCATCTACAAAAACATGTTTGATTGTGTGTGTAATTCCATAATTTTCATGTTCTCTTTCACCTCTTACCAAGTTTAAAAATGTAGTATCTTTAGAAAAGACCATTGTATGTGCTACGTTCGGTTTTATTATTGAGATTTGTCCTTCATTTACAACTTGAGTTATTTTTGGAGAATTTGGATTTAATATATCCTGAAAGATTTCAATTATTTGCCCCTTAGTAAAAAGACATTTTTGTTCTTGTTGGGGATGATAATGATTAGCTCTTATTGTACCTCTTTTTGAGTCTATAAGACCTACCATATTTATTGGCTCAGTTAGTTCAAAATTGCTTATTTTTCCTCTTTTATCTATGTATTCATTAGAACCATCTTTAACATGTTCTAATTCTTTAATTAAATTCTGTTTAGACCATTTTGTAATCATTTCTTTAATGCTCTCATCTAAGCCATAAAGAAACTTAAAACCTGTATTTAGAAGTTTTTTATTTGAAAGAGAGAAGCCCATATTAGGAACCTCGTCGTTTGTCTCTTTTAATTCAATTTTTGGGTTATATTTTTTACAAATTTCTGCAACATCTTTTACTGTGACAGTATCCTTTGTTAAATTAAAAAGTTCTTTTGATAAATCATATCTTTCTTCCATGAATTTAAAACAACGTGCAACATCAATTACAGGTACTAAACTTTTAATTTGTCTTCCACCAGCAAAAAGTTTTAATTTCCCATCTTGAGATGCAATCTTAGAAAAAAGATTTGTCATTATATCTAAACGAGTAGTGTCACTAGAATATCCATATACAGATCCAAGTCTTAATATAATATAATTTTTTCCCGAAGATTTTAATTGTTTCTCATTATAATCTTTTGATTTTCCATATGAAAGTCTTGGACAAGTTTCATCATTTTCATCAATATTTTTTTTTATTTCTTTAATACTTTCGTAAACTACATGTGAAGAAGGTAAAATTATTTTACACTTATCGCTAATTACGTCTAAAATATTCTGTGTGCCAACTACTGCAACTTCTTCAATTTTTTTTTCCTCTTCTTCATCTGCCTCACTTTTTACCCTTGGAACTGAAGTAATCCCTGCTAAATGATGAACAATATCAGCTCCTTCGCAATATTTTTTTATTAAATCTTTATCCAATATATCGCCATGAACAAATTCCATATTCCAGTTTCTAATTTGATTAACTCTTTCAGATATAAATCTATTATCTATTACAGTAATTTGGTCATTCCAACTATGCCCAGAATATATTTTGCAAAGTTCTGTACCTATATAGCCTAGACCACCTGTTATAACAATTTTTTTCATTTTTTATAATTTAAATATTATTTATAAATTTATTCTAATACATTTAAAAAATTAATTATATAAATTTACTCTTTAGTCTCCTTAATGTTTTTTTTTGTCTATTAATAAATCTTTTTAAAAAATTAAACTTTTTATCCCTCTTTGCTAATATTGGATAATTTAAAATATGATCCCAGACTTTGTGATTATTATTTTCAGCCCATTCACATTCGCTTGCTGAAAATTTATATGCTTCATTAATTTTCGATAAAATTGAAAAAACACTTTGACATCCCCTCATGCCTTTAAATTTATCGTGATTTTCAATTTTAGATTTTGTGTCATCAAACAAGAAAGTATTTTTATTTGCTTGATGCCATTGATCTAAAAATAAATTTGAAAAATTGCCCTTTTGTAAAAAAAAAGTTCCGCCCCAAACCTGATGAGAGTTATAAATATTGGAATCTTTTTTGATGTTAAAATATTCAAATATATCACCTTTGGTATACTCATATTCAAAATATTTTTGGTATCTATAATTTTCTATAATTAATTGATCTGGTGGCTCTCTGTAATCAAAAACAACTAAATTGTTATCAATTGTTTTTTGTAAATACTCTTTAAATCTCCAAATTCCTAAATTATTAAGATGATTTCCTATATCAGAATAATGTAAAATTGAACCATCTGGCATATCATTTAAACATTTGCTTATAATTTCAGGTCTCCAAGTATCAAAGCCGTAGTATCTATTTCTTCCACCATTATTAAATAATATTTTCAATCTTTGTTTTAACTTTTCACTTAAGTCTTTTGGTCTGAAAACCTTTATGTCATTATATATGTTCATATTTTTTGCTTGTGACAAAAATCTTTTAACACTCAAGTCAAGATCATCACTTGCAAACGAGCAAAGGTAAATTTTATTTTTCATTATATTTGATAAAAGTCCATGGCCATTCTAAACTCTTAGTATATTTTTTGAACCAAAAAGATAAATATCTTTCTGCTAAATATGCATATAATCTTTTAGTTCCATATCCTTGAAGATTTTCAAATCCAAATATTTTTTCACATCTTTCAAGCCATGAGAAAAGTTTTGTAAACCACTCATCATGAACATTTGGTTTGGCAATAAACATTATATGAGGATTAAAAAAGGTTTTTGTATTTACATATTGATAAAAATCTTCTTGATCTGCGGCATCTAGTTGGCTAATTGCCTTGTCCAAGTTTCCATTTCCATGATGTAGATCAAAGTGTAACGCAATATTTTGTTTTTCAATATTAAATAATATTGAAGGTTTTTTTATAAAATGTTTAAATCCTTTTTTTAATATTGTCATTTTTTTTAATTTGTTAACATTTATACGTTCACATATAATTGACTCATAATTATTCCATTCAATTGGTATAGTTTTGATTATTGCATCTATATAATTTTCATTATCTATTTTTTTATCTAAAAAAGCCTTATCAATCCAAAATCTTCTCTTCTGGCAAAAGCCAATCCAATTTTCGCTTTTGAGATCTAATTTATTCTTCCAAAACCAATAATGAAATGTGAGCTCAGAGTAATATTCCTCTTTTGAAAAAATGTTATCTCCATAATCACATCTTAAATAATTTTCAGGAAATATACTTTTACCTACTGCCGCTAAATGATAATTTGTATTTTCAAGACTCTTTAATCTTTTGTCTGTAACACAATAAATTTCTAAATTACTCATAATATAAATTAAATTTAATTGTAGATATATATAAAATTTAATAATAATTCTATTTAATGATAAATTCTAAATTAATTAAAAAAATTGCTGGTATACTGGGATACAAGTTAATTGATAAAAATCATGTTAAAAACATTCGATTATGTGGAAAAAACTCGTCAGTTAACATAAAGAGCCTTCTTGCTAATTTATTTGAAAAAAATCTTATCGCTTCAGTAATACAAATTGGAGCAAATGATGGAAAAAGTTTTGATGACTTATCACATTTTATAAAAAAATTTGATACTTATTCAATCCTAGTTGAACCAATTCCTGAATTTTTTAATGAATTAAAAATAAATTATTCAAAATTTAGAAATGTTAAACTTTTAAATGCAGCAATTACAGATGATGATGAAAAGAAATTTTTATATTCAGTCAAAAAAGAATTCAGAAATATATATGGTGGTCATGCAAAAGCTATAAGCTCTTTTAGCATAAATCATTTATTAAAACATGGGATAAAAAAAAAACATATTGAACAATTAAATATAAATTCATTTTCAATTAAAAGTTTGTTTGAAAAATATAGTCTAACAAATATAGATTTATTTTATGTTGATGCAGAAGGACATGACGGTGAAATAATTTTAAGTTTACTAGATAATTCAATTGAATGTAAAATTATTATTTTTGAATATGTGCATATTGAAAATAATTTATTAATTAAAGTTGTCGAAAAGTTGAAATTTAAAAATTATAGTTTTTTTCCTGTAAATGAAAATTTAGTATGTATGCAAAATAAATTTGAATTTAAAATTTAAGTTATTCGATAATATAATTTTTATATTTTACTTTATTCTCAATTAAATATTTTGGAAATTTATTATTAATATCTATTTTTTCATAAGAATGACCTCTACCAAAAAGATCTTCTCTTTGTTCAATTTTGTATTTAATTATTTCTATTGACGAATATTTTTCATCAGCAAATTCTGAATGTGCAAATGTTTTTAGTTTTAAAGAAATTTTTTCTGGAGACATGATGTTATTAAAATGCCATCCTCCATCTTCAAAAATTTCAATACTTTTTTCTTTGTCAAATCTAAAAAATTTATATTTCAAATTTTTTGATTTAATTTTTTGTCTCATAAAATCTATTGAAGATAAATTTTTTTTTTTACATACTCTAGTTCCTTCCCAAGGAGTTTCATATTTATTAAATAAATTAAACTTATAATTAAAACAACTTTGGAAAAATATTCCATATTTTTTGTTAAGTTTAAATTTTTTAAGAACATTTGGATCCGGTATTTCATCGGGATCAGAAAAAAAAATATAATCTTCGGGATCTACAAAATTTAGATTGTTAAGTAAAAATTCTCTTTGATAAGCCTGATTTTGCCAAATATTATTATTTTTAGGAAATTCTTTATCTAAAACGATATGTTTTATTTTATTTCTATTATAACCCTCTAAAATTTGAAAATTTATATTTTTAGGATTATTTCTGTGATCATATTTAGATTCACATACAACAAAATAATCAACTACATTTTGTAAAATGTTATATCTTAAATCAAACATGAAATCGTTATCGAAAAAAGTTATACAATCAATGATTTTACTATTCATCTGAGTTAATCCATTTATCTAAGATACTCATATTTAATTCTGTTTCACTCTTTTTTATTGCAGGAAATTTTGGTTCTGTTTCATTGCTCAATAATGAATTACTTATGGATTCAATCTCATATGAAAAAATATTTTTATATTTATTTTCTTGAATATATTCCTTTCCTTTAAGAATAATTTTAGGTTTTTCACAGTGCCAGCTGTCTGGAATTATAATTTTACCTTTTGAGCCAAAAATTTGAGTAATTTTACCTAAATCATTTTTAAAAGATGATCCAATATAAGAATTGAATTCATTTTTAAAACTAATGTTGGCATAAGCCTCTATATCAACCTCTGTAGGTCCTATAATTTTGCGCAATTTATTTAATTTTATATTATCGCTAAAATCCTCTGATTTCAGACTTGCAACTAGTATACTTAAAGATGAAGGATAACATCCTAGATCTAGTATTGATCCACCACCTAAATCTTTTTTAAAAAGTCTATTTTCTTTATTTATTTTGGTTTTTTTAAAGCCAAAAAAATTTTTTTTTTCAATAATATTTTTTCCAAAATAAGAGCTCATACTTTGTAGTTCTCCAATTTCATTTTGTTTTATAATATCAACTAATTTAATTGTTTGGGGATGAAAACGATACATAAAACCTTCAGCAAAAAAAACTTTTGTTTGTTTTAATTTTTTATTAATTTGTTCAATTTCTCTAAAACTAACAGTGGCTGGTTTTTCTGTTAAAACATTTTTTTTGTAATCTATACATTTAATTATCCACTCAAAATGAAGTTTATGTGGAAGGGCAATGTAAATTATATCAATATCTTTATTATACAAAATTTCTTCATAATTATTAAAGCAATAATTTTTATCTAAGTTAAATTGATCTTGAAATTTCTGAAGCTTGTTAATGTTGTTGCTTGCTACTGATATTAGTTTAGAGTTTTTTAAATCTTTAAAAGCTAATGAAAATTTATTGGCAATATTTCCTAGACCAATAATTCCCCAATTAATTACAGACATTTAATCTTTTTTAATTTTCAAAACTCCTATAAAGGCTTCTTGTGGTATTTCAACTTTTCCGAATTGTTTTGCTCTTGTCTTACCTTTTTTTTGTTTTTCAAGTAATTTTCTTTTTCTATCTAAAGCTCCTCCTCCATGGATTTTTGTTAAAACATCTTTTTTAAAACCTTTAATAGTTTCTCTTGCGATAATTTTTCCTCCAATTGCGGCTTGAACAGGTATCATAAAGTTATGTCTTGGAATTAAATCTTTCAATTTTTCACAAACTTCTCTACCAATGCTTTGGGCAAACTCTTTATGTACCATCATAGCCAAAGCATCAACTGGCTCACTGTTTACTAATATGGATAGCTTCACAAGTTCACCTTCTCTATGTCCTAAAATTTCATAATCAAAACTTGCATAACCACTTGTCATAGATTTTAACCTATCATTAAAATCAAAAACAACCTCATTTAATGGGATTTCATAATTTAAAACTGCTCTATTTCCTGAGTAACCAAGGTTAGTTTGAATGCCTCTTTTATTTTGACAAAGTTTTATTATAGATCCAAGATATTCATCGGGTGTAATTATTGTTGCTTTTATCCATGGCTCTTCAATAAATTTTATTTGTGTCGGATCAGGTAAACTTGAAGGGTTTTGAAGCTCTAACATGTTTTTGTTGTTTAAATGAACTTTGTAGACAACGCCGGGGGTTGTTGTAATAAGATTTATATCAAATTCTCTTTCTAATCTTTCTGTAATAATTTCTAGATGTAATAAACCTAAAAAACCACATCTAAAACCTAAGCCTAATGCTGATGAAGACTCCGCTTCGTAGGAAAAACTTGCATCATTTAGTTGAAGTTTTGCTAATCCATCTTTTAACTTTTGATAATCTGAACTATCAACCGGAAATAGACCACAGAAAACTACAGGTTTGCTTGGTTTAAAACCAGGTAGAGCTTTTTCTAGTGGTTTGCTTGCCTCGCAAATAGTATCTCCAACTTTGGTATCTGATAGGTTTTTTATACCTGTAATAATAAATCCTATTTCCCCAGTATTAAGTTCATTTACATACTTGGGTTTTGGTGTAAAAACCCCAACTCGCTCCACAACATATTCTTGATTTGTCGACATCATTTTTATTTTCATGTTCTTGCAAATTTTACCATCAATAACTCTCACTAATGTTACAACACCAAGATATGTGTCATACCAACTATCAACCAGTAAGCATTTTAATAAATTGTTTTTATCACCTTTAGGAGCAGGAAGATAATTTACAATTGTTTCTAAAATATCATCTATTCCTTCACCTGTTTTACCTGAACAAGGTATTGCATTAGAGGTTTCAATACCAATTACATCTTCAATTTGTTTGGAGGTTCTGTCTAAATCTGATGCTGGAAGATCAATTTTATTTAATACAGGTACAATTTCATGATTCATATCAAGAGCTTGATAAACATTTGCTAAAGTTTGCGCCTCAACTCCTTGTGTACTATCTACAATAAGAATTGATCCTTCGCATGCATAAAGTGATCTACTGACTTCATAACTAAAATCTACATGACCAGGAGTATCGATAATATTTAAAATATATTCTTTACCATTTTTTGATTTATAATTTAGTTTCACAGTCTGTGCTTTAATTGTTATTCCTCTTTCTCGTTCTATCTCCATGGAGTCCAAAACTTGTGCTTTCATTTCTCTGTCCGTTAAACCTCCACATTTATGAATTATTCTATCTGCAATCGTGGATTTGCCGTGATCTATATGTGCAATTATTGCAAAATTTCTGATATTATCGATGTTATTCATTAAGATCTTAATTTGGCTTGTGCTTTTTCTTCAACAGTATTAATAATTTTTTGGGATATATCATTTAAATCTTTTTCTTTTAAAGTTCTTAAATCTGATTGAATTGTAACTTTTATAGCTATTGATTTTTTATCTTTATCTATATTTTCACCTTCATAAACGTCAAAAATTTTTACATTCTTTATTAATTCATTATCAATGTTTTCAATTATTTCTGTAATAACTTGAGCTTCAGTGTGTTTATCTATTAAAAATGCAAAATCTCTATCAGATTTTTGATAATCAGAAAAATTCAAGCTTTTCTTTTCTTTTTTAAATTTTTCTTTATAGCTAACGAGGTTTTCTAAAAATATTTCAAATCCATAAGCATTAGAAATTATTCCAGGATGGATTTCTCCAAAATATGCGAATAAAGTTTTTTTATCTTTAGAGAAAATTGCACCAGAAATACCAGGATGATAATAGTCTGGTGTTTTTGTAATAATTGTAGTCTCTTTTTTATTTATGCCAAGTTCAGTCAGTGTTTTGACTACATCACTTTTTATATCAAATATATCTATCAGCTCTTTTTGTAGATTATTATCCTCATTTATTTGTTGTTTTTTAAGTGCACAAATTATAGTAACTTGGTCACCGGGTTTCTTTCCAAAAAAAGCTGGTCCGATTTCAAATAGTGATTGATCGCCAAAACCTCGATTGAGATTTTTTTCCAAGGAATTAATCAAATTTGGAAATAGGGAGCTTCTTAATACGTTTAAATCCGAACTAATAGGATTAATGATTTTTACTTCTTCTTTATTTTCTCTGAATTTATTATTTATTTTTTCATCCGTAAATGACCAAGTGATTGCCTCAAAATATCCTTTAGATGCTACAGACCTTTGGGCTAAGTGAAAATGTCTCTGATAAAAATTTAATGTAGATTTCAACCTAATTTTTTCTGGAGAAATTGAATCTAATTTATCTAAACCTTTAATTCTAATAATTTCTTCTACTAAATCTATCTCACCAAAAACATCTGGTCTCCACAAGGGCACCATGATTTCAAATAATTTATTTTTTTTTTTAATTATAAAACCTAGATTATTTAAAATTTTTATAATTTCGTTATTATTAATTTTAATTCCAACAGTCTTAGTAACAATATTTGGATCAAATTTTATTTTTCTTTTTTTAAATTTTTTTGTTTGTTGAATATTAATTTCTGAAAGTTGGCCTCCACAAATACTAACAATTAGTTTTGCAGCTTCCTGGAGTCCTATTTTGATAGAATCTGGATCAATACCTCTTTCAAATCTGAATTTTGCATCACTATTTATATTTAATTTTCTTGCAGTTTTTCTTGTGATTTCAGGGTCAAAATAAGCTGACTCCAATAAAATATTTTTTGTTTCAAGTTCTGTTCCTGATCTCGTTCCGCCAATAATTCCCCCCAAACCTAAAACTCCCTTATCATCAGTAATTACACACATGTCATCAACTAAATTATAATTTTTGTTATCCAAGGCCTCAAATTTTTCTCCTTTTTTTGAGTTTCTAACTGTTATTTTATTTTTAATTTTATCAATATCATAAGCATGTAATGGCCTATTAAGATCAAACATTACGTAGTTAGTAACATCTACTACAGTAGAAATAGGTCTTAATCCTAAAGCAATTATCCGTTTTTTTAACCAAGGAGGACTTTCTACATTTTTAATATTTTTTATTATACAACTTCCAAAAATCGAACAAGCTTGTTTCTTATTTTTATCAATCGTTACTTTGATATGATGTTTTAGAGTTTTTTTTAATTTCGTTGATTTTAATTCTTTTAATTTTCCAATACCACTTGCCGCAAGATCTCTTGCAATCCCTCTTATACCAAGACAATCTGGCCTATTAGGAGTTATCGATAATTCAAGGCAATTTGTATTTTCATTTTTAAAATATGAACTTCCTACTCTAGAACTATATTGATTATTTAAATTAACAATTCCATTGCTCTCATTAGAAAGATTCAACTCTGACTCAGAACAAAGCATCCCGTGAGAAGTTATACCTCTGATTTTTGTTATTTGTAATTTCATTTGATTTTTTGGAATTACAGAACCAGGAGGCGCATAGATAGTCAACAAATTTTCTATTGCATTAGGAGCGCCACATACAACATCAACTATTCTATTGTTACCAATATCTACCTTGCATAATTTTAATCTGTCTGCGTTTGGATGTTTTTCTGCTTTCAATATTTTTGCTACAACAAAATCACTAAGTTCATTTTTAATTTTTTCTATATTTTCTACCTCAAGGCCAATATTATTTAATTTGTCAATAATTTGGTTTTCACTTTTTTTTGTTTGTAAATGATCTTGAAGCCAATTTTTAGTTAATTTCATTTACTTAATCCTCTATAATTTGTAGGTACATCTAGTGGATCAAATCCATAATGATTTAACCAACGATAATCTGTCTCAAAAAAAGATCTTAGGTCATTAATTCCATATTTAAGCATTGCAAGTCTGTCTATCCCAATACCAAATGCAAATCCCTGAAATTTTTTTGTATCAATTTTGCAATTTTTTAAAACATTTGGATGAACCATTCCACACCCAAGTATTTCAAGCCATTTATCACCTTCCCCAATTATGATTTTATTGTTCTCAATCTTGTAGCCAATATCAACTTCGGCTGATGGTTCTGTAAAAGGGAAATGGCTTGGTCTAAATCTCATTCTTATTTTTTTAATTTCGAAAAATTCTTTGATAAAATAATTTAAACAACCTTTCAAATGTCCCATATTTATATTTTTATCAATATGTAATCCTTCTAGCTGATGAAACATCGGGGTATGAGTTTGATCGCTATCACTTCTATAAGTTCTGCCAGGTGCAATAATTTTAAATGGTGGTTTTCCTTTAAGCATTGTTCTAACTTGAACTGGTGATGTATGCGTCCTTAATAATGTTTTCATGTCTTCATCTAAATAAAAAGTGTCATGCATATCTTTTGCTGGATGATTTTCTGGAGTATTTAAAGCTGTAAAATTATTAAAATCACTTTCTACATCAGGTCCTTCTTCTACACTAAAACCGATTTCAGAAAAAATTGAAGAAATTTCATCGATGACTTGTGAGACAGGATGTATTTTACCAATTTCGAAATTTTTTTCAGGCAAAGTTACATCTATTTTTTGTTTTTTTATATTTTCGTTTAATTCTTCTGTATGTAAATTTCTTGAAACTTGACTAAAAACATCTGTCAACTCCTTTTTAGCAAAATTAATTTTTGATGCTAATTTTTTTTTATCTTCAGGTGAAAGAGAGCCAATTTTAGAAAACTCGGAATTTATGAAGCCTTTTTTTCCAAAAATTTCTGAACCTATATTTGTAATCTCTTTTGAGTTTTTCGCCTCTAATATTTTTTGTTTAAAATTATTTTTTAATTTTTCAAAATCTGACATTTTTACAGATTATTTCTTACTTTGAGAAAAACAATAGTGAAGATTAATTAAGTGCTGATTGAGCTTTTTTTACTATTGTTTTAAAAGCTTGTGGATTTTCATAAGCAATTTCTGCTAAAATCTTTCTATCTAACTTAATGCCTGATTTGCTTAGTCCGTTAATAAATTTTGAGTAAGTAAGACCTTCGCTCCTAACTCCTGCGTTGATTCTCTGTATCCATAAAGACTTAAAATCTCTTTTTTTATTTCTTCTATCTCTATAAGCATATTGCATGGCTTTTTCTAAAGCTTGCTTAGCAACTCTTATTGTATTTTTTCTTCTTCCAAACTGACCTTTTACTGCTTTTAAAACTTTTTTATGTTTGGCTTTGCTAGTTACACCTCTTTTTACTCTAGCCATATTATCCTCTCAAACTATAAGGCATGTACGATTTTACTATTTTGCTATCTTGTTTAGACATTATAGTGGTGCCTCTTTGTTTTCTTATTTGTGAATTTGTTCTTTTGATCATACCATGTCTTTTTCCTGCTTGAGGCATAACAACCTTGCCTCTTGCAGTAATTTTAAATCTTTTTTTTGCAGAGCTTTTTGTCTTTAATTTAGGCATAATAATTTAAGGGGTTATACAAAATACAAAGTATTTTACAACTAGAATAATTAAACTGGTTGGACTACCATTATCATTTGTTTTCCATCAAATTTTGGCTGCAATTCTATTTTGCCCACATTTTCCATGTCGTTTTTTATCTTATCCATTAGTTCATTTCCAAGCTTTACGTGCTGAAGCTCTCTGCCTTTAAACTTTATTGTAAATTTAACTTTATCTCCTTTGGAGAGAAATTTTTGAGCATTTTTTATTTTAAACGTGTAATCATGTACTTCTGTTACTGGTCTTAATTTGATTTCTTTAAGTTCAACTTTTTTTTGATTTTTTTTTGCTTTGCTAGCTTTTTTTTGTTGATCATATTTATATTTTCCAATGTCCATGATTTTACATACAGGAGGTTTAACATTTGGTGCAATTTCAATTAAATCAAGACCTTCGTTTTTTGCTTTTGCAATTGCTTCTTGTAAACTTAAAACACCTAAGTTTTCACCATCACTATCAATTACCTGAACTTCAGAGGAATTTATTCTATTATTGTATCTTGGTCCGAAAGATTTATTTCTTCTTTGAAAATAGTTTTGTTTGAAATCTGGCACTAAATGGATGGAGCTTTATTTAAAGTATTATATTTTTTAATAAAATCTTCTAATAACATATTTTCTTGTTTATTTGTATCCAACTTTCTAATAGTTACTGCATTAGAGTCAACTTCTTTTTTTCCACAAATCAATAACATTGGCACTTTTGCATTGGAATGCTCACGAATTTTGTAATTTAAATTATGATTTTTTAAATCTACATCACAAGAAATACCTGAATTTTTTATTTTTTTTTGGACAGATAAAGCATATTTATTAAAGTCTTCTGAAATAGGAATTACAACTGTCTGAAGTGGTGAAATCCAAAAAGGCAATTTACCTGCATAATTTTCAATAAGGATTCCAATGAATCTCTCTAATGAACCAAACAAAGCTCTGTGAAGCATAACAGGAATTTTTTTTGATCCATCTTTATCTACATAACTTGCGCCTAGCCTTTCAGGTAAATTTAAATCAACCTGTAAAGTTCCACATTGCCAATCTCTTCCAATTGCATCTCTTAAAACAAATTCAATTTTCGGACCATAAAAAGCACCTTCTCCTTTATTAATACTATATTCTAGTTTCGATGCTTCAACTGCTTTTATTAATGCAGCTTCAGATTTATCCCACACTGCATCATCGCCAACTCTTAAATCTGGTCTATCTGAGTATTTTAAAATAACATCTTCAAATCCTAAATCCTTATAAATTTCTAATATTAAATTTGTTACTGATAAACACTCCTCTGTAATTTGATCCTCTGTACAGAAAATATGTGCATCGTCTTGTGTAAAAGCTCTCACTCTCAAAAGTCCATGTAAAGCACCTGATGGTTCATATCTGTGAACCTTGCCAAATTCTGACATTTTAAAAGGTAGATCTCTATAACTTTTTAAACCTTGGTTAAATACCTGAACACAACCAGGACAATTCATCGGTTTAATTGCAAATATTTTTTGATCTGGTGTTTCAGAAGTATACATGTTTGCACCAAACTTTTCCCAGTGACCTGATTTTTCCCAAAGTGATCTATCTAAAATTTCAGGAGTATTTATTTCTTTATATCCAGCTTGATCCTGTTTGTATCTCATGTATGAGACGAGCTTTTGAAAAAGTGCCCACCCTTTTTCATGCCAAAAAACTGCTCCTGGACTTTCTTCCCTGAAGTGAAACAGATCCATTAACTTTCCTAATTTTCTATGATCGCGTTTTTCAGCCTCTTCGATTCTTTTTAGATAATCATCTAGATCTTTTTTTGTTGCCCAGCTAGTTCCATAAATTCTTTGTAGCATTTCATTATTTGAATCTCCTCTCCAATATGCTCCTGCTACTTTTGTTAATTTAAAAAATTTACCGATTTTTCCAGTCGACAATAAATGTGGTCCTCTGCAAAGGTCATACCATTTACCATGAAAATAGATTGAGACTTCATTTCCTTCAGGAATCATATCAACAAGCTCTACTTTGTACTTTTCATCTAATTTTTTATAATGATCTTTTGTTTTTTTTCTTTCCCATACTTCTCTTCGAGTTTTTTCATCTTTTTCTACTATCTCTCTCATTTTCTTTTCTATTTTTTCCAAATCATCGGGGGTAAATGGCTCTTTCCTTGAAAAGTCATAATAAAAACCATCTTTAATTGCTGGTCCTATTGCCAATTTTGTTCCAGGAAATAGTTCTTGTACAGCCATTGCCATAATATGGGTGGTATCGTGTCTCATAGCTTCTAGACCTTCGGGATCTTTGGAAGTGAAAAATTTAACAGAACAATCTTTTTCAATTACGTAGTATAAATCCTTTAACTCACCATCGACACTCATTATAAGAGCTTGCTTTGAAAGAGATTTACTTATTTTTTCAGCAATCTCTATTCCAGTAACTTTTTTGGGAAAATTAAGTTTATTTCCATCTGATAAAGTTATATTTAACATTAATTAATTAGCTTTTTATACTCTGAATAAGTAGAAAAACACATTTTTTCAACATTAAATTTTTTAATGACGTTTTTTCTACCCTCATTACCTATGCTTTTTAATAAAGCTTCATCCATATTTAAAACTCTCATAATTTTCTTACTTAAAGATTTTGCGTCACTAGCATCAAACAAAAAACCAGTTTTTTCATCAATGATCGTTTCATTTGAACCTCCAATATTACTTGCTATAATAATTTTTTGCATCGACTGAGCTTCAACGGCAACTCTACCAAAAGCCTCTGGTTCAATTGATGCTGAAACTATTATATCTGAGATTTTATATGCCAAAGCCATATTTTTGCAATTATCTATAAATTTTAATTGTTTCATCATTCGATATTGTTCGCTTAAACGAATTAGTTTTTTTTTATATAAATCTCTACCTTGCTCGCTACCTAAAATGACTGCATAAAAGGCTTCATATCCAAGCTCAATATTGACTAAATTAATTGCTTCAATAAATAATTCTTGTCCTTTCCAAGATGTAAGTCTTCCCGGTAATAAAATTATTTTTTTATTTTCTTCAATTTCCCATTTTTTTTTTAATTTAATTTCATCATTTTCAATAGTAGATGATTGATCAAAATAGTCGACATTAATACCTCTAAATATAACTAGTAATTTTTTTTTTAAGTCAATATATTCTGAATAATTTTCCTTTATATGTGTAAAAATAAAATTGGATCCAGCTATAATTAGTTTTGATCTAACCATAATTGAATTATAAAATTTTTTTATTTTGGTTTGAAAATTGTATGTACCATGAAATGTTGTAACAAAATTTCTTCTAGTTATTTTAGTGGCTAAATAACAAGACCAAGCTGGAGCTCTACTTCTTGCGTGAACTATATTTATGTTTAAAAAAATTATTATAAAAGTTAAAATGATAGCATTAACAAGAATTAGTAATGGATTTTTGCTATGGACCGGAAGTCTTATTACTTTAACTTTTTTTTTATCAACAAATTTAAGTAAATCGCCACCACTTGTGACTAAGTAGGAATCACAATTTTTTTCATATAAGTAATGTGCAATGTCATAACAGCCTGTCTCAGCACCTCCATATCCAAGCTTGGGTATTACTTGCAAAACTTTTATTTTTGATGGCATTTGTATACTTATAATAATATCATAAGTTATCAGTAAAACTTATGGCAAAATTTAAATTTGTTGAAATTTCTAAAAATAAAAAAATAAGATATTTATTTAATTCTTCATCTTGCGATATTTATGTTGTTTTTTTGCATGGTTTTAAATCAGATCTTGAGGGTGACAAACCAAAGGCATTATACCGATTTTGTAAAAAAAATAATATTGGATTTTTAGCATTAGAATATTCTGGCCACGGAAAATCATATGGAAAATTCGAGCAGGGTACAATCTCAAGTTGGACACAGGATGCAAAAAAAGTAATCAAAAAAAAAATAAAAAGAAAAAAAATTATTTTGGTAGGATCTAGCATGGGTGGATGGATAGGGCTTAATCTTTTTAAATATATGAATAATAAGATTCTTGCATTTGTTGGGATTGCACCTGCACCCGAATTTTTAGATAGACTAATGTGGAAAAATTTTACTCTAAGAGTTAAAAAACAAATAATAAATAAAAAGTTTCATATTTTTAATCATGGTGGCTTTGAATATAACATTTCGTATAATCTAATTAAAGATGGAAGAAAAAATAAATTTTTTAATAAAAATTTTAAAAATAAAATTTTTATTACTATTCTCCATGGCAAAAAAGATGATGTAGTACCAATCTACATCTCAAAAAAAATTATGAAAGTATTTAAAAACGCTAAAAAAAAATTAATTATTATAAAAAATGGAGATCATAGTCTTTCAAAAAAAAATAATTTGAAAAAACTGACAAAAGAAGTTGAACTAATATATAATAATCTAAAAAAACATATTTAGAATTAAATAGATTGATTTATTAATTAACTTGCAAGGTTAGTTTGTTTACGAGTAATTGGGTTCTCAAGTTTATCAAGCATTTCTTTTGGACATACTTGATAAAAGTTACCAATTTCTTTATCAAAATTTTCCAAAATTTTCTTTGAAACTTCTGAATTTGTTTCTCTAAAGTGTTTTTGAATTAATAATTTTAAATTATGTATCCAGAACTCTGTTTCCAGTTTTTGCCATACTATAGATTCTGGGTTTGCTTTGTTTTGGAAAGTTTGATTTGGATCATAAACAAATCCCATACCCCCTGTCATTCCTGCACCAAAGTTATCACCGACATCACCTAATATAACAATTGTACCACCAGTCATGTATTCACATCCATTTGATCCACAACCTTCAACAACTGCATTGGCTCCTGAATTTCTAACCGCAAATCTTTCACCTGCCTGACCAGCAGCATATAAGTTTCCAGACGTTGCTCCATAAAGAACTGTATTTCCAATTATTGTATTTTCTTTAGATATAATATTACTCTCGTCTTGAAGTTTTATTGAAACAGTTGCGCCAGAAAGTCCTTTTGCTACATAATCATTTGCATCACCTTTCAATATAAGCTTTAGACCCTTAATTCCAAAAGCACCAAAAGACTGCCCAGCTGAGCCTTTAAAATTAAGCTTGATGCTCTCAGGCTCTATTTTATCTTCTCCGTATTTCTTATAAAGATAGTAAGAAATTCTGGTTCCTACAGCTCTATTAGTGTTCTGAATAGTAAATTCTTTTTCAATTTCTTTTTTATCCTCTATATCTTTTTCTATTTCAGGCCAAATTTTTTGATCCAATGTATCAGGTACTTCATTTATAATTTTTTGGTCGCAATATCTTTTATTTTTTCCTGGGTCAGCCTGGACAAATAGTGGATTCAAATCTAAATCATCTAAATTAGGTGAGCCCTTACTTATTTGTCTTAGTAAATCTGTTCTACCAATTATTTCATTCAAATTTTTGAAACCAAGCTCAGCTAAAATTTCTCTTACTTCTGAAGCAATAAAGGTAAATAAATTTACAATTTTGTCGGGCGTACCAACAAATTTCTGTCTTAATTTTTCATCTTGTGTACAAACCCCCACTGGACAAGTATTTGAGTGACATTGTCTAACCATTATACATCCCATAGCAACTAGTGCAGTTGTTGCAACACCAAATTCTTCTGCACCCATCATGGCTGCGATAACTACATCTCTTCCTGTCTTAATACCTCCGTCAGTTCTTAATGTAACTTTATGCCTTAAATTATTTAGCGTTAAAACTTGATTTGCTTCTGTAAGGCCCATCTCCCAAGGTATTCCAACATATTTAACACTTGTCTGAGGTGTTGCGCCTGTTCCACCTGAGTGCCCTGAAATTAATATTATATCTGCTTTTGCTTTAGCTACTCCTGCCGCAATGGTGCCTATACCTGAAGATGCAACTAATTTTACACCTACTCTAGCTTTAGGATTAATTTGTTTAAGATCATAAATTAATTGAGCAAGATCCTCTATTGAATAAATGTCATGGTGAGGTGGAGGAGAAATTAATGTAACACCGGGTGTAGAATGTCGTAACTTTGCAATTTCATCAGTTACTTTGAAACCTGGAAGTTGTCCTCCTTCTCCTGGTTTTGCACCTTGTGCAATTTTAATTTCAATCTCATTGCAATTATTTAAGTAGTCGATTGTTACTCCAAACCTTGCAGACGCAATTTGTTTAACTCTTGAATTGGCTGTATCTCCGTTATCTAATATTTTAAACCTAGATTTATCTTCTCCACCTTCTCCACTACATGAAGCTCCTTTGATTCTATTCATGCCAATGGCTAATGTCTCATGAGCTTCTTTTGATAAGGCTCCATGGGACATACTTCCACTTCCAAATCTTTTTAGAATTTCTTCTAATGGCTCAACTTCATCAACACTTATAGAGTTTTTTTCTTTGAACCCAACAAGATCTCTTAGACTTATTGGAGGTAAATCATAAATGCCTTGAGCATATTTCTTATATATTTCATATGAACCTTTAGTAACTGCTGTTTGCAACATATGTATTAATCTACCTTGATACTGATGTGTCTCACCAGTTTTTCTATATCTATATATTCCACCTATTGGGAGAACATTATTGGTTTTCGAAAAGGCTTGTTGATGAATATTCCTTATTTTTTTTTCTATACCAGTAAGACCTATTCCAGAAATTTTAGAGAGAACTCCAGGGAAAAAATTATTTACAATTGTTCTACTTAATCCTACTGTTTCAAAATTGCATCCACCTCTATAAGAACTAATTACAGAAATGCCCATCTTTGACATTATTTTAAGAAGACCTAGATTTACTGATTTAACATATCTTCTAACACATTCATCAAATTCAAAATTTCCAAACAATTTTTTGTTAAAACGTTGATATAAACTATCAAATGCGAGGTATGGATTTACCGTTGTTGCTCCAACACCTATAATAGTTGCGAATGAGTGGGTATCCATCGCATCTCCTGTTTGGACATTGATTGATGCATAACCTCTCAATTTAAGCTTTACTAAATATGTATTTAATGCTCCTACAGCAAGTAAAACTGGGATGGGTAATCTACTATCTGAAACATTTTTGTCAGTTAAAACTATTTGAGTAAAACCTTCTCTTACAGCTATTTCTGCCTCTTTTTTTATGTTTTCTAAAGCTTCCTCTAAACTTTGCTCTAATGTAAAAGTACAATCAATTTTTTTGATATTTTCCTTAAAAAAATTTGTAAATTTATCAAATTGAGTATTGGAAAGGATTGGACTTTCTAACACATAAATATTTTCCTCTGTTAAATTATTAAAATCCAAGATATTTCCAAGATTTCCAAATCTAGTCTTTAAACTCATCACTTTGTTTTCTCTTAGTGAATCAATTGGAGGATTGGTAACTTGGCTAAAGTTTTGTCTAAAATAATGATAAAGAGGTCTATATTTGTCCGACAATACTGCTAAAGGTGTATCATCTCCCATAGAACCTGTTGCCTCTTTTGCGTCTTCAGCCATTGGATGCAAAATTAATTCTAGATCCTCTAGGCTATAACCAAAAAGATATTGTCTTTCTCTGAGATTATTGCCCTCAAAAAAATTTTTCTCATTCTGTATTGGAAATTTTTTATCAAGGTCAATTATTTGACTATTAAAATGTTTATACTCTTTAGCTAAATAATTTTTAATTTCCGTATTTCTAAAAACCTTACCGTTATCAATTCTTACTCCTAAAATTTCACCAGGGCCGAGTCTCCCTTTTTCTATTATCTTTTTCTCGTTTATATCTATCATTCCTGTTTCTGAGCCTGCAAATAAAAGTTTCTCATTTGTTAGCGTATATCTCATTGGCCTTAATCCATTACGATCAGAAGCAACAATAGCCCAATCGTTATCTGTTCCAGCAATAGCGGCTGGTCCATCCCATGGCTCCATAGAACTATTTAAAAAATTAAATAATTGTAAATGTTCTCTTGGAAGTATTTTGCTTTTTTTTGACCAAGCATCAGGTATTAGCATTAATTTAGCTAATGGTGCTGAGTGTCCTGATGTAGTAAGTAATTCAAACACATTATCTAATGAAGCTGAGTCTGAATTTCCTGAAGGTATAACGGGCTTTAAGTTTTCTACATTTTGAAAAAGACGGGAGTGCATTTCTTGTTCATGTACTTTCATCCAATTTATATTCCCTTTAAGAGTATTTATTTCACCATTATGAGCTAGTGATCTAAATGGTTGAGCCAAATCCCAACTAGGCGCTGTATTAGTAGAAAATCTTTGATGAAAAATTGAATATCTTGATACGAATCTATCATCTTTAAGATCTGGATAGAAATCATCTATAGCTTCAGCTAAGAACATTCCCTTATAGATTATAGATTTAGAACTAAATGAGCATATGTAAAAATCTTTTAATTGATTGCTCAAGGCTTTTTTTTCTATAATTCTTCTTGTTTCGTAAAGTGATCTATTAAGTTCTTTATCCTTTAGTTTTCTATCATTATGTTTGAATAATATTTGAGTTATTTCTGGTCTTGTTTGCTCTGCTTTTTCTCCAAGCACAGACGGATTGACTGGCACTTGTCTCCAACCGTATATGTTAAAATTATTTTTGGTTAATTCACTTTCTACAATAGTTCGACATGCCTCTTGGGCCCCAAAATCATTTCGTGGTAAAAATATCATTCCTATACATAACTCAGAATTATCATGGGAATGGCCTGTAACTTCTATTTTTTCTATAAAGAAATCTGTAGGGATTTCTATATGAATTCCCGCACCATCACCTGTTTTGCCATCAGCATCTATTGCACCTCTGTGCCAAACAGCCTTCAAAGCTTCTATTCCTGCTTCAACAACTTTTCTTGATTTTTTTCCCTCTGTTGAAACAACTAATCCAACTCCACAAGCATCATGCTCCATATTTTCATGATAAATAAAGTTTTCTTTTAATTTTTTTATGTTTTTTTCTCTTAAATTTTTCATGCAACTTTTTGTTTTAACTGAATTTTATTTTTTAAATATTTATGAATATTATCCGAGGCATCTCTTCCATCTTTTATTGCCCAAACAACCAATGAAGCACCTCTAACAATATCACCCGCAGCAAACACACCGGGGATTGAAGTCTCCATTGTATCAAAATCTGCTTTAATAGTTCCCCATCTAGAAACCTGTAAGTTACTTTCACCAAATAGATAGGGTAAATTTTCAGGATCAAAACCAAGAGCTTTGATAACTAAATCAGCTTTAATTTCAAAGTCAGAATTTTGTTCTTCTATAGGTTTTCTTCTTCCACTTTCATCTGGTTCACCTAATTTCATTTTTGAAGCCTTAACTATTTCAACTTTATTGTTGCCTATGAATTCTTTTGGGTTCGAAAGCCAAATAAATTCTACACCTTCTTCTTCAGCATTTACAACTTCACGCGCTGATCCAGGCATATTTTCTTTATCTCTTCTATACAAACACTTAACTGAATTGGCATTTTGTCTAATTGAAGTTCGGACACAGTCCATAGCAGTGTCTCCTCCCCCAATCACAACAATATTTTTACCCTCAGCATTTAAAATTCCATTGTCGAATAATTCAACTTTATCTCCTAATCCTTTTTTATTTGAGGCAGTTAGAAATTCCATTGCTGGAAAAATATTTTCTAAATCACTGCCAGGTAATTCAATTTCTCTAGCTTTATATACTCCTGTTGCAATTAGAATTGCATCATGTTTTTCCTTTAATTCTTGAAATGATTTATCTCTTCCAACTTCAAAATTATTTACAAAATCAATTCCACTATCTTTTAAATATTTAATTCTTCTTAAAACTACATGCTTTTCTAGTTTAAAATTGGGAATTCCATAAATTAATAAGCCGCCAGCTCTATCATATCTATCGTAAACTGTGACTTTATAATTTTTTTTTCTTAATTCTTCAGCGCATGCTAAACCTGCTGGACCTGCTCCAATTATCCCTACACTTTGATTGATTTCGTTTTTAATAGCGATTGGTTTAATCCAATTATTTTCCCAAGCAGTTTCGGTTAAAAATTTCTCTACAGACCCTATAGTAACTGTTCCATGTCCTGATTGTTCAATTACGCAATTTCCCTCACACAGTCGATCTTGCGGACATATTCTTCCACAAACTTCCGGCATGTTATTTGTGCTTTGCGATAACCTATAGGCCTCTTCTAATCTGCCTTCTGCAGTTAATTTTAACCAATCAGGTATATTATTACTTAATGGGCAATGGACTTGGCAAAAAGGTACTCCACATTGAGAACATCTACTTGATTGAGTTTTGGCTTTTTCTTCAATAAATTCTTTGTAAATTTCATTAAAGTCTTTATTTCTCTCATCTATAGACCTTTTAGGTGGGTTTTGCTGACCTATATTTACAAACTTAAGCATTTTATCTGTCATAATGGGCTGCTTATATAACATAAAATTATTGGTAAAAAGGATATAAAGGTAAGTAATATTTACCTTATTTTGAAAAAAATCTTCTTTTTTCAACGTTTTTTACTTAATTGCATAGGTATTATGCATATAACGTATTGCTTTAATTTCAAAATATATAGTTTACCAATAAAAAATTGATGTCATTGATTTATCTTCAAACTCTATTTTTATCTCTCATTCAAGGAGTCTCAGAATTTATTCCTGTCAGCTCATCAGCTCATTTAGTTCTATTTTCAGACATTTTTAACGGTTACAAAAGTTCAGTTTTAATAGATGCTAGTTTACATTTAGGTTCACTAATAGCAATCATACACTATTTCTTTAGAGACTTAATTAATTTTTCTAACAATACGAAAATATTAAATTTACTTTTAATTGGTTCGCTACCTTTAATTATAATAGGTTATTTTTTTTATGAATATAATATTTATGCAAATTTACGTAACATTGAAACCATTGCATGGACGACGTTAATTTTTGGAATTTTGTTATATTTTTCTGATAAATTTAGTGCATCTAAGACATTTGAAGAAAATTTAAATTTAAAAAATATATTTACAATAGGATTATTTCAAATCTTTGCTTTAATACCAGGAGCAAGTAGAGCTGGAATTGTAATAACCGGCTCTAGGTTTTTGAATTTTAATAGATACGATGCTGCTAAAATATCTTTTATTTTATCAATTCCTGCTTTGTTAGGAGCAAGTGTTCTAACTTTAAAAGATTCATTTATAAAAGAGGAAATAATAAATTTAAATATAATATTAGGAATAATTTTTTCCTATATATTTTCTTATCTTACTATTAAATATTTTTTAATTTATACAAAAAATTTTTCACTGAATATTTTTGTTATATATAGAGTTTTGTTATCCTCGATTTTGTTTTACTTTATTTATTTTTAATTCTGGTACTATTTGAGATATAAGAACTCCTAAAATTATAAATACACATCCAATAATATTATTTAAATTAAGTATTTGACTTAATAAAAACCAAGCTGCAATAGTTGCGATGACACCCTCTAAAGAAAATATTATTGCAGCTGGAGTCGGAGTAATATTTTTTTGCGCATAAATTTGTAAGACAAAAGCAAATCCTCCAGACAGTATCCCAGCATAAAGTATTTGGTAAGTTTGTTTAAATATTCCATCGATATTTATTTCCTCAAAAACGATCGCACCTATGATCGAAAGAATAGAAACAACTAAAGTTTGAATCAGCCCTATTAATATTGGTAAGTTGAAATTTTTAATTACTTTTCCTACATAAATTATATGAAGAGCCCAAAATATAGCACATAATACAACAAGTGTATCACCTTTTCTGATAGTTGCATCGTAAAAATTTGTAAGCAAGTAACCGCCAAGAAGACACAAAATTACTGAAGGCCAATTACTCCAATGAATTTTTTCTTTGAATAGAAAAAAAACTATTATCGGAACCATGGGTACATAAAAAATTGTAAAAAAGGCTGCATTTGCAACATCTGTAAATTGAAGTGATATTTGCTGTAAAGCAGATCCTAAGAATAAAAATACCCCTATATATAAAGAATATTTAAAAAATTCATTACTATTTTTTGCTAACTCTTTGTTTATATTTTTTTTTTCAAAATATAAAAAAAAAGGTAATAAAACTAAAAATCCAACAAAAAATCTTACACCGTTAAATAAATATGGGCCAATAAACTCCATTCCAGTATCTTGAGCTATAAATGTAGTACCCCATATAAAAGTGCATCCTAGTGCACTTAAAATAGAAATTGATTTAGACATTTAGATCGGAACTTATAATTATATGGCTAATTTGAAAGCAAAATTTTTACCCAAATTATCCCTAATCTCATTACAAAATCTTGCAGCTTCTGCCCCATCAATTATTCTATGATCATAAGATAAAGAAATTGGTAATATAGTTCTTGTTGTAAATTGATCTCCTAATAAGATTTGTTTTACATTTGATTTGCTAACTCCTAATATTGCCACCTCGGGATAGTTTATAATAGGTGTAAAGAAACTTCCTCCAATACCTCCAAGACTAGATATTGTCATTGATCCTCCATAAAATTCCTTTTTATCAATTTTTAAATCTCTACATTTTTGAGCGACCTCTCTTAATTCTGCTGATAAATGTTGAATGTTTTTTTTATCGACTTGTCTGATTTTAGGAACCATTAAGCCATTAGGAGTATCCACAGCTATACCTATATGAAAATATTTTTTAAAGATAATTTTTCCACTAGTCATGTCTTCTATAGATGAATTAAAAGATGGAAATTCTTTTAGAGCTGCCACTAAAGCTTTCATAATAAATGCTAATGGAGTAATTTTTAATTTTTCACCAGTATAATGATCTGTCAATGATTTTCTAAATTCTTCCATTTCAGTAATGTCAATTTCATCATGATGAGTGACATGTGGGATAGTGTTAAAAGAATTTACAAGATGTGGTGCTGCTAATTTTTTTATTCTTGGTATATCCTTTACATCAATATCACCAAAATCAGAGTGATCATATTCAATTTTAATTTTTTGTTTTTGATTTTCCTCATTACTTTTTAATGGTTGTTTTTCATTGATGCCTTGTTTGATAAAGCTTTTTACATCCTCCTCTGAAACTCTACCATATTTTTCAGATCCAGATATTATATTTATATCAGCACCAAGTTCTCTTGCAAACTTTCTCACCTTCGGACTGGCTTGTGTTAATTTAGCTGTTTTGTTAGTGTTATGTATATTAGTTTTGATTTCTTTTTTTTCTAAAGGTTTTTCATTAGGTTCATTAAATTCTCGAGTATTAATGATTTCTTGATTATCTATTTTTATATCTTCTTTTTTAGACAACTCTATCTTGAGTATTAAATCTCCTTCAGAAACCTTATCACCTACTTTTACATTTATATTTGATATTTTACCTGAATTATCTGATGGCACTTCTACACTTGATTTATCGCTCTCAAGAGTAATAATTGAATCACCTTTGCTAATTTCTTGGCCATTTTTTACTAGTATTTCTATGATTTCTACATCTTTGAAATCACCTATGTTTGGTACTTTTATATCAATTATAGACATCAAACTTTTGTAGGCATTGGTTTTTCAGTATCAATTTTATATTTTTTAATCGCATCAATAGCATGTTTTGAAGATAATAATTGTTCATTTGCTAAAACACTCAAAGAATAGGTTGTTATATAATTTTTATCTACTTCAAAAAATTTTCTTAAATTTTTCCTTGTATCGCTTCTTCCATAACCATCTGTACCTAAGGAATAGAAACTTTTATTAATATAAGATCTAATTTGATCTGAATTTAATCTCATATAATCTGAAGCTGCTAAAATTGGTCCCTCTGAACTTCCTAAACACTCCTCAATATAAGACTTTTTCTTTTTTTTATCTGGATGTAATAAATTATATCTTTCTACTTCCATTCCATTTTTTCTCAACTCACTAAAACTTGTTACACTCCAAACCTCACTATCTATTTGATATTCTTTTTGTAACATTTCAGCAGCATTTATCATTTCTCTTAAAATTGTTCCTGAGCCAAGTAACTGAATCTTTGTTTTTTTATATTTTGAAAATTCTTTAATTTTATACATACCTTTCAGTATTCCCTTTTCGCTATCTTTGGGTATTTCTGGATGAGGATAGTTTTCATTCATTGTTGTGATATAGTAGAAAATATTTTCTTTTTTTTCATGCATTCTCTTGAGACCGTCTCTAAATATAACTGCTAACTCATAAGCAAAGGTTGGGTCATAAGATACACAGTTAGGAATTGTTGATGATAGAAGATGACTGTGTCCATCCTGATGTTGCAAACCTTCTCCAGCCAAAGTTGTTCTACCTGAAGTTGCCCCTATTAAAAAACCTCTTGCTTGACTATCTCCTGCAGCCCAAGCAAAATCTCCAACTCTTTGAAATCCAAACATTGAGTAAAATAAATAAATAGGTATCATTTCTATGTCATGGTTTGTGTAAGATGTGCCTGCTGCTATCCAAGAAGACATTGACCCTGCTTCTGTTATTCCTTCCTCTAAAACCTGTCCTTTTTTATCTTCCCTGTATGAACTTAATTGTTCTGAATCTACAGGCTCATATTTTTGGCCTTCATGAGCATATATTCCAATTTTTTGAAAAAAACCTTCCATACCAAAAGTTCTAGCTTCATCAGGGATTATTGGAACCAATCTGGATGCAACATTTTTATCTCTTAAAAGATTTGTTAGCATTCTAACTAAAGCCATTGTAGTTGACATCTCCTTGTCTCCAGTTGATTTCATCATTACGTCAAAAATATCTTCGGGTGGAGCTTTGATTGGTTTTGCAAATGTAGACCGTTCAGGAAGATATCCTCCTAATTTCAATCTTCTTTCTTTTAAATATTTAATTTCTTCAGAATTTTCGTTAGGTCTATAATATTCTATATTTTTAACTTGTTGATCAGTTAATGGAACATCGAATCTATCTCTGTAATACATCAAATCATCAACATCTAATTTTTTTTGTTGGTGAGTGGTATTAATACTTTCACCAGATTTTCCCATGCCATATCCTTTAATTGTTTTAGTTATAATTACAGTAGGACTGCCTACGTTTTCCATTGCTTTATGATATGCTGCGAAAACTTTGTGAGGATCATGACCACCTCTATTTAATCGCCAAATGTCTTTGTCACTATATGACGAAACCAATTTTAAAAGCTCTGGATATTTTCCAAAGAATTTTTCTCTAACATAAGCTCCACCTTTAGCTTTAAATGCTTGATATTCTCCATCAACAGCTTCGTTCATTCTTTTGATAAGTAATCCTGATTTATCATTTGCTAAAAGTGTATCCCAATAAGACCCCCAGATAACTTTGATAACGTTCCAACCCGCTCCTCTAAAACTTCCCTCTAATTCTTGAATTATTTTTCCATTACCTCTTACAGGACCATCTAATCGCTGCAAATTACAATTAATAACAAATATTAAATTATCTAAATTTTCTCTTGATGCTAAAGCAATAGCTCCTAAAGACTCTGGCTCATCCATTTCTCCATCCCCAAGAAATGCCCAAACTTTTCTATTTTCATCTTTTATTAAACCTCTATTAATCAAGTATTTCATAAACCTTGCCTGATATATTGCTAACATTGGACCAAGTCCCATTGATACAGTTGGAAACTGCCAGAATTTATGCATTAACCATGGATGAGGATAAGAAGATAAGCCATTAGGACCTACTTCTTGTCTGAAATTATCTAACTGCTCTTTTGTAAGTCTGCCTTCTAAGAAAGCTCTTGAATATACACCTGGAGCAGAATGACCTTGAAAATAAATTAAATCTCCACCAAATTGATGATTTTTTGCTCTCCAAAAATGATTCATTCCTACATCGTACAAAGTAGCTGCAGATGCAAATGTACCTATATGACCACCTAGTTCAGGAAATTTTTTATTTGCCCTAACCACCATTGCTGCTGCATTCCATCTAATTAAAGATCTAATTTTTCTCTCGATATTTTGATCTCCTGAAGATTTTTCTTCTTCATTAGGTGGAATAGTGTTTATGTAAGGCGTATTTTGAATGAATGGAATTCTTGATCCTTTTCGATAAGACTCATCAATCAATTGTCTTAAAAGAAAATGAGCTCTCTCATTTCCCATATTTTCGACAACTGCATTTAAAGATTCTATCCATTCTTTAGTTTCTAATGGATCAATATCACCATTATCATCTATAATAATCCTATTATCTTCTTTTTGTATTTTTGATTGTTGCAAATTATTACTTTTTTCAATTTTATTTTCTTTTTTTAAAGTTTGTTCTGCCTCTTCAATAATTTTTTCTGTGACAGGGGGTATTGTAGATTTTGACTCTACGTTTTTTGAATTAAGAGACAAAATCAAGTCTCCTTTTGAAACTTTATCACCAACTTTTACATTTATTTTTTCAATTACACCTTCTTCGGTTGAGGGGACTTCAACGCTTGATTTGTCACTCTCAAGTGTAACTAATGGATCATTTTTTTTTATTTGATCTCCCTGTTTAACTAAAATCTCAATTATCTCTACATTTTCGAAATCTCCTATATCAGGAACTAATATTTGTTTGCTCATTGAATCAATTTTATCTTATTATACGCTCTTTTTTAAAAATAAGTATTTTTTTGGCCATATTTATTACAAATTTTGAACAATCTAAATAATTTATATGCAAATTAGATATGCAAATTAGATATATTTTAAACAAAATATGGTGCTATTTTATATCTCACCATCCAAAAAGATCAAAAAATGATCTTGATGCGAAATATTGGATACAAGATATATTGTTAAAAAATTACCTTAAATCATCAAATAAGAGTAATTGATTAAGAAAAATAATTACTTTACAAACTATTATTTAAAATTGTGTGCGTCTGTAGCTCAACTGGATAGAGCGCTTGGCTACGGACCAGGAGGTTCTGGGTTCAAATCCTAGCAGACGCACCAAGAAAGAAAACTATGAAATTATCTTTACAAAAATCAGTTATTTATTTCTTTATAATAATTATTTTTTTACTAATTTTATTAACATTATTTCTCTAATGAAAAAATATAAACAGATAAGTACTAAACCTGGTTTTCTGAAATATAATGGTGGATTGCTATTTAAAAAAATTAATAAGAATAAATTCGAGTTTAAAACTAAAGTTAAAAAAATACATTTAAATAGGTCACAAATAACTCACGGCGGATACATTTGTTCAATAATAGATGCGGGGGCAGGAACGGCGGCTCATGAATCATCAAATGGAAAGTCATGTGTTACAATATCTTTGGAAATAAAATTTATTGCTCCAACAAGATATAAAGATGAAATTATAGGGACAGTAAATATAAATAGAAAAACAAAATCTTTGATTTTTTTAAGTAGTACTCTCAAATCAAAAAATAAAATTATAGCCACATCCTCTGGAATATGGAAAATTTTAAGTTTTAAAACTCAGGGCAGTGGTTACGGGGGATAAATAAATCATATTTGGGTTTAAAAAATTTAATGCTATAATTAAAAAAAGATATTTAAATGAGAACATTTACAAATATGATTCGGACACCTTTTATCCCATCTTTGTTCTTTTGGAGATACTAGATATAGTTGCTTAAAATTAATAGACACATAAAGTTGAAATGGATAACAAATGATAACTGCAGTACTAGGACCAACAAATACAGGTAAAACTTTTCTAGCTATAGAGACAATGCTTTCATTTAATTCTGGAATGATTGGATTTCCTTTAAGGCTTTTGGCAAGAGAGGTATATGACAAAGTTATAAAAAAATGCGACCCATCAATGGTGGCCTTAATTACAGGGGAAGAAAAAATAATACCTTCAAATGCTAAATATTTTTTATGTACTGTTGAGTCAATGCCTATCGATAAGAATTTAGAATTTGTAGCAATTGATGAAATTCAAATGTGTAATGATCATGAACGCGGACATATATTTACTGATAGACTTCTTAATTTAAGAGGAGATAAACAAACTATGTTTATGGGATCACATACAATGAAAAATATTTTATCTAATCTAAATGAGGAAATTACGTTTATAAATAAAGAGAGACTCTCAAAATTAACATACACAGGACATAAAAAAATTTCAAGGATAGAAAGAAAAACTGCAATAATAGCTTTCTCAACTGAAGAAGTTTACGCAATAGCTGAATTATTAAGGAGACAAAAAGGAGGATGTGCAATAGTTATGGGTTCCCTAAGTCCAAAAACAAGAAATTCTCAGGTATCACTTTATCAATCTGGCGACGTAGATTATTTAGTTGCAACAGATGCTATAGGAATGGGAATAAATATGGATTTAGATAATGTATATTTTTCAAATCTAAAAAAATTTGATGGTAAAAAGCTCAGAAGATTAACCCTTTCAGAAATTGGACAAATCGCAGGAAGAGCAGGGAGATATATGAACGATGGTAATTTTGGTATTACGGGAGAAGTTCAAATTATTAATCCTGATGATATAGAATTAATAGAAAATCATAAATTTGAGGTAATAAATAATATATTTTGGAGAAATTCTGAGTTGAACTTTAGAAGTAATAAAAATTTGATAGATTCATTAGAGGAAAAACCAAATAAAATTTGGTTGAGAAGAATCAATGAGTGCGAAGATGAAAAAGTACTTAAATATTTAATTAATAATCAAAATGAATTGGAAATTAAAGATAGCGAAGAAAATTTAAAGTTACTTTGGGAATGTTGTCAAATACCTGATTTCGTCAAAAAAAGTTACGGTAAACATCTTGAAGTTGTTAAAAAAGTTTTTTATTTTTTATCAAACAAAAACAAAGTACCTAATACATATATAAAGGAACAATTGAAAAATCTTGATAAAATTCAAGGAAATGTTGACTCCATATCAAACAGAATAGCAAATGTCAGGACGTGGTCTTATATTGCAAATAAATCTAACTGGGTTGAAAATAGCGACTATTGGATTGAGAGAACAAAATATATTGAAGACAAACTTTCAGATAGATTACACGAAGAATTGACAAAAACTTTTATAGATAAAAGAGCAAGTATATTAGCTAAAGGTCTTAAGCAAGATATGTCTTTTAAAACAGAAATAATTGATGAAAAAAAAGTTAAAATAAACGATCAGTTTATTGGAAATTTAAATGGATTAAAATTAGAATTAGATTTAAAAGTAGACGCTCTTGAAGCTGATATAAAATCCTTAAAAAAAGCATCAAGACAATCGGTAATGCCAGAAATTTTAAAAAGGATAGATCAAATTTTAAATACAAAATTAATAGAAATTAAAAAAGATTTTAAAATATATTGGAACGAATCACCAATTGCTCAAATACAAAAAGGCAAAGATTATTTGTCACCAGAAATTGAATTAATAATCGATGATATGATCGAAATTAAAGATAGGAATAAATTAAAACTATATTTAGACAAATGGATTAAAGATAAAATAGAAAATGAATTGGAAAGTCTTATAAAACTAAAAAATATAAGAGAAAATAATTCACAAATAAGAGCTTTGGCTTATATTTTGTATGAAAGCAATGGGGTTGTTAAAAGAGATAAAGTAAAAATAATTATAGACAAGCTAGGTCAAGAAGAGAGAAAAATATTGAGATCAGCTGGAGTAAAATTTGGCCGTTATCATGTTTTTTTATATAAACTATTTAAACCAAGCTCAGTATCTTTGAGAATATTACTTTGGAAGAATTTTTATAAGAGATTTCATGAATTAGACCCGCCTGTATTTGGTTTAAACTTTTTAGAAAGTAATAAAAAAATGGTTAAAGATTTTATGCTTTTGTGTGGTTTTGAAAACTTTGAAAAATTTTATGTCAGAATAGATATTCTTGAAAGGTTATTTTTATTGATTTTAAATTCTAACAAAAATAATACAAATGAAATAAAACTTTTACCTGAAATGATGAATTTATTGGGATGCAATAGAGAAAATTTCTTAAAATTATTAAAAAAAATGAATTATAGAGTATATGAAAAAAATAAAGACATATTTTTTAAATATGTTCCTACTAGAAAAAATATGAATAGTAAAAAAGATAAGACTTTAATAGACAGTCCTTTTAGGAAATTAGAACAACTTAATATAAAGTAATGCTCAACTTTTTTAAAAAAAATAATAATTCTAATAATAATATTTCAATTATATCTTTAGCATGCTTATTAATTCATGCTGCAAGAATTGATGAGATATATACAAAACAAGAAAAGGAGATTATTAAAAAAACTCTTATTAAACTTGGTTTAGAAGAAAATAATGTTGAAGAAGTTTTAATTGAAGCAGAAAAACTAGAAAGTGATTCTCATCAAATTTTGGCATTTACAAAAGAAGCAAAAAATCTTGATCAAGAAAAGAAAATAATACTCATTGAAGCTTTGTGGAATATAATTTATTCAGACAAAAATGCAGATATGTATGAAGCAAACCTTATGCGAAGAATTTCAGGATTGCTTTATATAGACAAAAAAGTAGTTGGTGATATTAAAGAGAAGATAAAAAATTCAAAATCATGACATATGTAGTAAATGATAAATGTATTAAATGTAAATTAATGGATTGTGTTGAAGTTTGTCCTGTCGACTGTTTTTATGAAGGAAAAAATATGCTTGTAATTAAACCAGATGAGTGTATAGATTGTGGCGTTTGTGAACCTGAATGTCCTATTAATGCAATAGTTCCAGACACAGAAAAAGGAGCTGAGAAATGGTTAGAATTAAACAAAAAATATTCAGAAATCTGGCCAAATATTTCTCAAAAAAAAGATCCTCCAATAGATAACGAAAACTACAAAAATGAAGAAGATAAATTTGAAAAATATTTTAAAGAAAACCTTTAAAAACAATAAATCTTCTAAAGCTAAAAAGAAGAAAGTTGTTAAAAAAGTAAAAAAACTAAAAAATAAAAAAGTTTTGAAAAAAGTAAGTTTTAAAAAAAAGAAGTCAGTAAAACTTGAAACTCGAAATAGTAAAAAAGAGGAAGTATTAAAAAGTGAGCCTCATAGAATTGCCAAAGTAAATGAACAAAAGCCTGAAATAAAAAAAGTAAAAAAACAAAGCTCAGAAAAAAAAATTTATAAATTAAAAGAATATGTTGTATATCCAAAACATGGAGTCGGACAAATTACTGAGTTCAAGAAGATCAATATTGGTGGGATTGATGTAGAAACTTATTTGCTTAAGTTTGAAAAGGATAAAGCAACAGGAATGGTTCCTGTAAATAAACAATCTCATTTAAGACCTTTGGCTACAGTCAACCAGGTGAATAAATGTATAAGCATATTAAAAGGTAAACCAAAAATCAAAAGATCAATGTGGAGTAGAAGAGCACAAGAATATGAAGCTAAAATATCTTCAGGTAAAATATATGAGTTAGCAGAAGTAGTAAGAGATTTAAATAAAGGTGATGATTTAATGATAGACCAATCTTATAGTGAAAGACAGTTATTTGAAAAAGCTTACGAAAGACTATTATCAGAATTTAATATAGTATTAGGAACAACAACTGAAAATACTCAAAAAAAATTAGATAAAGCATTAAAAAGAAATTTAGAAGCTCAAAAAGCTAAACTAGATAAGAAACCAAGCCCTCAGCCAAACGATATAGAGACTTCACATGAAAATATCGAGGAAAATTCATTAGAAACAGAAAATATAGAGTAAAAAAAAACGCTTCCCACGCATTCGCCATGAGAAGCGTTATCAGTTAAAAAGAATACTAAATTATCTTCTTCTTCTTCTTTTAGCTTTTTTCTTAGCTTTTTTCTTAGTTTTCTTTTTAGCAGCTTTTTTTCTTCTTTTAGCCATTTTTAGCTCCCTTTAATTAACGAATCATTATTGATTCGTTTGATATTACTTTTTTATTTTTTTTGGTTAGTGATGTCAAACATTAATTTTTTTAGAAAATTTTAAAATAAATTTATTTTTTTTAATTTTTAAATTAACTTAAAAAAGTTAAGTAATTAGCGATTTATTTAAGATATTTATTTATATAATTTTTCGAATTCGTTTTTGTAACTGTTAATAATTTTAAATCTTTTAAGTTTTAATGTTGGTGTCATCATTCCATTTTCAATTGTAAAATTTTCTTTAATGGTAAAATATTTTTTTATTTTTTCTACTTTTGTTAGATTTTTATTTATATTTTCAATTTCTTTTTCTATTTTGTTATTTTCATCATTAATTTCTTTGTTTAAAACTAAAAGTGCAACTAAATAAGGTTTATAATCTCCATAAACAATTGCTTGATCTATTAAATTAGAATTTGTTAACATATTCTCAATTTTTAAAGGTGAGATATTGTCTCCACCGGGAGTAATTAAAATATCTTTTTTTCTATCTGTGATCTTTAAATAATTTTTTTCAAAATTACCTATATCCCCTGTATGTAGCCAACCATTTACTAAAACTTTTTTTGTTTCTTGCTCATTGTTCCAATAGCCTAGCATTACATTCTCACCTTTAACCAGTATTTCTCCATCATCAGCAATTTTAACTTCATTACATTTAAAAGGAATTCCAACAGTATCTATTCTTATATCATTTATAGGGTTGCAACTGACAACTGGAGATGTTTCAGTAAGTCCATAGCCTTGTAAAGTTGGTAATCCTATTGCATTTAAGAAATAGCCAATCTCAGCATCAAGAGCACCTCCACCTGAAACAAATGTTTTTAAATTTCCACCGAATTGTTTTTTAATTTTTCTTCTTACTAAATTATCGACTATAAAATTTGTTATTTTTTCAGAGAAAGACATATCTATTTTTTTTAATTTTTTTGATCCTAAATTTATTGTTTGATTTATTAAAAATTTTTTAAGACCTTTGGTTTTGTTAAAAGATGCATTTATTTTTTGATGCAAATTTTGATAAAATCTAGGTACTGCTGTCATTATATGTGGAGAGCATTCACCCATGTTTTTTATTAACTTATCAATACCTTCTGCATAAAACACTTTGGCACCCACAGCTATTTGAATAAACTGTACAGCATGTTCATATGAATGGGATAGAGGTAGCCAAGTTAAGAATCTTGTCTCATTTTCTAAAATAGGTTTTAATAATTCATAACCTCCCTCACAATTACTTAATATACCTCCGTGACTCAAAATAACACCTTTTGGATTTCCTTGTGTGCCCGAGGTATAAATTATACATGCTGGATCGGATCTTTGAGCATTTATTTCTAATTTAATTTTTTCATTTTTATTTTTAAATAATGTTGCTAAATTTATATAAGCATCTTCATCGATTCCTGATAACTTTTCAAAGGAAATTATTTTTTTTATTGAAGATATTCTCTCATATACATTTTTAATTTTATTAAACTGCTCGTCATTAGAAACAATTATTATAGAAGGAGAACAGTCATTAATTATATATTCATAATCTCTTGATACATAAGTAGTATAAGCTGGAACAGTTATTCCACCCGCAAGCATTATTGATAAGTCTGAAATCATCCATTCAGGTCTATTTTCTGATACTAATAAACACCTATCACCATGATTTATAATTTTAGAAATTTCATTTCCAAGTTGCAAAACAAATGACTTTACATTGCCCCATGAAAAATTCTTTTTTGGATCTTTTAAAGTTGATAAAAAAATTTTGTTTTTATCTTGTTTTTCGCATTGTTCATAAAACAAATCGATTAAATTATTATATTTTTTAAAATCCATAAATTAATGGTGGGCAAAGAGAGACTCGAACTCTCACAGTATTGCTACCATTGGATTTTGAGTCCAACGCGTCTACCAGTTCCGCCATTCGCCCACGAAAACGTTTATTAATTATTAATAGTATAAAAATTATTAATATAATAAAAGGAAATATGTTTCGTAAACTTTATAATAAAACTATTGAACTTGCAGGCAATAAAAACTCAAAATTCTTTTTAAGCGGAGTATCATTCGTAGAAAGTTTTATATTCCCTATACCTCCCGATGTGATTATTATACCAATGGCAATTGCTAAACCTAAAAACTGGTTAAAAATAGCTACAATAGCAACCATAGGATCAGTATTAGGGGCTTGCTTAGGTTATTTTATTGGATACGTTTTTTTTAATGAAATTGGTATCAAGATATTCGAATTGTATGGAGTAGACAATACATCTTTCCTTAAGGATAAAGTATCGTCAGACGGCGGTGCAATTGCTTGGATGACCCTTCTTGCAATAGCTGGGTTTACACCAGTTCCATTTAAATTATTAACAATAACAAGTGGATTTGTGCAATTTAATTTTTTCTATTTTTTGATCGTTTCAATTCTAACAAGAGGTTCTAGATTTTTTCTAATAGCTTTTCTTATTGGAAATTTTGGTCCAGCTATGAGAAGAATAATAGAGAAAAAATTAATTATATTATCAATCATATTTTCTATTATTGCTATAATAGTTGCCTATTTAGTTTATAAGTTTTTAATAAATTTTGTCGGATAAAATGCTAGATAGGATAAATAATTTTTTTTACCCATTTATTTCATTAATTTGTATTTTTACAATTTTATCGGCTTTGTATATTGAACATATATTATCTATACCCGCTTGCAAATTATGTTTATATCAAAGAATTCCCTATATATTTTCGTTAATCATTTGTTTTTTTGGTTATTTTTTTCAAAAAAATAAATTCTGGATACATATCTTAATATTAACTTTTTTAAGTAGTACAATATTGTCAGGGTATCATCTTGGTATAGAAAATAATATTTTTAAAGAATATTCTGGTTGTACAAATGAAAGCTTGAACACTATTGAAAAAGAAGAAATATTGAAAAGTTTAAATACCTTTTTACCTAATTGTAAAGACATAAATTTTAAGATTTTTGGTCTTTCACTTGCGACTATAAATTTTATATTTTCAATTGCTTTAACTATAATAACATTTAAATATCTTCATAATGAAAAAAACAGATAAAAAGAAGTTAGAAGAATTTATCCGTGTAGATCATGCGGGTGAAAGAGGTGCAATAAAAATATATGAAGGTCAACTTTTAGCTTTAAATACTTTCTATAAAGATGAAAAGTTAAAGAAACTAATTGAAGATATGAAGGTACACGAGGAAGAGCATTCTGAATATTTTGAAAGTCAGATTAATAAAAGAAATATTAAGCCGACTAAATTTTTAAAAATTTGGGACTTATTAGGCGTAGGGCTTGGGTTTGGATCAACGTTACTTGGAAAAAAGGCTGCAATGCTTTGCACAGCCTCCGTGGAAGAAGTAATCGATAAACATTATCAAAATCAAATTGATCAGATTGGTGACGATGAAATAGAATTAAAAAAAAAAATTATTAAATTTAGAGATGATGAATTACACCATAAAGATATTGCTTTTGAGGAAGGTGCTTCAAAAGAAGGTTTTTATAAGATCCTCGATGGTATTATTAAAACTGGATCAAAGATTGCAATTAAAATTTCTGAAAAATACTAAATTAATTCTCTAACTCCACATCCCAATACAAATAATCCATCCAACTTTCATGTAAAAAATTTGGTGGAAAATTCTTTCCATTTTTGTGAAGATCTTCAGTTGTTGGAGCAAAAGGTAATGTCGTAAGTTTCATTCCTGATTTTTCTAATAACCTTCCACCTTTTTGCACATTGCAACCAGAACAAGCTGTTACAACGTTTTCCCAATTTGTCTTGCCACCTTTAGATCTTGGTAGCAAATGATCAAAAGTAAGTTCATTTTTACTTCCACAATACTGACATGAAAATTTATCTCTTAAAAAAACATTAAATCTTGTAAAGTTTGGGTTTCTTAAAGGTTTAATATAATCTTTTAAAGCAATTACACTTGGTAACTTCATGCTAAAAGAAGGGCTTCTTACAACACGGTCATAATAACTAACAATAGAAACTCTATTTAGAAATACTGATTTTATCGAATCTTGCCAACTCCATAATGATAATGGATAATAACTCAATGGTCTATAATCTGCATTTAAAACTAATGCTGGACATTTTTCTAATGATACACTTTCGTTAAACATATTAATTAACTTAGCTTATATATTTTTCAAAATCAATATAACAAATAAGATATTATTTTATTTAAAATTTAAATTTTTTTTAATAAATGATAAGGCTAAGCTAGATGCTTCAATTGGAATATGATGACCACAATTATTTATTAAATTAGTTTGAATATCAAATTTGTTCCTTTCGAAAAAATCTTTTGCCTCTAATAAAAAATTTGAACTCACAATTTCATCTTGATCTCCATGAATTAATAGTATTTTACTTTTATTTTTAATTCTTTTTTGAAGGTTATCTTTATTAATTATTTTCCCTGAAAATCCGACTATACAGTTAAATTCTTCATCTGAAGTTACTCCGGTATTAATTGACATCATACAGCCTTGGCTAAATCCACTTAGTATTATATTCTTATTTGATAATTTATATTTAATTTTTATCTCTTCTATAAACTTTTTTATAAGACTTTCTGCTTCTAGTGATTTTTGCAAAATATATTCCTCGTTCTCTTTTGAAAGATCAAACCACTGAAAACCAATTGGATTAATTTCACATTTTTCATGTCCATTTGGACATAAAAAAATTGTATTTTTTAGAAATCTCCTCCAATTTATTGTCAACATGCTTATATCTCTTCCATCTCCTCCATATCCATGTAGAAGTATGACCGCATTTTCAATTTGCTCATTGTTTTCAGGAAAAATAATTTCAGTATCTAGGCAAAATGTCATATTATTATATTATATAAATATATTACTAATCTGTATCATATTATGTTATCTGGAACCTTGGTCAAAATCATCTCTATAGTGCTCCTGCTTTCTGTTGGTATAGTTCTTGTTTTAGGAATAGCTAATTTATTTAAAGGTGGATCAAATAAAACATCAAATAAATTGATGCAATTAAGAGTAATTTTACAATTTATTGCGATAATTGCTCTGGTAGCTTTTGCTTATTTTTTTAAGAATTAAACTTAATCAATTGATAAAAATAAGTTAAATCAACTAAAGTACAAATTATTATGAATAAAAAAAATAAACCTATTTGGGGTACAAGAATTAAAGGAAAAACATCTGGAATTTTTGAAAAAGTCTCAAGTTCTCTAAAAGTTGATAAAAGATTATATAAAGAAGATATTATGGCATCAATCGCACATGTTGAGATGCTTAACAGACAAAAGATAATTAATTTTAAGATTAAGAATAAAATTATTTGGGGCCTTAAAAAAATTCAAAATCAAATTATCAAAAAAAAATATATATTTGACTATAGGGATGAAGATATACACATGAGTATTGAAAAAAAATTATTTGAACTTATTGGAGAAGATGCAGGTTTTATACATACAGCAAGATCAAGAAATGATCAGGTTTTAGTTGATTTAAAAATTTGGATGATAAGTTCAAATGGAAAACTCATTAAAATGTTAGATCAAACAATTAATACCATTTTGAAAGTAGCTGAAAAAAACATTTATACTATTATGCCTGGTTTCACACATTTAAAAAATGCTCAACCAATCTCATTTTCGCATTATATTTTAGCTTATGTTGAAATGTTTAATAGAGATAAGAAAAGATTATTGAGTAACTTCAATAGCCTTAAGGAGAATCCTTTAGGTTCAGGTGCACTATCTGGAACTTCATTTAACATTGATCGAAAGTTTACAACAAAAAAACTTGGTTTTAAGTATCCAACTGGCAATTCAATTGATACGGTTTCTGATAGAGATTTTGTATTAGACTTTCTTTATGCATCTTCTTTATGTGCAATGCATATATCTAGACTTGCAGAAGAATTTATAATTTGGAATTCAGATGCATTTAGGCTAATTAATTTAAAAGACAATATAGTCACTGGCTCTTCAATAATGCCACAAAAAAAGAATCCAGATACATTAGAATATTTGAGGGGAAAAGTAGGTAGCTGCTATGGAAATTTGTTTACAATGTTGACAATATTAAAAGGATTGCCACTTTCTTATTTTAAAGATCTACAAGATGACAAAAAAATTATTTTTGAAACATATGATGATTTGGTTATATCTTTAAAAGTTTTAAATGAGGTATTAAAAAACTTTTCAGTAAATAAAAATGAAATGTTAAATCTGGCAGATAGAGGATATATAACAGCTACTGATTTAGCTGATTATTTTGTAAAGAAATTAAATTATCCTTTTAGAAAATCATATCAAATTACTGCGAAGATAGTTAATTATTGTGAGGCAAATAAAAAAAAATTATCAGATTTATCTATAGAAGAGCTAAAAAAGATTGAATCAAATATTACAAATGACGTAATTGATGTTTTTAATCTAAAAAATTCAGTAAATTCAAAAAAATCTTATGGCGGAACATCTTTTGAAAATATTAAGAAAATGATAAAAAAATACAAAAATGCTTAAAAAATTATTTATTATTTTATTTCTTTTAATCCCAATTTTTTCATGTGGAAAAAAAAGTGATCCAGTTTACGAGAAAAAATCAGGGTTGATTAAAATGAAAGTCTATGGAAAAACTAGTAGTTAAAATTTAACTATTAAATTAAAAGCTTTAGATGAAATACATTAATAACAAACTATTAATCGACAAAATTTCAGTTGATAGAATTATAAAAACATTTGGTACACCTGTTTATTGTTATTCATATAAGCAAATCAAAGAAAATATATTAAAATTTCAGAAAAATTTTATCAAAACGAAGCCATTAATATGTTTTGCGGTAAAAGCGAATAATAACATTAGAATTTTAAGTGAAATAGGCAAACTAGGACTCGGAGCAGATGTAGTATCCAAAGGTGAATTATTAGCAGCTCTCAAATCTAAAATAAAACCAAAAAAAATAGTTTTTTCAGGAGTAGGCAAAACTTATGATGAAATAATGTTTGCTACCAAAAAAAATATACTATTAATTAATGCGGAGTCTAAGAGCGAGATAGATACAATTGTTAAAATTGCCAAAAAAACTAAAAGAGTTATTGATATCGGTATAAGACTTAATCCAAATGTTGACGCTAATACAATTAAAGAAATTACTACGGGAAAAAATATAAATAAATTTGGTTTAAATGAAAAAGAAGTAATTGAATTAATTAATACTTATAAAAATTCTAAACAAATAAATATTAAATGTCTTAGCGTACACATTGGTAGTCAAATCACAAGTCACGTGCCATATATAAGAATGCTCAAATCTGTTCAAAAAATAATAGATAAATCGAATTTTGCCTTTGAATATATAGATCTCGGCGGAGGTATGGGTATAAACTATGAACTAAATGCTAAAACTCTAAATTATAGTAGATATGCTAAACAGGTTGTTAAATTTATAAAAAAAAATAATGTCAAAATAATCCTAGAACCGGGAAGATCAATAATAGGAAACACTGGTTATTTATTAGCAAAAATAATTTACATAAAAAAAACAAGAAAAATTAATTTTATCATTATTAATACTGGAATGAATGATTTAATGAGGCCTGCACTTTATAAAGCGTATCATAGAATCATTCCTACAAAAAAAATTCAGAATAAAATTTTTAAAAGGCATGATTTTGTTGGGCCAATATGTGAGACAACTGATAAATTTTTATCTACTAAATCATATCAAAAGGTTGATGAAGGAGATAATATTGTAATTTGTGATGTGGGCGCATATGGAAAAGTTCTTAGCTCAAACTATAATTTGAGAACAAATGCTTACGAAATTTTAATCAAAAATTCAAAAGTTTTCAAAATTAGTAAAAAAATAAGTCTAGAAAATATTATTTAATTAATGATTAGGGGATTGCTTTTTAAATTATTTTTTTATACTGGCACAATAATTGTATGTTTGATTTTCATTCCTGCACTAATATTACCAAAAAAAATTATGCTCATAGGTGGAAAAATTCTTGGATATTGGATAAGAATTTGCCTTTTCATTTTTCTGTCAGTAAAAATCAAAGTTAAGGGAATTGAAAATATTCCAAATAACACTGCTTTTTTTATTGCATCACTTCATCAATCATTATTCGAGACATTTTTTTTACAAACAATATTTAATTCACCGGTTTTTATTTTAAAAAAAGAATTATTAAAAATACCTGTTTTTGGATGGCATCTAAAAAAAATTGGCTCAATATCAATTTATAGAGATAAAATAAAAAAAGAAAACTTAGATTTCTATGAAAAGATTATCTCTATTACTAAAGTTTCAAATAGACCTGTAATAATTTTTCCCCAAGCTACCAGAACACCGGTAAATGAAAAAATTCCCTTCAAAAAAGGTGTTTCTAAAATCTATAAAAAACTTAATTTTATTTGTGTACCTGTAGCCCTTAACTCAGGTTTAGTATGGCCTAAATCTGGAAAATTAAGTCCAAACAAAACTATTACGATCAGTATACTCAAAAATATACCTGCCGGATTAAATACAGAGAATTTTCAGAAAAAAATTGAAGAAGATTTATACACTGAACTTGATAATATTCTCTAACCCTTCATAGGCATAACAACATAAATGCTCTCAAAATCTGATGGATCTTTAATTAAAGCTGGAGATCCAGAATCTTTTAAATAAATTTCAATTTTATTACCATCCATATTTGAAGCAACATCTATTAAATATTTTGGATTAAAACTTATTTCCAATTCATGACCAAATTTAACCTGTAGGCTTTCTTTTCCATCTCCACTATTACTATTATTAACAGATAAGTTTAAATTATCATTTGCCAGACTCATCCTTAATCCATCTTTTTTATCTAAAGAAACAGAGGCAACTCGATCTACAGATGTCAAAAATGGTTTCAAATCTATTTCTAATTTTTTTTGGTTATCTTTTGGAATCACTTGAAAATAATTCGGAAATTTTCCATCAATTAATTTAGACATTAAAATAATATTATTAAATTCAAATTTAATTTTTGATTTTAAATTAGAAATTTTTACATCACCATCAAAGTCATTGAGTAAAGAGCATAGTTGGAAAATCGTTTTCTTTGGTAGAATTATAGGCTCAAATATAATTTCATCTGATAAAAATGTTTTTGATATTGCTAACCTATGACTATCGGTTGAAACCGCTGTAAGAAATTTTTTATTATCATTATCTGTAACATGTAAAAATATACCACTCAGATAATGTCTTGTTTCATCGTTTGAAACAGAAAATTTACATTTATTTAAAATTTTAAGCAGTTTTTTTGAGTTGAGATTAAATTCATTTTCCTTGAAATTAGACTCTGTAATTGGAAATTCAGATGCTTTGAGACAGTTTAGATTAAAGGTAGATTTATCAGACTCCAAATTTATTTTATTTTCATTAACTAGATTAAAATTTATTTTTTTTTCGTTACTAAATTTTCTGACGATATCATACATTATTGAACATGATGTAGTGGTTTCACCTTCTTCAGATATCTCGATATTTGAGATATTTTGTATGAAAATTAAATCTAGATCCGTTGCTGTAATTTTGAGATTTGCATTCTTTGCCTCAAGTAAAACGTTTGATAAAATAGGTAATGTACTTCTCTTTTCAATTACACCTTGGCAATAATTTAATGAGTTTTGCAAATCTTTTTGATTTACACTAAATTTCATTTTCTTTGTTATATAAAATTTTACTTTTTAAGGTGTCTATTTTTATATTTAATTCATTGTCATCTTTTCTCAATTTTTCTATAGTTTTTACAGAATGTATGACTGTAGTATGATCTCTATTAGAAAAACATCTTCCTATCTCTGGTAATGACTTTGATGTAAGCATTTTTGCCAAATAAATTGCTGTTTGTCTTGGTCTAACTAAATATCTTGACCTTCTTGATGAAAGCATTTCATTTTTACTAATTTTAAAATATTTACAAACTATTGTTTGTATTCCGTCAATTGTAACTTTATTTTCATGAATATTGAGTAAATCTTTTAATATAATTCTTGTCTCAGAAAGACTTGGAACTCTATTATATATTCTAGAAAATGAAATTATTCTATTTAGAGCTCCAACCAATTCACGAATGCTTGATTTAATCTCTGAACAAATAAAGTTTTGTATTTCCTCAGAAATTTTAACATTATTACCATTTAAAACGTTTAGTTCAGACAATTTACTTTTTATTATTTCTGACCGCAGGCTTAAATCTGGACTTTGAATATCGACTACCAATCCCCCAGAAAATCTTGATCTAATTCTCTCTTGAATCCTGCTTAGTTTACTCGGCGGCCTATCGGCAGTTAAAACTATTTGTGATCCTTTATCTAATAAAGCTGAGAAAGTATGAAAAAACTCTTCTTGCAGTGCTTCTTTTCCATTCATAAATTGAATATCATCAATTAACAAAACATCTGTATTTCTAAAATAATCTTTAAATTTTATCATTTCATTTGATTTAATTGATTTTACAAAATGGTACATAAATCTTTCTGCTGAAATAAACATTACTTTTTTTTTTGTCTTTAAATTTAAACCAATTGCATTTAATAAATGAGTTTTTCCCATTCCTACACCAGAATATAAATATAATGGATTATAACTTGAATAACTCTCTACAATTTTTTTAGATGCCTCATAGGCTAAATTATTACTTTGACCTACAATAAAATTTTCAAAACTTTTATTTGGATCAATTCTACTATATTGAATAAATGTATCTTTAATAAAAGTTATATTTCCATCTATAATATTTTTTTGATCGGAAGAATTTAATTTGTTATTGTTATCTAAAATATTATTAGAAACAGAATTAATTTTAAACTCAATTCTATTGAAACTTTTATTGTGAGCTTTAATTACTTGAATAACATTATCTAGATATCTAGAGGTTATCCAATCTCTAATAAACCTTGTTGGCACTGAGATAAGTAAATAATCTGCTTTAACTTCAACAAGATGCATTTTTTTTAACCAGCTTTCGAATACATCTTTTCCAAATTTTATCTTAAAGTCTTCTTGAATTAATTCCCAATTTAAAACTTCGTTATTTTGTTGATTAATATTTTGATTAAGTGAATTTTTCATTCAAACTTGTTAAATCTTAAAACATAATTTAATGCAATTGGTAATTTTTACTTTTAAAAAAAAAATGTAATCCCTAATTGAATAATAAATTTTAAAAAATAAAATCTAAGATTGAATTAATTAAAAAAAGAAATCTTTAGTTGTAAATATTTATAAATAATAATTATATCAATTTTGTTTACTTAATTTTTATATAGATTTAGTGTAGGTTTATTTGTTTGTGTACAATAAGTTGATTCAATTAAAGAGAGTTAATTCTTTTTGTGATTCTTGAAACGTTTCTTGACGCATTTTGTTTTTTTATAACGCCTGTTTTTGCTATCTTCATCAACTCTGAATTTAATTTTGGTAAGTAATCTAATGCCGCTTTTTTTTCCTTTTTTTCAATTAAAAGGTTAATTTTCTTTATTGCGTTTCTAAATCTGCTTTTTCTAGACTTGTTAATAATAGTCTGTCTTTGAATTCTTCTATTTGTTTTAATTGCTGATTTAGTATTAGCCATGTGGGGGCTTGTATAGCTTGCTTAAATTATATGGTCAATTAAATTTTTGATTATTTTGGCAAATATTACATAAGTAAGTTGATCTATTTGATATATTTATCTTGATAATTGTACCCAAACATAATTTATTTTTACATTTTTTATCTTCTCTATCGTAAACTCTAAACTCATTTTGATAAGAGCCTCGATTCCCTTTAATAGAAGAAAAATTCATTATAGATGTACCACCTTTCTTTATTGAACGTCTTAAAATTTTTTTTGTAAAAATAATAATTTTACGAATTTCATTTTCACTAATATCACCTGAAAGTTTTAAGGGATTTATTTTAGAATTATTCAATATTTCACTTGCATATATATTGCCTACGCCTGATATAAATTTTTGATCAAGTAAAGTATTTTTTATATTTTTTTTTTTATTACATAAATATTTTTTTAAGTAATTAAAATTAAAATTTTTTTCAAATGGATCTGGTCCAAGTTTACTAAAATAATCAATTAAACTTTTCTGATCTTTTAAAAGTTTTATAAAACCAAATCTTCGTGGGTCATTATATATTATTGTAAAATTTTCGAAGTTAAAAAAAACATGATTGTGCTTTTTTGGAAGATTTTTAGAATGATAGAAACTTAAATTTGTATTTTTTACTATTTTTGATTTTTTAATCAAGTGCAAGGTGCCAGACATACCTAAATGTATTATTAAATATATGTGAGCTTCAAACTCAATTACTACATATTTAGATATTCTCTTAACTTTTATAATTTTTAAATTGGACAATTTTCTTGATAGATCTTTGGGAATTGGAAATCTCAATTTTTTATTTTTAACAATAATTTTAATTAAAAATTTATTTAGTATGTATTTTTCAAGTGACTGTTTTACTATTTCTACTTCTGGTAATTCTGGCATATGAGACTATATTATTAATAAATAAAAAAATATAAATGCAACAAAAACTACAAAATACGAAAAATCTAGTATCAGAAGTATTTAACAAAGTTTCTGATAAGTATGACATTATGAATAATATCATGTCATTTGGAATACATAAATCTTGGAAAAAACAACTAATTTATTCAATGAACCCAAAACCAAATAAAAAGTTGATTGATGTTGCCTGTGGAACTGGGGATGTTGCCAAGCTTTTTTTAGATTCAACAAACTCTAAATCAAAAGTTGATTGTGTTGACCCAAATAAAAAAATGATTTCGCTTGGGAGAAAAAAACTTGAAAATTACAAAAATATATCATGGAAAATTGCCTCGGCTGAGAAATTGCCATTTAAGAATTCTTATTTTGACTATTATGTAATTAGTTTTGGTATAAGGAATACAAAAAATTTAAATAGAACTTTATCAGAAGCTTTTAGAGTATTAAAAAAAGGTGGAAGATTCTTTTGTCTCGAATTTTCAAAAATAAATAATGATACTCTTAATGTAATTTATCAAAACTACTCAAAATTAATACCAATTATAGGAGAGCTTGTAGTTGGGGATAAGAAACCTTATGAATATTTAGTTAATAGTATTAATGAATTTATAGATCAGGATGAACTAATTGATTTAATGAAAAAAAATAACTTTGAGAAATGTAAATATAATAATTTAAGCGGCGGTATTGTTTCGTTGCATAGTGCCTGGAAAGTTTAATGGTAAAAAAACTAGTAACATTATTTGTCATTGGTAGAAAGTTAGCTTTATCAGATGCATTGGATATAGTTTCGAAAATTTATAAAGTTCCGGTATTAATAAAGATTTTTTTTAGTTTTCTAGGCCTTTTTGGAAAAAAAAATGTCAACCAAAATTATAACGAGGAGGAAAGGCTGTGTAAGTCAATGGAGTCCATGGGAGTAACATTTATAAAACTCGGACAATTCTTGGCAACCAGGCCTGATATAATTGGAGAAAAACTATCTGATCAGTTACAAACTCTTCAGGATAAAGTTCCTGCATTTTCAAAACATCGTGCTTTAAATGAAATAAAGGAGGGGCTAGGTAATGAAAATTATAAAGACTTTATTAATATTTCAGAACCAATTGCTGCAGCATCTATTGCACAAGTGCATAAAGCTCAAATAAAAGATGAAGGCGTTCTCAAAGAAGTCGCAATTAAAGTTTTAAGACCAAATATTAAAAAAGTCTTTAATGAGGAAATAGAGGCTTTAATGTTGCTTGCATATATTATCGAGTCATTGGTTAAGAAAACAAAAAGACTTAAACTTGTAGAAGTTGTTTTTTTATTAAAAGAAATAACTAATCATGAAATGGATTTAAGGTTTGAGGCTGCAGCCGCAAATGAATTCTATGAAAATACAAGGAACGATGTTGGTTTTAAAATACCTAAAATATATTGGAAACTCACAAGTGATAACGTTTTAACGTTAGATTGGATTAACGCTATTTCAATAAGAGAGGTTGAAAAAATAAAATCTAATGGTGTAAATCTAAAAATACTAGCCAGAGATATAATTCAACATTTTCTTAGACACGCTGTTAGAGATGGGTACTTCCATGCTGATATGCATCAAGGAAATTTACTTGTAGATGATAGTGGTCAATTAATTTTTATAGATTTTGGTATTATGGGAAGAATTGATAAGTTAAATAGGAAGTTTTTAGCAGAAATATTATATGGATTTATAAAAAGAGATTACAAAAAAGTAGCGCAAGTTCACATTGCCGCTGGTTTAGTTCCTCAAAATATTAATTCTGAAGAATTAGCACAAGCATTAAGGTCTATTGGAGAGCCAATATTTGGTCAATCTGTTAAAGATATTTCTGGTGGTAAATTGTTAAAACAATTATTCGATATAACTGAAAAATTTAATATGCAGACACAACCACAATTATTACTGCTTCAAAAGACCATGGTAGTAGTTGAAGGTGTTGCAAGAAAACTAGATCCAGATGCTAATATTTGGGATATATCTCAGCCAGTTTTAGAAAAATGGCTCAGAGAAACAAAAGACCCAATAAATGAAATAGGAAATATTCTAAAAGACACATCTGAGGTATTAAAAAAACTACCAGACTTTCCTCAAGTTATGGATAAAGCAAATCAAGCTTTAACATTTTTAGCAAGCGGTCAAATTCCACAAAATACTAACACTTACTCGTCGTTAAATGAAAAAAAAATGGAATTAAAATCTTTTAAAAATCAAAGTATTATTGGTTTATTATTTCTTGTAATTTTATCAATCATGGTATTTTAATTTAAAAATGAAGAATTTGATAAATAAAAAAATATTGTTAGTGATTTGTGGTGGTATAGCTGCGTATAAATCTTTGGAATTGATAAGAATTTTAAAAAAAAATAAATGCCAAATTAAAACCATCCTGACTAAAAGTGCTTTAGAATTTATAACCCCTTTATCTGTTAGCTCACTTTCGAATGAAAAAGTTTATACAGATTTATTCGATTTTCAAAATGAAACTGAAATGGATCATATATCTTTATCAAGATGGGCAGATTTAATTTTATTTGCGCCAGCTACAGCAAATAAAATTGCTCAATTAACTTACGGTTTGGCTGAAGATTTAGCTACAACTGTTGCGCTAGCTTCCAACAAAGATATATTTTTATCACCTGCAATGAATGTACGAATGTGGGAAAATAAGGTAACAAAAAAGAATTTAAATAAACTTGTTAATTTCAACTATAAAATAATAGGACCAGAAATTGGCGAAATGGCATGTGGTGAGTATGGTGCTGGAAAATTTTCTGATCCTTTAAAAATTGCAAATATAATAAATGAATATTTCAAAAATTTAGAGATAAATAAAAAATTCAAGGCATTAATAACAGCAGGTCCAACAAGAGAATATATTGATCCTGTAAGATACATAACAAATAGATCTTCTGGAAAGCAAGGTTATGCAATTGCAAATGAGTTTCAAAAAAATGGTTTTCATACTACTTTAATATCTGGACCAACAAATCTTCAACCACCAGATGGTGTTGAAATAATTAATGTAAATAGTGCAGATGAAATGTACGAAAGAACTATTGAAAATCTTCCAGTTGATGTTGCAATTTTTGCAGCAGCGGTTTCAGATTTTAAAATGAAAGAAATAAATTATGAAAAAATTAAAAAAGAAAGTCTAAAAAATTTAGAAATAGAGAAAAATAAAGATATTCTTGATCTTACTTCAAAGCATAATAGCCTAAGACCTAAGCTTGTAATTGGATTTGCAGCAGAAACAAATAATATTGAAGAAAATTCAAGAAAAAAATTAAATGAAAAAAGTTGTGATTGGATAATTGCAAATGATGTATCAAATAAAAAGATAGGTTTTGACAGTGAATTTAATGAACTTAAGATATTTAAAAAAAATACATCTAATATTCAAAATATTTCGTTCAATACTAAGGAAATGATTGCTAAAACGTTAGTTGAAAAAATTTCTAACGAACTAAGAGCAAATGGTTAAAGTCCTTATAAAAAAACTCAATTCTAAAGTTAAACTACCAAAATACAAAACCAATGGTTCTTCAGGAATGGATCTTATGGCATTTATTGATAAACCTATTTCAATAATGCCAAAAAAGTCTGAACTAATACCAACGGGACTATCTATTGCAATTCCTAGTAACACAGAAATACAAATCAGACCACGATCTGGATTAGCAGCCAAAAATAATATTTCTGTTTTAAATACGCCCGGTACAATTGATAGTGATTACCGTGGTGAATTAAAAGTTATTCTATATAATCATGGTGATAAAGAGTTTATAGTAAACAACGAAGATAGAATTGCTCAAATAGTGCTAGTCCCCATAATCAAAGCTACTTTCGAGGAAGTAAAAAACCTACCTACAACAATAAGAGGAAAAGGTGGTTTTGGATCTACTGGAAAATGAGTCAATTAGATAAAAATTATCTTGATAGATATTCGAAACAAATAATTCTGAAAAATATTGGTGTTTCTGGTCAAAAAAAGATTAGTTCTTCTAAGGTTTTTATCGTTGGCGCGGGAGGACTTGGCTGCCCGATAGCTGATTTATTGTGCAGAGCAGGCGTTGGTGAAATTGGTATAATTGATTATGATAAAATTTCACTTTCAAATTTAAACAGACAGACACTCTTCAATACTCTAGATATAAATAAATACAAAGTAGAAGTATTAAAAAAAAAGTTAAATCAAATAAATCCTTTAGTTAAGGTTAATACCTTCAAAAAAAAAATTGATAAAAATAATATAAATAATTTAATATCAAAATATGATATCATTGTGGACGCTTCCGATAATTTTAATACAAAATTTCTATTAAATGAAAAATCCATTAAGTTTAAAAAAAAATTAATTGTTGGAGCAATTAGTAAATTTGATGGCCATATATTTGTTTTCGATTTTAAAAATAATAAGAATGCATGTTTAAAATGTTTTTATCAAGAAAAACCCTCTGATGAAATTTTAAATTGTGATGAAGAAGGAATTCTGGGAACAACAGCCTGTGTTGTTGGATCATTACAGGCCAATGAAATTTTAAAAACAATTATAGGATCTAAAAATTTTTTAAATAATTCGATATTAATTCTAAATACATTAAGTTTAAAAGTTCGCATAGTTAAATTCAATAAAGTAAAAAAATGTATATGCGGACTCTAATTACTTTTATAATTAGCTATCTATTTATTTTTCAAGTTCAAATTTCGTTTGCAGATGATTTTGTGATGCTAAAAAACAATAAGGTCAATGTTAGATTTGGACCAAGTTTTGAATATCCAATTAAATATATATACATGAAAAAGAATTTACCAATAAAAGTAATAGATAAAAAAGAAAATTTTAGAAGAATAATTGATCATAAACATAATAGTGGCTGGATACATACATCTCAATTAAGAAAATCCTCATCTGTAATCATAACTGAAAATCAATTTATTTTCTCTAAACCTACTAAATTTTCAGAACCTCTCGCTATAGCTGAAAAGGGCAAACTTATTTTACTAAAAAAATGCAAAAATAATTGGTGTAAAATAATCGATGAAAGTTTTTCTGGTTGGATTTTTTTCGAAAATTTTTGGGGCGAACTCCCAAATTAATTTTTAATTAAAAGGATCCTCTAACACGCATGCTACGAGATGTATTCTTGCTTGCTCACCACCATTAAAAAAATTATGGAATTTTTTATTATTGGTTATAGTTGCTGTACCGTCGGCAGGCATGTGTTTAGCGACATTTTCTATAACCATCATGCAACCTTTATTTGTAACAATTGGAATGTGTAATCTAGGCTCTGGATCTTTATGCCAACTTAATGTTGATCTTGGTTCTTTTAACAATAATCTTACTCTACCAAGCTTAAATCTACTTTTTAAAGCATTATATACCTCTTTAAAATAGGTATCCTCAAATTCTGGTACAAGTTCAGTATATTTTGACTCATCTATATCTATATCTCTAGAAACTTCTTTTCCTGTTTCATCAGCTATAGTCCAATATTTACCACGCACATTATTTCCCTCAGTTGATTTTACATCATTCGGAACTCTATTAAGTGAAATAGCTCCAAAGTGAGTTACACCAGGAGATTTAAATTTTTTTCTCTCTAGAACTAAGTCTAAATCTTTTCTTAGTCTTGAAATATCAAATTTTAAATCTGGTACTTTATAAAAATCTTCAAAACTCATTTCCGCCATAAGTTTCCTTGTTTAATTATGTAATTCAAATCGGTCAGCATTCATAACTTTAGTCCAAGCAGCTGTAAAGTCATTTACAAATTTGTCCGATGAATCATCTGTCGCATATACCTCCGCTAAAGCCCTAAGCTGAGAGTTTGAACCAAAAATCAAATCAGCTCTTGTACCAGTCCATAGAACTTTTCCTGATTTCCGATCAACTCCATTAAATAAATCTTCTTCATTAGAAACTTCTTTCCATCTAATATCCATATCTAGTAAATTGACAAAGAAATCGTTTGTTAATTTCCCAGGTCTTTTTGTAAATACTCCATGTTTAGATCCATTAAAGTTAGTTTCTAAAACTCTCATACCACCAACTAAGACAGTCATCTCAGGAGCGGTTAATTGCATTAACTGAGCTTTATCAACTAATAACTCCTCTGCTTGTTTTGAGCTTTGAGCGTTTGCATAATTTCTAAAACCGTCTGCTTGAGGTTCTAATAATCCAAAAGAATGAATATCTGTTTGATCTTGAGAGGCATCCCCTCTGCCAGGAGAAAAAGGTAATTTTATTTTTTTTCCGGCATTTTTTGCAGCTTTTTCAATTCCAACATTTCCTCCAAGGACTATCAAGTCTGCTAAAGAAACATATTTCTTTTTAGTATTAAACACTTTTTGAATTTTCTCATAAACTTTTATAACTTTAGAAAGTTGTGATGGATTATTTACTTTCCATTTGTTCTGAGGAGCAAGTCTTACTCTAGCACCATTTGCTCCACCTCTTTTATCTGATCCTCTAAAAGTAGACGCAGAAGCCCAGGCTGCGGACACCAACTGAGATACTGAAAGTTCTGATTTAGCAATTTTTGTCTTAAGAGTTTCAATATCTTTATTTTTTAATTTAATTTTATTTTTTGGAATTGGATCCTGCCAAATCAAATCTTCTTTTGGAACTTCGTTTCCTAAATAGTTTATTTTTGGACCCATATCTCTGTGTGTAAGTTTAAACCAAGCTCTTGCGAACGCATCTGCAAATTCATCCGGATTATTATAAAAATGTCTAGAAATTCTTCCGAACTCAGGGTCAAATCTCATTGATAAATCTGTAGTTTGCATCATAGGTAGATTTTTTTTTCCTTTAATATGTGCATCAGGTGTCATATTGGGTGCGTGACCGTTCTTTACTGGTTTCCATTGATGAGCACCCGCTGGACTTTTATCTAATTCCCACTCATAGCCAAAAAGATTATCAAAATATCCCATGTCCCATTTTATTGGGTTTGAGGTCCAAGCGCCTTCTATTCCACTGCTTATTGTGTCTGCTCCAAGACCAGTTTTATAGTTACTATTCCATCCAGTAGATTGATCCTGTATTCTAGAGCCTTCTGGCTCAGGTCCTTTATGACTTTCAGGAGCTGCTCCATGTGATTTCCCGAATGTATGACCTCCAGCAACTAATGCTACTATTTCGTAGTCATTCATTGCCATTCTTCCAAATGTTTCTCTAATATCTCTAGCAGCTAACAACGGATCTGGGTTCCCATCTGGACCTTGTGGATTAACATAAATTAAACCCATTTGCACTGCGCCAAGTGGATTTTCTAATTCTCTTTTTGAATTATATCTATTATTAGCAAGCCACTCTTTTTCTGAGCCCCAATAAATATCTTCCTCTGGTTCCCAAATATCTACTCTACCACCACCGAATCCAAATGTTTTAAAACCCATCGACTCTAGAGCTACATTTCCAACCAGTATAAATAAATCGGCCCATGATATTCTTTTTCCATATTTCTTTTTTATTGGCCATAGAAGAAGTCTTGCTTTATCTAAGTTAACATTATCAGGCCAACTATTTATTGGTGCAAATCTTTGATTACCAGTTCCAGCTCCACCTCTACCATCACCTGTTCTATAAGTTCCAGCCGCATGCCAAGCTAACCGAATAAACAGAGGTCCGTAATGGCCGTAATCAGCTGGCCACCAACTTTGTGATTCTGTCATTAATTTGTGAAGATCTTTTTTTAAAGCTTTAAAATTAATTTTCTTAAATTCTTTTTTATAATTAAATTTTTTATCCATAGGATTTACCATGGATGAGTGTTGGCTTAATATTTTTAGATTTAAACTATTTGGCCACCAATCTTTATTGGTTTGGCCTTTTCCTGAATTATGCTTTTGTGGTATTCCTTCACCATGAAAGGGACATTTATTAATGTCATTGTTAATTTCGCTACTCATTTTAACCTCCGCAATTTTCAAAATATAAAACTTTAAATATGCAAAGTCAAGTAGTTTAGAATGATTATAAACTAGTTTTTTTTAGAAATTTTAATAGTTACCTCGATGTCCTCAATCTTTTTTCCACTTGGAGGCACTGGGGTATTTTTTATTTCCACTTCTTGAGAATCAATATCAATTAGTTCTTTGGTTTGTTCGTCATAAAAATGATGATGTGATAAAGTATTTGTATCAAAATATGTCGTATCGTTTCCAATATTTATTTCTTTCAAATATCCTTTTTTTTGAAAAGCGTGAACTGTATTGTAAACAGTTGCAAGTGAAATTTTTTGATTGTGTTGCATTCGAAGAATTTTGGTTAAATCACTTATAGAAAAATGAAAAGTATCTTCCCTGTTAAATAATACTTCACATATTTTTATTCTTTGCTTTGTTGGACGTAATCCGGATAGTCTCAATTTTGCTATGTAATTTGTTACTAAATTTGACATACTTTATAATAGTTCTAAACTATAGTAATATTATATTTATCTGAAATCAAGTATTAAGGTTAGACTTTTATATGAAAAAAAACTCCTACAGTTACGATGACCTAATTAACTGCGGACAAGGCGGTTTATTTGGACCTGGTAATGCAAAATTACCCCTCCCTCCAATGCTCATGTTTGACAGAATTATAGAAATTAGTGAAAATACAGGTTCTTATAAAAAAGGATTAATTAAAGCTGAGTTAGATATTAAAAATGATTTATGGTTTTTTAATTGTCATTTTAAAGAGGATCCAGTCATGCCAGGATGCTTGGGCTTAGATGCTATGTGGCAGTTAGTTGGTTTTTACCTTGGTTGGCTTGGAAATCCTGGAAGAGGAAGAGCTCTAGGAGTAAGTGCTGTAAAATTTACTGGTGAAGTTCTTAAAAATGTCAAAATGGCAACGTATGAAATTGATATGAAAAGAATTCTTATAAAAGGAGAAACTACTGTTGGTCTAGCAAATGGTATATTATCAGCTGATGGAAAAAAAATTTATTCTGCAGAAAATTTAAAAGTAGGTTTATTTAAATAATGAGAAGAGTAGTTATTACAGGTTTAGGTATAGTTTCTTGCCTAGGAAATAATCAAGAGGAAGTTAAACAATCATTATTTAACTCAAAATCTGGAATTTCATTTGCTGAAGAATATAAAGAGCATAATTTAAAAAGTCATATTCATGGCAAACCAAATATAAAACTTGAGGATCATATTGATAGAAAAACTATTAGATTTATGGGGTCTGGATCTGCATATAATTATATTGCAATGAAAGAGGCAATTGAAGACTCAGGATTAGATGAAAAAGATGTAAGTAATTTTAAAACTGGAATTATCATGGGCTCTGGAGGTCCTTCAATTGAAAATGTAATTTTAGCAGCTGACAAAACAAGAGCTAAAACCCCAAAATTAATGGGTCCTTTTATCGTCCCAAGAACTATGGCTAGTACTGCATCTGCAACACTAGCTGTTCCATTTAAAATTAAAGGGACCAATTATACAATGAGTTCTGCATGTGCAACTAGTGGACATTGTATAGGAAATTCCATGGAACTTATTCAGATGGGAAAACAAGATATTGTCTTTGCAGGCGGAAGTGAAGAAATTCATTGGGCAATGACAGCGATGTTTGATGCTATGACTGCTTTATCGTCAAAATATAATGATAACCCAGAAAAAGCATCAAGAGCATACGACAAAACAAGAGATGGATTTGTAATTGCTGGTGGAGCTGGTGTATTAGTACTTGAAGAGTACGAAAGAGCTAAAGCTAGAGGAGCAAAAATTTATGCTGAATTAACAGGTTATGGAGCAACTTCAGATGGTTATGATATGGTAGCTCCATCAGGCGAAGGTGCGATCAGATGTATGAAAATGGCGCTAGCAACATCAAAAAATAAAATTGATTACTTAAATACACATGGAACTTCAACGCCAGTTGGAGATATTACAGAATTAAATGCTGTTGGAGAAACATTTGGAACAGAAGTTCCAAAAATTAGTTCAACAAAATCTTTATCTGGACATCCTTTAGGAGCAGCCTCTGTGCATGAAGCAATATATAGTTTAATAATGATGAAAAACAATTTCATTACAGCATCAGCAAATATAATTGATATGGATGAAGATGCAAAAAAATTCCCAATTGTTACACAAACAGAAAAAAATGTTGAACTAAATTCAGTTATGTCAAATAGTTTTGGCTTTGGTGGTACTAACGCAACTTTAATTTTTGAAAAGGTATAAATGATGAGCTTGATGAAAGGTAAAAAAGGTCTAATCATGGGGGTAGCAAATGAAAGATCTATTGCTTGGGGAATTTCTCAAAAACTTTCAGAAGCAGGAGCCGAACTTGCATTTACTTATTTGGGAGACGCTTTAAAAAAAAGAGTTGTTCCATTAGCGGAAAAACTAAATTCAAAAACTACATTCAGCTGCGACGTTGAAAAGAAAGAAGATGTTATTAAATTATTTGAAGATATTAAATTAAGTTGGGGTAATATTGACTTTGTCGTCCATGCAATTGCATTTTCCGATAAATCTGAACTTTCAGGTGAATATCTAAATACAACTAGAGAAAACTTTTTAAGAAGTATGCTAATTTCATGCTTTTCGTTTACTGAGGTTGCAAGAGAGGCAGCTAAAATAATGAAACCTAATGGAAGCATGATTACGCTAACATATGAGTCAACAAAAGCTATACCAAACTATAATGTTATGGGAGTTTGTAAATCTGCCTTGGAAGCAAGTGTCAAATATCTTGCAAGAGATTTAGGTGCAAAAGAAATTAGAGTAAATGCAATAAGTGCGGGACCAATTAAAACATTAGCAGCATCGGCGATTGGAGATGCAAAATTCTTATATAAATGGAATGAAGATCATTCCTTCTTAAAAAGAAACGTAGATATAAATGATGTTGGAAATTCTGCTCTATACTTATTAAGTGATCTTGCAGGTGGTGTTACAGGTGAAATTCACTATGTGGATGCTGGATATAATAAAGTAGGAATGCCAGATCCCAAAAACATTACTTAAATAATGTCTAAAAGATATAGTGGTAAATCTTTTAAGGATTCTAGTGTAATGAAAAAAGCTAAACTTTCTTTAAAGGAAAAAAGGAAATTAAAGAGAGAAAAAAGGAAAAAGTAGGGGCGTTCTGTTGCTTGGTGCCCCAAACCCCCTAAATAATTAGATTAATTAATTAAGAAATATGCAATTGCCAATACAGCTAAAATTTCTAGTCCGCTCATAAAGACTCCTTCCCCAAGTCACTTTATATAGTAATTAAACTTTGAATGCCAGATAACTAATTATCTAATTTAATTAACCGGTATTACAAAACTAGAAGGATAAGTTCTGTGTTTATCAGTGATTGAGTCGGTAATACCCAAATCAAAAAATACAACACTACCTGCAAGTTTACCTGACTCTATTTCACTTGGTATACTTCCGAATCCTTTTTTTCCAGTATCTGTAGTACAATTAAATCTTAGAGCATCATCTGATCTTCTAACCATGGTCGTTGATGGTACACTTACACTTAAAGAAACTCTTTTATTTGTAAGTTGACAATTACCTGAACTCCCATCAGAGAATGACAATGATACAGGAACATTTGCATCATTTACTATAGTTGCACAAGAAGTTAAAATTATACTTGATAATATTAAAATTAATTTTTTCATGATTAATCCTAATAAAATTAAATATAATTATCAAGAATTTTAGATTATTAATCCTTACATTGAAAAGGGGCGTTCTGTTGCCAGGTGCCCCTAAATATTATATTGCTGCTTGTTTAATAGATAATTTTACTTTTCCTCTGTCAAACCCAATAACTTTTACTTTTACCTCGTCGCCTTCTTTAACAACATCTGTTACCTTGGCCACTCTTTTATCTGCGAGTTCAGAAATGTGAACAAGCCCGTCTTGCTTTCCTAGGAAATTTACAAATGCTCCAAACTCCATAATTTTCATTACTTTTCCATTATAAATTTTGTTCATTTCTGGTTTTGCAGTTAAATCTTTAATCATTTGCATTGCTTTATTTCTAGCTTCTTCATCGGGTGCAGCAACGGTCACTACTCCTTCATCATTAATATCAACCTTAGCTCCAGAAAGTTCAACAATTTCTCTTATTGTTGCTCCTCCTTTTCCTATAACAGTTGCAATATCTTTTTTATCTACTGATATTTTTTCCATTTTTGGAGTATGCTTTCCAACGTCATCTCTTGACTTAGCAAGAGCTTTGTTCATTTCACCTAAAATATGAATTCTTCCATCCTTAGCTTGATTTAATGCCTGTTCCATAATTTCAAATGTAATACCTGTTATTTTAATATCCATTTGAAGAGATGTTATTCCATCTTTAGTTCCAGCAACTTTAAAGTCCATATCGCCTAAATGATCTTCATCTCCAAGGATATCTGATAAAACACTGAAATCATCACCTTCTTTAATCAAACCCATCGCTATACCTGCAACTGGTTCCTTAATTGGTACGCCCGCATCCATTAATGCTAATGAAGTACCACAAACAGTTGCCATTGAAGATGAACCATTAGATTCTGTAATTTCTGAAACTATTCTAAATGTATAAGGAAAAGTTTCTTTTGGTGGCAAAGATGAATTTATTGCTCTCCAAGCAAGTTTTCCATGTCCAATTTCTCTTCTGCCAGTTCCAATTCTTCCAGTCTCACCAACTGAAAATGGTGGAAAATTGTAATGAAGCATAAATCTTTCTTTTTGCAAACCATCTAAACTTTCAATTTTTTGTTCATCATCTGAAGTTCCAAGAGTAGTTGTTACAATTGCTTGGGTTTCTCCTCTTGTAAACAACGCTGAGCCGTGAACTCTTGGCAAAATTCCAACTTCACACATTATTGGTCTAACATCTGAAAGTCCTCTTCCATCTATACGATTTTTGTTTTTAAGAATATCGGTTCTTACAATTGCTTTTTCTAAATTTTTTAATTCTGAATTAACATCTAAATCAGTTATTTCTTCATTTTCCTCATAAAGTTTTTTAGCTTTATCAGTTATTTCTGAGATCATATTTGATCTTTCTTGTTTATCTCTTGTCGAAAAAGCTTTTTTCAATTCTGCTGTAAACTCAGATTCTAATTTTTTCTTTACTTCAGAAAGATCTTTTTTCTCAACAATCCAATCAGGTTTTCTAGATTCTTTTGCTAAGTCTTCTATCATTTTGATCACAGGAACGAATCCTTCGTGACCAAATTTCACCGCATTTAACATTTCTTCTTCAGTTAAACCATTTGCTTCTGACTCTACCATTAAAACTGCGTCTTTAGTTCCAGCAACTACTAAATCTAACTTTGAATTTTTAAGCTCTGCTTTAGATGGATTTAAAACATACTTCCCATCTATAAAACCAACTCTCGAGGCTCCAACAGGCCCTAAAAAAGGCATTCCTGAGATTGCTAATGCTGCTGATGAAGCTATTATAGATAATATATCTGCTTCATTTTCTTTATCATAAGAGATTACAGTTGGGAGTACTTGTACTTCATTTTTAAATTCATCTGGAAATAAAGGCCTGATAGGTCTATCAATTAATCTTGAGATGAGTGTTTCGCTTTCAGTTGGTCTTGCCTCTCTTTTAAAATATCCTCCAGGTATTTTTCCCGCTGCATAATATTTTTCTTGATAATTTACTGACAAAGGAAAATAATCAATATCTGGATTTACTTTTTTTGCTCCTACAGCTGTTGCCAATACAACTGTTTCTCCACACTGCGCAATTATTGCACCATCAGCCTGTCTAGCTACTTTTCCTGTTTCTAAACTTATTTTTTTTCCTGCTACTTCTATTTCTTTTTTTACTACTTTAAACATTTACTTCCTTAAATTTAATTTTGAAATTACTTCTTTATATTTATCCATTTTATTTTTTTTCAAATAATCTAATAATTTCTTTCTTCTATTTACTGCTTTAATTAGACCAACAGAAGAGTGTTTATCTTTTTTAAACTTTTTAATATGTTCAGATAAATTCTCTATTTTAGCTGTTAGTTGTGATATTTGTACCTCAGATGATCCGGTATCCTTATCATGTCTAGCTATATCTTTCATTTTTTTCTCCATTATATTTATTTTTGTGTTTGCCTAATTAAATTTTCTATTTTTTCGGCATAGTCAAATGAATCATCGTTTACAAAAAATAATTTTGGCATAAATTTAACCATAATTTTTTTAGATAAAACCTTTCTGATTACAAATGAAAATTCTTTAAGTATTTCAATAACTTTATCCGCATTCTTGCCTCCCAATGGTATTACAAATATTTTAGCAGTTTTCAAATCAGGGCTCATTCTAACTTCTGTAACAGTTATAGTTTTAGTATCTAAATCAGAAATTTTGGCCTCTTCTCTTAAAAAAATCATGCTTAAAGCTTGCTTTATCATTTCTCCTACTCTCAATTGTCTTTGTGATACTGGTTTACCTAATTTGGTCATGATAATATTTGTCTTTCTACAGATTTAGATTTGTAAGCTTCTATAATATCTTTTACTTGAAAATCATTAAAATCTTTCAATGATATTCCACATTCTAATCCTGCATTTACCTGTTTTACTTGATTTTTTTCTCTAAAAATTGATCTAACTTTTCCATTAAATACTATTATACCATCTCTTATAATTCTAGCATTAGAATCTTGATTGATTTCACCATTTAATACCTTTGATCCCGCAACTTTTCCTACTTTTGAAACTTTAAATATATCTAGTACCTCTGCTGTTCCTACTACTTCTTCATTAATTTCTGGGGTTAATAAACCTGACATTTTATCTTTAATAAAATCAATTAATTCATAAATGATATTAAAAGTTTTAATTTCAATATTTTCTTTTTCTGCAAGTTTTTTTGCCTCCTTGCTTGGTCTTACGTTAAAAGCAATGACTAGTGCCTCTGATGCCTTTGCTAAAGTTATATCAGTCTCTGTTACCATGCCAATGTCAGAAAGTAGTATTTTTGCCTTAACCTCATCATGTTTAATATTTGAAATGGCAAATTTAATCGCTTCAGCAGATCCGTGGACGTCAGATTTTATTATTATATTTAATTCCTCAGAAGTCTTTTGAGAAAAAGCATTATCTTTGCTTGTGAAACTTATTTTATTTGCTCCTTCTTTGGCTTCATTAATTCTTGCTTCCGCTAAATTTTTCGAGTCTTTTTCAGATGGAAGAACTATAAAATCATCCCCTGCGTTAGATGCACCATTAATACCCAAAATTTCTACTGGGGTTGATGGGTCTGCAGTTTCTATGTTTTTACCTTGGTCGTTTATTATTGCTCGTACTTTTCCCCATTTCTTTCCACTTACAAAAAAATCACCTTTTTTTAATTGACCAGAAGTTATTACTAAGTTTACAACAGGACCTCTACCAACGTCAATTTTTGATTCTAAAACAATTCCTTTTGCCTCTGTTTCAAACTCTGTTTTTAAATCTAGGAGCTCAGACTGAAGTGATATTGACTCTATTAGCTTATCTATGTTGTTTTTTGTCTTAGTTGAAATTTCAATCATAAGAGTATCTCCGGATAAATCTTCGGCGATCAGTTCGTGTTCTAAAAGCTGATTTTTAATTTTTTGTGGGTCTGCATCTGGTAAATCACATTTATTTATTGCAACTACTATTGGAACATTGGCAGCTTTTGCATGTTTAATAGACTCTATTGTTTGAGGTTTTACACCATCATCAGCGGCTACCACTAATACAACTATATCCGTTAATTTAGAACCTCTAGCCCTCATTTCTGTAAATGCCGCGTGGCCAGGTGTATCTATAAATGTAATTTTATTATCACCTTTGTTAATTTGGTATGCACCAATATGTTGAGTTATACCGCCGTATTCGCCCTCGACAACATTTGCTTTTCTTAAAACATCTAATAAAGAGGTTTTTCCATGATCAACATGACCCATAACTGTAACAATTGGTGGTCTCGATTTTAAATTCTCCTGTTTAATATCACTAGTTTTTTTAATTAAATCCTCTGCTTTTTTCTCTTTAATAGGACTGTGGCCAAACTCTTTAACTAAATATTCTGCGATATCCCCATCTATTGCATGATTTATTGTTGCTTTGACACCCATAGTTAATAAATGTTTAATTAAGTTACTAGACTGTTCACTCATTCTATTAGCCAACTCCCTGATAGTAATAACCTCTGGTATAAATACTTCTCTTTTTACAGGTTTATAATCCTGTTTATTATCTTGTTGTTGTTCTCTATTTTCTTTTTGTCTAGCTCTTCTAATAGATGCTAAACTTCTTCCTCTCAGTTCTGATCCATCCTCATCGCTAAGCGCCCTAGAAATGGTAAGCTTTAGCTCTCTTCTTTTATTAGTTTTTTCCTTGTTTTCTTTTACCGCTTCTCCTTTAAGTCTCTTAGTTGCTCTTTGTTCAGCTAATTTTCTTTTTTCAAAATCTGATAGTTCTTTTTTTGGAAAAAAACTTTGAGCTGGTTTACTAAAACTTCTATTTGAATTATTTTTTTTAAAGGTATCTGATGAGGAGCCTTTGAAAAACTTTTTCTTTTGAAAGTTTTTATTATTATTTATTATTACTGAATTTTTCGTACTAGATTTTGCCTGTTCAATATTATTAATTGTTTTTTTGGTATTGCCAGATATTGAAAGTTTTAATTTTTTTTTGTCCATAAGTCATCTCTCAATCTTTATATACTATATTTCTTGCTGACATAATTAAGTTATCTGCCTCTTGTCTAGTAAGAGCAAAATCTTCTAAATACCCTTTGATCTTTACCTTTTCCCCATTTACTACATCATATGTTCCAGTTAGTTCATCTGATGCAAGATCAGCAAAATCAACTAAAGTTAAAATTTTTTGTTCTCCAAGTGTCATCAACATTCCTGGTGTTAGACCAGGTAATTCAATTAAACTACTTTCCAATCCTAATTCTTTTACTTTGTTCGAAATTTCTTCTTGATCTTTCTGATAAAATTCTTTTGCTCTATCAATAAGTTCCTTTGCTGTATCTTCTTCAATACCTTCTATTTTTGTTAACTTATCTATTTCACTATCTTTAATATCTTCTATTGTTGAAAATCCCTCAGCAACAAGTAGTTGACCTAAAGTTTCATCTAGCTCTAAATTTTTAACAAAGTTATCAGTTTTGTCTTTAAATTCTATTTGTCTTCTTTCTGAATCTTCTTGATCAGTCAAAATATTAATTTCATGATTTAACAATTTTGTTGCAAGCCTAACGTTTTGACCTCTTCTACCAATGGCTTTGCTTAAATTTTCATCAGTTAAAATAACATCTATTTTTTTTTGTGCACTATCAACATTGACCCTTAATATCTCTGCAGGTGAAAGTGCATTAGCCGCAACTATAGCTAAATCTTCAGACCAATTAACTATATCAATTTTCTCTCCTTGAAGTTCATTTACAACCGCTTGAACTCTACTCCCTCGCATACCGACGCATGCACCCACGGGGTCTAAAGAATTATCTTTTGCTTTTACACAAATTTTTGCTCTACTTCCGGGATCTCTCGCTGAAGAAATTATTTCAATTAACCCATCATAGATCTCAGGAACTTCTAAGGTAAATAAATTTTCCATAAATTTTGGGTGTGCTCTGGACAAGAAAATTTGTTGACCTCTCTGCTCTCGTCTAACATCCAAACAATAAGCTTTAACTCTATCTCCAGCTTTTATATTTTCTCTTGGTATCATTTCATTTTTGTGAATTATTCCCTCTGCTTTACCTAAATCAACTATAACATTTCCAAATTCTAATCTTTTTACAATACCGCTTAATATTGTATCTTTCTTATCAATAAAATCGTTGAATTGTCTTTCTCTTTCAGCTTCTCGAACATTATAACTAATTACCTGTTTTGCAGTCTGTGCTGCAATTCTTCCAAAATCAAAAGATGGAAGGGTTTGTAGAATTTCATCACCTATTTTCTTATCTTTATTATTTTCATCTACTTGTAGAGCACCCTTTAAGCTTATCTCTGTGTTGGGATTTTCTGGGTTTTCTTTTATGATTAGTTTTCTAAAAATTTCAATATCACCATTGTCTCTATTAATACTCACAATTATATCATTTTCATTGCCGAATTTAGATCTTGCGGCCTTTGCTATTCCAGTTTCCATGGAATTAATAATCAATTCTTTGTCGATTGATTTTTCCAAAGCTACTGCTTCTGCAATTCTTAATAATTCTAATTTATCTGCTCTTCTATTTAACATTCGTTTTCTCCAAAAAAAAATGGGCCGAGGCCCATTTTGAAATTTCAACAATGTGAAGCGAATATAGATATTTTTTTTATATTTTCAACTTTATTTACTTCTTGAAAACGTCAGCTTTGTCTGTTTTTTCCCAAGAAAATGCACCATTTTCCTCTGGGTCTCTTCCAAAATGACCATATGCTGCTGTTTTTTCATAAATTGCTTTATTTAATCCAAGCATTTCTCTTATTCCTCTTGGACTTAAATCAAAATTTTCATTTATTAGTTTTTCAACATGTCTATTTTTTTCTTCATCATTTTCAAAAAGGTCTACATAAATAGATAAAGGTTTTGAGACTCCAATTGCATATGCTAATTGTATTAAACATTTGTCTGCAATTTTAGAAGCAACTACATTTTTTGCTAAATATCTTGACGCGTAAGCTGCAGATCTATCAACTTTTGTAGGATCTTTTCCTGAAAATGCCCCTCCTCCATGAGGTGCAGCGCCACCGTAAGTGTCTACAATAATTTTTCTACCTGTTAATCCACTATCACCATCAGGACCGCCAATCACAAAATTGCCAGTGGGATTTACATAAATTTCTTTTTCATCTAATCCATTTAATAACGATTTTGGAATTGCTTTCTCTATATAAGGCTTAACCAATTCTCTTACTTGAGATTGATTAACATCTGCTGAATGTTGAGTTGAAATTACCACTGATTTAACATTTGCAGGAGCTCCATCTTTATACTGTATAGTAATTTGACTTTTTGAGTCAGGTTCAATATTTTTTAGTTTTCCTGATTTTCGATCTTCGGCCATGAGCCTTAAAATTTTGTGTGAATAATGTATTGGCGCTGGCATTAGAACATCTGTTTCTCGACAAGCATAACCAAACATTATACCTTGATCTCCAGCACCTTCGTCTTTATTTCCTGATGCATCAACTCCCATTGCAATATCAGCAGATTGAGAATGAAGATGACTTTCAATTTTCGTAGCATCTTTCCAAGTAAAACCTTCTTGATCATATCCAATATCTTTAATGCATTCTCGAACCCTTTGTATAAGATTCTCTTTTTTAATTTCAGGTCCTCTGACTTCTCCAGCCAGAACAACTTTATTTGTAGTTGTTAAAGTTTCGCATGCTACTCTAGAATAAGGCTCTGCACTTAAGTAAGAGTCTACTACCATATCAGAAATTCGATCACAGACTTTGTCTGGGTGACCTTCGGATACTGATTCACTTGTAAAAAGATAATTTTTTAAGTTATTCATTTTCCATTTTTTTAAATGAAAAAATTAAAAAAATATATAATAAAATAATTAAAAAATAGATTTTATTTCCAAATGTGGAAAAAGGGGTATTATTTATATTAATAATTTCTCTTATCGATATAACTCCCTCTTGATCAACACTTAATTGATCAATTATTGAACCCGACGGATCTATTATTGCTGAAATCCCATTGTTTGCAGATCTTAGTGTATACTTACCATACTCAACAGATCTGAAAATACTATGTGCAAAATGCTGATATGGTCCAATTGAATTTCCAAACCAACCATCCTCCGATATATTTACAATAAAATTATAATTATCATCTTGAGATAATTTACCAGAATATATAATTTCATAACAAATCAAAGGCAAAATTCTAATTTTTTTGTTTTCATCAAAATATATTAATTTTCTCTCTACACCTGAAGAGTATGATTGATAATTATTTGTTAAGGTTTTTAGACCAATTCTTGAAAGAAAATTCTCTAATGGAAGAAATTCTCCAAAAGGGACTAATTTATTTTTGTGATACTTAAATAAAATATTTGCTTCATTATTAATTACAGATAGTGAATTATAAAAACTTTTCTTTCCATTTTTAATTTCATAATCATTTATTCCAAAAATTATTTGTTGATTTTTTGAGAAGGATTTTTTGAATAAATAATCATATTGATTTTTCAATGATTTTAAATTTATATTCGGTATTATACCCTCTGGCCAAATAAAAATTGTGTCTTTATCTTGACTTGGATTACTTAAATATATTAATTTTAATAAAATTTCTTCAACATCTAAATTTGCATAAAATCTTTCTATAGGAATATTTGTAGATAAAATTTTAATTTCAGTATTTAGTATCTCTGATTTCTGATTTTTGAAGCTATTTATTTTAAAGCTACCATAACTATATATAAATATGGTTATTATTATAATTGAATAAAATCCTACTAGATCACTTCTATTTTTTTTTAAAAATAAAATTGATGGAGCTGAAAATATTGTTATTAAGATGGTGTTAAAAGCATAAAGGCCAATTAATGAAGTTATTTGAATAATTTTTATGTTTTCAGAAAAACTATACGCAAAAAGATTCCATGGAAAACCGGATAAAATCGTACCTCTAATAAAATCAAACAACCCTATGATAAGAGAAAAACCCAATATATTTATAAATATATTTTTAGAGTTGAAAAAAATTTTGAACGCAGAAAACGCTATTGCATAAAATAAACTTAATAATGCAGGTATTAATATGATCGCCAATGGTATCAAAGATTTGAAATTGTCATCATAAAGAAGTGATAAAGGTACCCAATATAAATTTGATATGAAATAACCAAAACCAAAGACATAGCCGTAAAGAAAAAAATATTTTGTGCTTTTGTCTTTATTTTTAGTTAAGAGCACAAATAATAAACTAAAAGTTAAAAAGTTTATTAACCAGAAATTATAAGGTGGCAAGCTAAAGGAAGATATAATTCCGAGGAAAAATATATAAGAACTTTCAAAAAATGTTTTGTACTTTTTAAATTTCAAACTTACCTTTTACTTTTTGAAAAATTTTATTTTCAATAGAATTCATTCTTTTAAAATCTTTATCAGATTTATGGTCAAAATTTAGTAAATGCAAAAACCCATGAATAAATATTTTTATAAAACCATTTTTATAGTTATTTTTATTATTTTTTGAAAATTCTTGGTGACTAATAGCAATATCACCTAAATAAATTTTTTTATTTTTTAAATTTTTTTCTAAGTTTTTTTTACTATTAGAAGGAAACGAAAGTATATCTGTTGGTTTATTTTTTTTTCTAAATTTTTTATTTAACGATTTAATTTTATTATTATTTGTTAATAGGACAGAAATATAGACCTTTCTATAATTAAATCTATAATGTTTTGGGAATCTTTTTAGAATATTTGCAATTTGCTTTTGTGGATTTTGTAAGATTTTATTCCAGTTTTTGGACTCAACTAGAACGTCAGCTTCAATCATTATTTTGTTTTTTAGAATAGGCTTTAACTATTTTTGAAACTAGTGGATGTCTTACTACATCTCTATAATCGAAGTCGACAAATGTAATTTCATCTAAATGATCAAGTATTTTTTTTGATCTTCCAAGACCAGACAAATTTTTATTTGGTAAATCAATTTGCGAAGGGTCGCCATTAATTACAATCTTAGAATTTTCACCAATCCTAGTTAAAAACATTTTTATTTGGGTATCTGTTGCGTTTTGTGCCTCATCTAAAATTGCAAATGAATTTTTCAAAGTTCTTCCTCTCATGAACGCTAATGGTGCAATCTCTATATCTCCTACTTCGATTTTTTTTTGAATTTTTTCAAAATCTAACAAATCATATAAAGAGTCGTATAAAGGTCTTAAATACGGATCAACTTTTTCTCTCATGTCACCAGGCAAAAAACCAAGTCTTTCTCCAGCTTCTACTGCTGGTCTGGACAAAATGATTCTATCTATTTTTTTGTCTAATAACATTGTCAATGCTACTGCTACTGCTAGAAATGTTTTACCTGTACCTGCTGGCCCAGATGAAATCACAACATCACTATTTCTAAGAGCTTTAACATAACTTTTTTGTTTTTCAGATCTTGGAATAACAGATTTTTTTGGTGTTTTGATTATATAATTAATATTTTCTTTTGTGTTATTTTTTTCGTCTATCATAAACTTACTTATTGAAGAAATTATATCTTTTTTTTCAACTGTTCCATTAATAATATATTGATCATATAAAAAACTAATAGCATTTTTAACAATTTCATTTTTATTTTGATTATTTTTTAAAATTATAGAGTTACCTCTAGAATATATTGATGTATTTGTAATTTTTTCTAATTCCTTGATATTATTGTTAAATTCACCTGAAACGCCAAGTAAGTCTTCATTCTTTGAAAATATTATGCTTATAGTGTTATTTTCCGAATAAACAAATTTAAGATCTATCTTTTTTGGCTTGTAAGAAATATTACTCAAATTATGCAGCCTTCATGTTATTTTTAATTTTTCCAAAAAGTGTGTTTTGATTGCTATTTTCTATATTAACCTTAACAATTTTTCCAATATCCTTTTTATCTGCTTCAAAAATGACCGAATTAAAATATTCATTTCTACCAAAATATTTATTTTGACCACTAATTTTATTTTCAACTAATACATCTATTTCTTTGTTTTCTAAAGATTTATTATGGTTGATTTGATTTTTAAATAGTATCGATTGTAACATTATTAATCTTTCTTTTGAAATTTTTTCATCCACTTCTTTTAGTTTAGAAGCTATGGTACCTGGGCGAGAACTAAAAATAAAAGAAAACGAGTTTATAAATTTTATTTCATTAACAAGTTTTAATGTTTTTTCAAAATCATCCTTTTCCTCTCCTGGATAACCTATTATAAAATCACTAGAAAATTTGATTGAAGGATTAATATTAATTAGTTTATTATATATATTTACATAATGCTCAACATTATGCTTTCTATTCATAAGCTTTAAAACTTTGTCAGAACCAGATTGGATTGGTAGGTGAATAAATGGCATTAATTTTTTGTTAGTTTTGTAACATTCGATTAGGTCTTCTGTCATATCTACTGGATGAGAAGTTGTATACCTTATCCTTTTTAATTCGGAGTATTTCTCTAATTCATTTAATAAATTTGAAATTTTAAATTCATTATCATTTTGATAAAAATTGTATGCGTTGACATTTTGACCTAATAAAGTGATCTCTTTTGCACCATTTTTTATAAGCTCCTCAGCCTCTTTTATAATAGTTCTAAATGGTCTAGAACATTCGGGTCCTCTTGTGTATGGAACTACACAAAAATGGCAAAACTTATCACAACCCTCTTGTATTGTTAAAAATGATGAAACATTATTGTCTGAATTTTTTACATTTTCTAAAAAATCAAATTTCGAAATTGTATCGAACTCAGTTTCGTCTGCTTTTTTATTTTTTTGAAAATTGTCTAAAATTTTATTTATTTTATGATAAGATTGAGGTCCAATCACAACATCAATAAAAGGTTCTCTTTTTAATATCTCTTCACTTTCTGCTTGAGCTACGCAACCTGCAATTATCATTATAGGCTTTTTTTTATTCGAATAGTTTTTTTTTATTCTTCCAACTTCATGAAAAACTTTTTCTTTTGCTTTATCTCTAATATGACAAGTATTAATAACGTAACAATCTGCATTATTTTGATCTTTTGATTTTTCATAACCAATATCTTTAACAATATCACCTATTCTATTACTGTCATACTCATTCATTTGACAGCCAAAAGTTTTGATAAATATTTTTTTGTTCACTTATTTTTTTTTTACACCATAAAGTTCCAGCTTATGATCTACAAGTTCATAACCATATTTTTCTGCAACTTTTTTTTGAAGTTTTTCTATTTCTTCATCAACAAATTCTATTATCTCTCCAGTTTTAACATCAATTAAATGATCATGGTGACTTTCTACCATCGCTTCATATCTTGCCTTTCCACCTTTAAAATCATGCTTTGCAAGAATACCTGCTTCCTCAAAAAGTTTCACTGTTCTATAAACTGTCGCAATGCTAATTTTTGAGTCTATTTTTGATACTCTTTTATATAATTCATCTACATCTGGATGATCTGACTCTCCATATTCCTCTTTAGACTCTGAAATTATTTTGGCTATAATTTTTCTTTGCTCTGTTAATTTAACGCCTTTATTAATACACTTTTGTTCTATTGTTTCTGTCATAATAATATTAATTTGAATATTTTGGTTGAATAAAATCTTTTGTCAACCTTCCTTCTTCTAATAATTTTAACAAAATTTTATAGTCATTATTAGCAATCTGAGTGGAATAATAACCATATATATTTATTTTTTTTGACATCTTGAGAGCTTTTACAATACTTATTGCTGATCTTATACTTGTATATTTTCCAGGTCCTTGATTTACAAACACATTATCAATTTTTAATAAATCAATATGATTTTCCTTAATAAAATCAAAAACTAATTTTACCATTTCATCAAAATTTTCTCTACTGTTATCGTGCTTAATATTATATTCTTTATCTTTACTTATGAATATTAAGAAAATTTTCTGTCCAGTAGTATCAATTATTAAATTATTCATAATTTTTTTTATTCCATTAGAAAAAGTACATTCTGAAACTTATAGTAAATATTTCACCAATGAGAAAGGAATTGTTTCTATAATGTATCATAGATTTAATGAAAAAAAATATCCATCAACAAATATTCAAATGAGTATTTTTAAAGAACATATAAATATTATTAAAAATTCTGGATATAATTTTTTAGATGCTAAGTTGCTACCTGAAGTATTTTCAGATGTAAAATTAGAAAAAAAAATTTTGTTAACGATAGATGATGGCTATGATTCATTTTATGAAAATGCCTGGCCTTATTTAAAAGAAAATAAAATACCTTTTTTAATTTTCATTTCAACTGAAGCAATTGGAAAAAATGGTTACATGGATTGGAATAAAATAAAGGACATTGAACAATATGATTTTGTTACAATTGGTAATCATTCCCATTCACACGATTATTTAGTAAATTTCAGCTTTAATGAATTTGAGAGGGATATAATAAAATCTATAGAAATATTTAATTCTAAATTAGGTTATAATCCTATTTTTTTTTCTTATCCTTTTGGAGAATGGAGTTCCATACAAAAAAAATTTATAAGTAAACATTTTGATTTTGCATTTGGTCAGCATTCAGGTGTAATAGATTTAAATAAAGATAAATATGAACTACCAAGATTTCCTATTAACGAAAAATACGGTGATTTAGATAGGTTTAAATTTTTAGTTAAGCTTTTACCTTTACAATATAAAAAAGTCTTTCCTGAAGATAAGTTAATTGAAAAAAATAATCCTCCTGAGATGAAAGTAGAATTTTTTGATGAACAAAATATAAATAATATTAATTGTTTTTCAAATGAAGGCAAAGGTTGGGATAACTCAAAATTAGAAATAAATAATAATATTTTAAAAATTATTTTTCGAGACAAATTTAATACTAGAAGAGGGAGAATAAACTGCTCCGTTAAAGATAACGTTGGATGGAGATGGTTTGGAGTTCAATTTGTTATTAAAAGTATTAAAGATAATTAGATTAAATTCTTTACAGCTTCACTATTCGGAAGAATTTTTACATCATCAAAATCTACTAATTTATTTTGCTCAATAATTTGTTTTAACACAATGATATATTTTTTTCCTGTTTCGGCATATTGATCTAGATGATTAACCAACTCTAAACTGTTTAATTTGCCAAAGTTATCTCTCTGTATTGCTCTGATGTATCTCATTTTTCGGTAAGACTTATGAGTATTTAAATTTCTGGTATAGGCTCTTACTGATGATTTTAAAACATTGAACATCATTACCTTATGTGTTGTGCCTGCTTCAGCAGCCGCAGGCTTTATTCCTTTATCTGTATAAGTCCACTGTCCAAAAAGTGCGTTTCCTTCAAGTGCAAACCTTGAAGTTCCCCATCCTGTCTCTTTTGCTGCTTGTGCGATAGCCATGGAAGGAGGGATAATATCCATTCTTCTCTTTAAGGTTGGTAAATCTTTATTTGCAACACCATATTGTTTGAATTTCTTTTTTAACCACTCATTGTCAGAATTGGAATTGTTATTTTTATTAAGAATTGCAAAAAGTTTTTTTCTATCTAGAAGAATCTTATTATTTTCCTCAAGAATTAATGGTAAAACAATTTGAATAAATAATTCTTTTCTTTTTTTTGTGTTCTGAATTTGTTTTAACTCATAAGGTAATTTTCCTATTTCAACTGGTTTCGCAATTTTGTTTATTCTTACGTCACTTAATTTATAGTTTGTATCTTCAAAAAGTTGATATAATACTGATGCTTTTAATCTCACACCAGTCTCTAAAGAATCTTCTTCTGTAACTTCCCCATATAGCTCTTGATAAACTAAATCTTGATCAGTAAAATTATTTTTTTCATCGTTGATTATATCGTCAATATTTTTTCCTTCTAAAACCTGTGTAAGTTTTTGATTTGAAGAATTCTCTATCTCTAAGCTTGGCTTAAATGTTTCACTAATATATTTAGCTGAGGGTGGCAGTAAATAAAAAAATGAAATTATAAATAAAGAGAAGAGACTAATTTTGTATAAGTTTTGAAGGCTTGAATTTTTTTTTACTATAGATTTTTTTGACAATAAAAATCCTTTCTTAGAAAGAATTTTTCTTAATAATCTGATATCTATATTTTTAATTTTAATATCTTTTAACATAAAATTATTTATTAAACCGGAATGACTTCAGTAACTTCTGGTATATAATGTTTTAGCAAATTTTCTACACCCCGTTTTAACGTCAAGGTTGAACTTGGACAGCCAGAACAGCTACCTTGCATTTCTACTTTTACTTTTCCATCTTTGTACTCTTTAAATTTAATATCTCCACCATCTCTTGCAACTGCTGGTCTTATTTTTGTTTCCAAAATTTTAATTATTTTTATTTCAATTTCATCTAAGTTTTCTTGATTATCTTTTTCTGACTTATTCTCATAAATGAATTTTTTTCCATTTGAATAATATTCATTAATAAAAGAAATTATAATATGTTTAATATCTTCCCAATTCTTTTCTTGATCTTTATTTACTGTTAAAAAATCATCTGAAAGAAAGATTCCATTTACACCATTCACTGACAATATGTTTCTTATCAACTCATTAGTTGTTTGATTTTTATCAGTAATTTCTAACGGTCCTGATAGTGAAACTTTTTCACCTGGCAAAAACTTAAGCGAGTTAGGATTCGGTGTATTTAAAGTTTGAACAAACATATACTGTATATAAATACAAAAAAAAATTTTTAAAGAGATTTTTGTTGTTAAAAACCAATGATTTTTTTTATATCCTTAATTTTTTTTTCTGCAATTTCACCTGCTCTTTCGGCTCCATCATTTAAAACTTTATCTATAAAATTTTCATCTTTAAGTAATTTATTTATTTCTGAAGATATAGGTGAGATTTTATCAACTACTAAGTTAGCTAGTTTATCCTTAAACTCAGAAAAATTTTTCCCTGAAAACTCGTTGATAGTTTCAAATAATGGCTGATCATTTAAGCAAGAATAAATCCCTAATAAATTTTGTGCCTCTGGTCTATTTGATAGTTGATTTTCATTTTCAGGAATTGGCATAGTATCTGTTTTAGCTTTTTTTATTTTATTAAATATTTGATCTTTAGTATCGTTTAAATTTATTCTACTTAAATCTGAGGGGTCTGACTTACTCATTTTTTTCTGACCATCTTTTAAACTCATTATTCTTGCAAAATTTTTTTGTATCAAGGGCTCTGGTGCAATAAGAAAATTTGATGAATCAAAGTCTAAATTAAATTTATTAGCAATATCTCTAGCAAGCTCTAAATGCTGTTTTTGATCTTCTCCAACAGGAACATGGGTTGCATCGTATAGAAGAATATCTGCTGCCATAAGTATTGGATATATATAAAGTCCTACACTCGCTTTTTCTTTATCTTTTCCTGCCTTTTCCTTGAATTGTGTCATTCTATTTAACCAACCCATTCGTGCAACACAGCTTAAAATCCAAGATCCTTCCGAATGAGCAGAAACCATCGATTGATTAAAAATTATACTTTTTTTAAAATCAAGCCCACTAGCAATAAAAGCTGCCGTTGTTTCTCTTATATTTTTTTTTAATTCTTTTGGAGTTTGTTTAACTGTAATTGCGTGGAGATCTACCACACAATAAATACAAAAGTTATTAGAATCGTTTTGTAAATTTACAAAATTTTTAATAGCACCTATGTAGTTCCCTAAATGAAGATTTCCTGTGGGTTGAACTCCGGAAAAGATTTTTTTGCTCATAATTAATATTTTAATTTAATATCCGAATATTTAAATGTTTTTGTTAATAATGATATTAAAATATAAATAAAAAGAGTAATAATTACTAAAGCAATTATAGTGAATAATTTCAATTCACTATCATAAACTAAATATTCACTAAGCAAATTTATAAATATTTGAAATAATGATATTGAAATTATGGAAACGACAATAATCTTTAAGTTTGAGATACTTAAAATATTTTTAAGTTTGAAATAATCGTTTATATATAATTTTGAAAATAATAATAATACATTTATCCAAGACGAAATAGTAGTTGCTATTGGAATTATTATAAAACCTATATCTTTAAAAAATATAACGCTTATAGAAATATTAATTAAAACTGAAATAAAAGAATAGTAAAACGGTGATTTTGTATTACCTCTTGCAAATAGAAAAGTTGAAAAAACTTTTATGATTGCAAATGCTGGCAATCCTAATGCAAAATAATATAAAGCTTTTGCTGAATTTGAAACACTTAAAATGTCAAAAGCACCATAGCCAAATAATGCAGAAGTAATTTCATTAGACCCAACAACTAATGCCATTGATGCTGGGAGACTTAAAAAAAGACATAGTTCGAATGATTTATTTTGAATAAAATCAATTTTTTTTTTATTACTTGTTTTTATGTATCTACTCAGATTAGGTAAAATAACTGTTCCAATTGCAATTCCAGCTATAGCTAGATTTATTTGGTAAATTCTGTCAGCAAAATAAAGATATGAAACAGCGCTCGCTTGAAATGATGCAATAATCGTACCTATAAGAATATTTATTTGAGTAACTCCTGAAGAGAAAATACCTGGTAAAAATTTGCTAAAAAATATTTTTATTTTCTTTGATACTCTTAATTTGAAATATAAATTTGGGTCAAAATATTTTTTTGCAAAATAATAAACAAATATTAGCTGTATTAACCCTGCTAATGAAACTCCATAAGACAAATATATTACAAGATCGTCATTTGATTTTTTTTCTATAAAAATAATTAAAATTAAAATTAAATTTAAAATAATTGGAGCAGCAGCAGCTATACCAAACTTGTTATGAGAATTTAATATTGCTGAAAAAAAGGATGCTAGACTTATAAAAAGCAAGAAAGGAAATGTAATTCTAGTTAATAAAGTTGTTAATTCCAATTTACTCTGGTCTTCATAAAAACCTGGAGCAATTAAATAAATAAAACCAGGCATTAAAATCTCAACAATTATAACTATTAATAAAAGTCCAAACATTAAAAAATTAAAAACATCATTGGCAAATTTTTTAGCATTTAGTTTTCCTTTTACTAATTCTGAGGAGTAACCTGGTACAAATGCAGCATTAAAAGATCCTTCGGCAAAAAGTCTTCTAAATGTATTTGGAATTCTAAAAGCTACGAAAAATGCATCTGCGATAGGTCCTGAGCCTAAATAAATAGCAATCAAAACATCTCTTAAATAACCAAGAACTCTGCTGATTATAACAAAGATACTAAATGTACCTGTTGACTTAATTAAGTTCATAAATCATATTAGTCTTAATTTAGCTCTATTTGTATATCTAATTAAATCAAATGAAAAAAAACAAAATTGAACATTACACAACAAAAGAGGCTTTGGATTACCATTCATTAGGAAAACAAGGAAAAATTGAGATTAACCCTTCAAAGCCAATGACAACAAAAAGAGACTTGGCTCTTGCATATTCTCCTGGGGTTGCATCTCCTGTAATGGAAATTAGCAAAGATGAAAATTTAGCTTATGATTATACATCAAAAGGAAATCTTGTAGCGGTAATAAGTAATGGATCTGCAATCTTAGGATTGGGTAACCTTGGCGCAACTGCATCAAAGCCTGTGATGGAAGGTAAGGCAGTTCTTTTTAAAAGGTTTGCAGATATAGACTCTATAGATATTGAAGTTGATAGTAGAAATAACGAAGAAATTATAAATACAATAAAAAATATAGCTTGTACATTTGGAGGAATAAACCTTGAAGATATTGCTGCTCCAGACTGTTTTATTATAGAAGAAAAATTGAAAGAACTTGTCGATATTCCAGTATTTCATGACGACCAGCATGGAACTGCAATTATAACTACAGCTGCATTGATAAATGCATTGGATATAACTGGTAAATCAATAAATGATATTAAAGTTGTTGTAAATGGAGCTGGAGCATCTGCACTTGCTTGCACAGAATTATTCAAAAATTCAGGTGTCAAAAATGGAAATTTAATTATGTGTGATCGTAAAGGAGTAATCTATCGTGGTAGAGACAAATTGGATCAATGGAAATCTAAACATGCTATAGAAACAAAATCGAGAACATTAGCTGAAGCAATAAATGGTGCTGATGTTTTTTTAGGGTTATCGGCTAAAGATGCCTTAACAACAGATATGGTAAAATCAATGGCAAAAAATCCAATTATCTTTGCTTGTGCAAATCCTGATCCTGAAATTACTCCTGAAAAAGTAGAGAGTGTAAGATCGGATGCAATCATAGCTACTGGTCGATCAGACTATCCCAATCAAGTAAATAATCTTATAGGATTTCCATATATTTTTAGAGGAGCATTAGATGTTAGAGCAAAAACAATTAATGAAGAGATGAAAGTTGCTGCTGCTAATGCTATAGCAAATCTTGCACGGGAAAGAGTGCCAGATGAAGTTGCTTCTGCTATGGGTGGAATGAGACCTATATATGGAAAAGAATATATTATACCATCAACATTTGATCCAAGATTAATTAATGTAATTCCAGTAGCTGTTGCAAAAGCTGCTATAAAAACAGGTGTAGCAAGAAAGAAAATTGAAGATTTTGATTTATACGCAGATCAACTAAAGAATAGATTAGATCCCTCAGTAACTGTAATGCAAGGAATAAACTCTTTAATAAAGAAAAAACAAAAAAAAGTTGTTTTTGCAGATGGCGAAGATGAAAACAACTTAAAGGCTGCCATAGCTTTTAAAAATAGTGGTTTAGGAATTCCAATTTTAGTTGCAAAAGAGGAGCTTGTTAAAAAAAAATTAGCAGAAATCGGTTATAATGAAAATCTAGATATAGAAATTGTAAATTCAACTGATAAAGAAAAAAGAAAAAAATATACTAATTATTTATTTAATAAACTTCAAAGAGAACAAGGTTTATTGGAAAGAGATTGTGATAAACTAGTAAGAAACGATCGAGTTATATGGGCAACATGTATGGTATCTTGTGGAGACGCTGATGCTATGGTGACAGGTAATACAAGAAGATATTCTTCATCATTAGAAAAAGTTTCAACAGTAGTAAACGCAAGGCCAGGTGAAATAATTTTTGGTCTTAATTTAGTTGTAAACAGAGGAAAAACAGTTTTGATAGCTGATACAGCAGTTAATGAATGGCCAAATTCAAATCAATTAGCCAATATAGCTAAATCGTCTGCGAGAATTGCAAGATTATTTGGAATGGACCCCAAGGTAGCATTTTTATCTCATTCTACTTTTGGTCAGCCAACTACCGAAAGAACTACAAAAGTTAGGGAAGCTGTTGAAATTTTAAATAAAAGTAAAGTTGATTTCAAATATGATGGAGAAATGCAACCTGATGTAGCGTTAGAAGAAATTTTTAAGGAACTTTATCCATTCTCCGAAATAGTTGGAAATGCAAACATTTTAATCATGCCAGGTCTTCATGCATCTGCAATCTCTTTTAAACTTATTAAATCAATGAGTAGAGCAAAAGTAATTGGACCTCTTCTAATTGGATTGGCAGAGCCAATTGAAATAGCGCCTTTAAGAACCTCAACTTCTGAAATATTAAATCTAGCTTCAGTAGCCGCATATTCGGCTGAAATAATCGATTATAAAAAATAATTAATTCTTTTGAATTCTCAAATCATCGACAAGCAATATACTTGCTATTACATCTTCAACATCTAGGATTTCTTTCGCTTCTTTAATTACTTCATCTCTTTCTTCAGATGACTCTGCAATACCATAAATATAAATTTTCTCCTTATATGTGTCGATATTATAGTTTACAGCTTTAGTTTTCTTGTTAAATATCAAAGCAGATCTTAATTGTGAGGTAATCAGAATATCCTTAGCTGATTGTTTAAAATTGAATTCATCTTTTATTTTTAAATCATTTTTTACTGATCTGGCACCTTTTGTCTCCCAGGCCATTTTAGTTATATTAAGTTTTTCTTCTACCGTGTCAACTTTGCCAGTAATAAATATTCTTCCATCAATAATTTTAGTTTTAACATTTAAAAAATAGTTTTTATTTGTTGCAATAAGTTTTGCATCTAAACTTTTATCCATAATAGAATCGTCAATTTGAGTTCCTAAACTTCTTGGA
>CACOPK010000002.1 GCA_902629075.1 uncultured Pelagibacteraceae bacterium | reverse complement strand
CGCCATAAAGTCTTACTTTTGTTGTTTTTCTTGCTTAAATTTAGATTGATCACTATTTAAGTTTCTGTTTTAATTTAATTAATTCAAAATTATTTTTGAATTATTTGTTAACAAATAAATATAAATTAAGAGGAGATAATGTTTAAAATCAAACAAATAACTTCTTTGCTAGCTGTTGTTGCTGTCCTATTTGGATTTGCCACAGAATCATTTGCTGCAAAGAAATCGAAAACTCTAAAAAACACAATCAAACAAGGTTTTGTTAAGTGTGGTGTTTCTCAAGGTCTTCCAGGATTTTCAAATGCAGACGCATCTGGAAATTGGACAGGTGTTGACGTTGACGTATGTAGAGCGGTAGCTGCTGCAGTACTAGGTGATGCAAATAAAGTTAAATTTACACCGCTAAGTGCTAAAGAAAGATTTACTGCGCTTACTTCAGGTGAAATTGATGTTTTATCAAGAAACACAACTTGGACTTTGTCTAGAGACGCTGACATTGGTCTTACTTTCGTTGGAGTAAACTTCTACGATGGTCAAGGTTTTATGGTTAGAAAAAGCTCTGGTATAACTTCAACAAGCCAGTTCAAAGATGGTATCTCAGCTTGTACTAACATTGGTACAACAACTGAGCTAAACATGAGAGACTTCTTTAATTCAAAAGGAATTTCTTATGAGCCAGTTGCTTTTGAAAAAGCTGATGAAGTCGTAGCTGCATATGATGCTGGAAGATGTGATACTTACACAACTGACAAATCAGGATTAGCTGCTCAAAGAACAAAAATGTCAAATCCAGATGAGCACATTGTTTTACCGGAAACTATTTCTAAAGAACCTTTAGGACCAGTTGTAAGACAAGGTGATGCAGTATGGGAAGATATCGTAAGATGGTCTTTAAATACTATGATCGAAGCTGAAGAGTACGGTATTAATTCTGGAAATGCAGACTCACTAAAAACTTCTGATAATCCTGCGGTAAAAAGAATCGTAGGTGCAGAAGGTGAAATGGGTGCAGCTTTAGGTCTAGATAATGACTGGAGTTTAAGAATTATCAAACAAGTTGGTAACTACGGTGAAAGTTATAAAAGAAATATAGCTGATACTGGAATTTTACCAGACAGAGGTCCAAATGAAATTTGGACTAATGGTGGACTATTATATACTCCTCCAGCAAGATAATTGCTTAAAAAAATAGATTAAAAAGGGCTAGATTTTTCTAGCCCTTTTTTTTTAAAAGATTTATAAAGCTTTTGTGAGCGCCAAATTCAAAAAAATTATTCCTCAGTTACTAACACTAACTTTTGTAGCATTGGTGTTTGGTTTCTTTAGTTATAATGCTCAACTAAATATGGAGAATAGAGGTATTTCCTTTGGTTATGGTTTTCTATCACAAGAATCTTCGTTTGATGTTCAGTTTTCTTTAATAGAATACGATGGATCACATTCATATTTTAGAGCTTATTTAGTTGGTTTGCTTAATACTATTTTAGTTTCTGTAATAGGTATAATCTTTGCTACAGTAATAGGAGTAGTTGTTGGTATTGCAAGGCTATCAACAAATTTATTAATTAATCGAGCGGCCGCATATTACGTTGAATTTTTTAGAAACATTCCATTGCTTTTACAAATTTTTTTTTGGTATTTTGCGGCATTAAGAGCTCTTCCACTACCGGAAGATGCTGAACCAATATTTGGTGTAATATTCCTAACAATTAAAGGATTATTTATTCCAGCTTTTGTTTGGAATAATTTTGACATTTTTTTATATTCATTACTTGCTTCAATAATTGCAATAATTGTAATCAGATCATATTCAAAAAGATTAAGAGAAAATGAAGGTAAACATATACCAGTTTTATATATTTCATTAGGATTAATTGTGGGCTTACCTTTATTAAGTTTTTTAATTGGTGGCGTTACATTAAATTTCGAAATTCCTGAATTAGTTCAGTTAGCTAAAACCTCTTTTAGATTTAATGGAGGTCTAGGTTTGCCTCCTGAATTAATAGCCTTAACTTTAGCTTTAGCATTATATACTGCAACATTTATTGCTGAATGTGTTAGAGCAGGTATTCAAGGTGTAAGCAAAGGTCAAAAAGAGGCAGCAGCTTCAATAGGATTAACACCTAATCAAGTTTTAAAACTTGTAATTATGCCTCAAGCATTAAGAATAATTATACCTCCTACTACGAACCAATATTTAAATTTAACAAAGAATTCCTCTTTAGCGGCAGCTATAGCTTATCCTGATTTAGTTTTAGTTTTTGCTGGAACAGCTTTAATGCAAACAGGAAGAGCCATAGAAATTGTTTCAATAACAATGTTAACTTATTTGACATTGAGTGTATCAATTTCAATATTGATGAACTGGTATAATAAAAAAATAGCTATAAAAGAAAAATAAAAATGAAATTTATAAATATTACTAAAGATAATTTTAATAATTACTTATACACAGGTGTATTTTTAATTTTTATATCTATTTTCGATGTTTTTCTAAATGCATTTTTCTCAATAAATTTTACTTCCTTCTTACCTAGTTTTTTAAGCTTTTGTTTACCTTTAATTATTGGTTTTGTAGGTCTTTATTTTATTCGAGTTGAATATTCAGGCATTAAAAACCTGGATTTAATTAATAAAAATATAAACACCAACAATTTTAATGCCATACTTACTTTATTAATTATTTTTATAATTATAAAGTCATTACCCCCATTTTTAAGTTGGTTTGTTATTGATGCTAATATTACTGGAGACTCAAAGGAAGCCTGTACAGGCACTGGAGCATGTTGGACATACATAAAAATATGGCTTCGAAGATTTATTTATGGAATGTATCCTAATGCAGAACAGTGGAGAATTAATTTATCATTTATTTCATTAACTGCACTTGGGCTTGTTGGATTTTTTGCAACTGAAAAATATAAAAAATATTTAACTTTGTATTATGTTGTAATTTATCCATTTATTTCCTTTTTATTTATTTATTTTTTTATTTCAGGCGGAAGAATTTTTTTTGATTTTTCATATGGAATAATTGCAGCTGCAATATCAATAATTTTAGGATTTTTCATTCCAAATAAGTTTAAGTTATACTATTTTTTAATTATACCAATCACCTTTTATATATTGCTTAAATATGTATTTTTCTTTGAGGAATATATTGAACTTGGTATGATTGAAGGTTTAGTATGGGTTGAGACAGGAGCTTGGGGAGGATTATCATTAACATTCATTATTTCATTTTTTTGTTTAATATTTTGTTTTCCAATAGGAATGGCTTTAGCCCTGGGAAGAAGGTCTGATTTTCCATTAATAAGGTATATTTGTATTGGATTTATAGAATTTTGGAGAGGCGTTCCATTAATCACTGTATTATTTATGTCTTCTGTGATGTTTCCCATGTTTCTTCCACAAGATGTTTATGTAGATAAACTTGTAAGATGCATAATAGCAATTTCTTTATTTGAAGCAGCTTATGTTGCTGAAGTTATAAGAGGAGGCCTTCAAGCTTTACCAAGGGGACAATATGATGCTGCAAAATCTTTAGGCATGGGTTATTGGAAGATGCATATATTTGTAATTTTACCTCAAGCATTAAAACTTGTTATTCCAGGAATTGCCAATACTTTTCTAGCATTAGTTAAAGATACACCATTAATATTTGTTGTTGGTTTGCTTGAAATTGTAGGAATGTTAAATTTAGCTAAAACAAACCCAGAATGGTTAGGTTTTGCAATGGAGGGTTATGTATTTGCTGCAATTATTTTCTGGATAATTTGTTATGCAATGAGTAAATATAGCTATAATTTAGAAATTAAATATAAAACTGAAAGATAAATAACTGTGTCTGATCAAATAATTCAAATTAGAGATGTAAATAAATGGTTTGGTGATTTTCAAGTTTTAAAAAATATTAATTTAGAAGTAGAAAAAAATAAGAAAATTGTTGTGTGCGGACCATCTGGTTCTGGAAAGTCTACATTAATTAGATGTATCAATAGACTGGAGGAGCACCAAGAGGGACAAATAATTGTTGATGGAAATGAGTTAAGCGAAAATACTAAAAACATCGAACAAATTAGAGCCGAAGTTGGAATGGTTTTTCAACAATTTAATTTATTTCCACATTTATCAATCTTAGATAACTGCACTCTTGCACCAATTTGGGTTAAACAAATGCCCAAAAAAGATGCAGAAGAATTAGCAATGCAACACTTAGAAAAGGTCCAAATATCTGATCAAGCACTTAAATATCCTGGACAGCTATCTGGAGGTCAACAACAAAGATGTGCTATAGCCAGAGCGTTATGTATGGAGCCGAAAATAATGCTTTTTGATGAACCAACCTCAGCTTTAGATCCTGAGATGATCAAAGAAGTTTTGGATGCAATGGTAAATTTAGCAAAGGCAGGCATGACAATGATTGTTGTTACACATGAAATGGGTTTCGCTAAAGAGGTTGCCGATGAAGTAATTTTTATGGATGAAGGAATGATTGTAGAAAGGGCAGAAACAAAAGAGTTTTTTGCTAATCCAAAGAGCGATAGAACAAAGTTATTTCTAAGTCAAATTTTATAAATGTTCTAAACTGTCATGTTAAAAATGCATAAGATTATGCTTGACAGGTTTTAAAATATTCAAAAAAACGTTCAAAATTAAAAATTTTATATCTTGCATTAAATCCGTAAATAATCTTAAATCTTAATGCGGAAATTAATTGAGGGGTCAAGAGATGGAAGATAATTTTAATAAACATTTAGGAAATAAACTTAAACTACGAAGATTAGCATTAGGATTAACACAAACAAAGGTAGCAAAAGCAATTAATGTTACATTTCAACAAATACAAAAATATGAAAAGGGAACTAACGGAGTAAGCTCATTGAGACTACTTCAATTATCAAATTATTTAAAAGTACCAATTAACTATTTTTTTGAGGATTTTTCAGAATATTTAATTAATTTAGAAAAATCAAAAGAAGGTCATATGAATGTAAATTACAATTTTCTAGTAAAATTATATTCAGAGCTTACTGATGATCAAAAAATTAAATTTTCTAAAAATTTAAATATAAATTCTCAAATATCAAAAGTAGGTTAGTTTTGGCTCCTCGGGCAGGACTCGAACCTGCGACCAATTGATTAACAGTCAACTGCTCTACCAACTGAGCTACCGAGGAATATTATAAAACAAGAACTAATTATAACATCTAAGTTAAACTGTAAATCAAAATAGTAAATAAAATCATACTCACATTTAATCAATAATTTAAGTTAGCTATTAATATTTAAAAAATACGACTAAGTTGTTTATTATTGTGGAGGCAACGCCCGGAATCGAACCGGGGTAAAAGGATTTGCAATCCTCTGCGTAACCATTCCGCCACGTTGCCGTTTTGTAAGGCTTCTAGATGACCTTATATAGTTGATTTTGTAAATTAGTCTATAATTTAAATATTTAAATTCGATATTGTTTATTAAATTTGATTAATTTATAAAACATTAATCAATGAGTTCTGATAAATATATTCATACCAAAGTAGAAAATAAGATTTATTCTTATTGGGAAAAGAACAATCTATTTAAACCTAAAAAAAATAGTAAGAAATTTTCAATTGTTATACCTCCACCAAATGTGACTGGAAGTCTTCATATGGGACATGCCTTAAACAATTCAATACAAGATTTACTTACAAGATTTCATCGTATGAATAACTATGAAACTCTATGGCAGCCGGGTACAGATCATGCTGGTATAGCAACCCAAGCTTTAGTAGAGAGAAAATTAGAAAATGAGGGTATTAAAAAAGATAAAATTGGAAGAGAGAAATTTATAGAAAAAGTATGGGAATGGAAAAATCAATATGGCGATATAATAATTAATCAATTAAAAAAATTAGGATGTTCGTGTGATTGGTCCAGAAATGCATTCACTATGGACGAGAATCTCTCTGCCTCAGTAAGAAAAGTATTCGTTGATCTTTATAAAAAAGGTTTAATTTATAGATCAAAAAAACTAGTTAATTGGGATACAGTTTTAAAAACAGCTATTTCAGATTTAGAAGTTGATCAAAGAGAAGTAAATTCAAAACTTTATTACATAAAATATCAAATTGAAAATACTAAAGAATTTATAACAATTGCTACTACTAGACCTGAAACTATGTTAGGTGATACAGCGATAGCAGTTAATCCTAATGATCAAAGATATAAAAAACTAGTGGGTAAAAATGCTATAATACCAATTGTAGAGAGAAAAATAAAAATCATTGAGGATGAATATGCAGATCCAGAACAAGGCACTGGTGCTGTTAAAATTACACCCGCACATGACTTTAATGATTATGAAGTTGGACAAAGAAATAATTTAGATGTTTTAAATATTTTTACAGAAGAGGGTAAAATTAATAAAAATGCTCCAAAACAATTTTTTGGGTTAGATAGATTTGAAGCAAGAAAGAAATTAATTAAATTGCTCATTGAAAAAGATAAATTTGTTAAAGAAGAAAATATAAAAAACAAAGTTCCTTATGGAGATAGATCTAACTCAATCATCGAACCATATTTGACAGAACAGTGGTTCGCAGATGCTAAAAAATTATCTATAAAAGCTAAAGATATAGTTAAATCAAAAAAGACAAATTTTTTTCCAGAAAACTGGTCCAAAACATATTTCCAATGGATGGATAATATTGAACCATGGTGTGTTTCAAGACAATTATGGTGGGGTCATCAAATACCAGCATGGTATGGTCCAGATGGAAATATTTTTGTTGAAGTAGATGAGAGTACCGCAAAATCAAAAGCTAAAGAATTTTATAAAAAGAATGTTGAATTAAAAAGAGATGAAGATGTTTTAGATACATGGTTTTCATCTGGCTTATGGCCATTTGCTACATTAGGCTGGCCAAAAAAAAATGAATACTTAAATAATTTTTATCCAACAACTGTTTTGGTTACAGGTTTTGATATTATTTTTTTCTGGGTTGCTAGAATGATTATGCTTGGAATGGAGTTTTTAGATAAAGAACCTTTTAAAAATATTTATGTACATGCTTTAGTTAGAGACGAGAAAGGACAAAAAATGTCTAAATCTAAAGGCAACGTTATAGATCCACTTGAATTAATAGAAAAGTATAGTGCAGATGCTTTAAGATTTACTTTACTATCAATGGCATCCCCAGGGCGAGATGTCAAACTTTCAGAAGATCGTGTTAAAGGGTATAGAAATTTTTTAAACAAAATATGGAATGCTAATAATTTTCTTATACAAAATAGTTGTGATTTTACAGATGTAAAAAAACCAAAAGATATTAATGAAAATATAAATAAATGGATTTTTAATGAATTTTTAATAGTTAAAGAAAATATTAAAAAAAATATAAATGATTATAGATTTGATGAAGCTGCAAAAAATGTATATAAATTTGTATGGCATTCTTTTTGTGATTGGTATTTAGAGCTTTCTAAAACTATTTATTATTCTAATAATCAATCATCAAAAGATGAAACTAGAAGTGTTTCAGCTTATATATTTAGAGAAATATTGATTTTACTGCATCCATTTATTCCGTTTATTACCGAAGAGGTATGGTTGAATAATAAGTTAGATAGAAATAGCAAAGACTATTTGATGTTTGCAAACTGGTCCGAAGATAAAGGAAAAACTGACAAATCACATATTGAAGTTAACAAAGTTATCGATTTTATTACATCGATTAGATCGTATAAAAATGAGCTTGGTATACCACCTGGATCACAGATTGAAATCTCATTAGAGAAAACGAATAATGATTTAAAAAATTTTTTTGATAAAAATAAAATAATTTTAATGAAATTAGGGAGGATTAAAAATATATCTTTAAAAGATCTAAATAAATCATCTGCTTCATTAGTATTGAATGGTGAACTATTTAAAATCTATTTTGAAGAGGATGTTGATTTAAACAGAGTAAAAGATAATCTCCAAAAAAAATTAGATATATTAAATAAAGAAATGGATAAAATTAATCAAAGACTGCATAATAATAATTTTGTGGAAAAGGCACCATCAGAGCTTATTGATAAAGAAAAAACTAACTTTAATAATTTAGAAAAAGATGTTAAAAAAATACAACTGACCTTAGAAAATTTATAATGAAAAAGTTTAATAAAAAAAAATTACCAAGTAGACATACAACTTTAGGTCCAGATAAAGCACCACAGAGATCATTTTATTATGCAATGAAGCTTACAGAAAAAGATGTTGCCAAACCATTCGTAGGTGTTGTTTCTACATGGAATGAAGCTGCGCCATGCAACATAGCATTAATGAGACAAGCTCAATCGGTCAAAAAAGGCGTTTATCAAAGAGGAGGAACACCTAGAGAATTTTGCACTATTACAGTAACAGATGGTATTGCAATGGGTCATGAAGGAATGAAATCCTCATTAATTTCTCGAGATGTAATTGCAGATTCTACTGAATTAACAGTTAGAGGTCATTGTTATGATGCATTAGTTGGCTTAGCTGGATGTGATAAATCTTTACCAGGTTTAATGATGGCTATGGTTAGATTAAATGTTCCAAGTGTTTTTATTTATGGTGGTTCTATTTTGCCTGGAAGATTTAATGGTAAAGATGTTACTGTTGTTGATGTTTTTGAAGGTGTAGGTAAATATTCATCAGGAAAAATGACTGCTCATGCTTTAAGAAAATTAGAACTAAAAGCTTGCCCAAGCGCTGGAGCATGTGGAGGACAATTTACTGCAAACACAATGGCTTGTGTATCAGAAGCAATAGGTCTAGCTCTGCCTTATTCTGCTGGCACGCCGGCGCCTTATACTAAAAGAGATAAATATGCCCTTGATAGCGGAAAAGCAGTTATGAATTTGTTATCAAAAAATATTAGACCTAGAGATATTGTTACAAAAAAAGCTCTTGAAAATGCTGCTACGATTGTTGCTGCTACAGGAGGTTCAACAAATGCTGCATTGCATTTACCAGCGATAGCAAATGAAATAGGAATTAAATTTGATCTAATGGATGTAGCAAAAATATTCAAAAGAACACCTTATTTAGCTGATTTAAAACCTGGTGGAAAATATGTTGCTAAAGATATGTGGAAAGCTGGTGGTGTACCTATGCTTTTAAAAACTCTATATGAGGGTGGTTATATTCATGGAGATTGTATTACTGTCACAGGCAAAACTATGAAAGAAAATTTAAAAAAAGTTAAATTTAATCCTGAACAAAAAGTTATGCGAGAATATAATAATCCACTATCACCAGACGGTGGTGTTGTTGGATTGAAAGGTAATTTAGCACCTGATGGTGGAATAGTAAAAATTGCTGGTCTTAAAAAATTACAATTTACTGGAATAGCAAGATGTTTTGATAATGAAGAGTCAGCTTATAAAGCTGTAAAAAATAAAAAATATAAGGATGGAGATATTATTATAATTAGATACGAGGGTCCAAGAGGAGGCCCAGGTATGAGAGAAATGTTACAAACTACCGGTGCTATTTATGGTCAAGGTAAAGGAGAAAAAGTAGCATTAATAACTGATGGACGATTTTCTGGAGCTACAAGAGGTTTTTGCATTGGGCATGTTGGGCCGGAAGCATCCGTTGGTGGACCAATAGCCCTTTTACGTAATGGAGATATTATTGATATCGATGCAAAAAAAGGCACAATAAATGTTCGTTTATCAAAAAAGCAATTAGCAACAAGGAAGAAAAAATGGAAACCAAAAAAAATAAATTTTGGAAATGGTACACTTTGGAAATATGCGCAGACAGTTGGGCCGGCTTATCTAGGAGCTCCAACACATCCAGGTGGAAAGAATGAAGTTAAAGTTTACGCAGATATTTAATGAAAATTAGACCTATTATCCTTTGTGGAGGAGCAGGAACTAGACTTTGGCCAGGTCAGAAAAATCAACAAGCGAAACAATTCATAGATTTTGGTGGTTGGACACTTATAAGTAAAACACTAGACAGAATAAAAAATTCAATTTTTGATTACCCTATAATTAGCACTAATCACAAATATTTGAAAAATGTTAAAAAATATCTAAAAAAAAACAAGATTAAAAAATATAAAATTATTTTAGAGCCTGAGAAAAAAAATACTGCACCAGCTATTTTGGCATCAGCATTAGTTGAAGAAATACCATTAAAACAGCCTTTAATGTATTTAGCTGCTGACCACTTGATTGAAAAACCAAGCATATTAAATAAATCTATTAATAAAAATAAATTTAATTTAGATCATGAAAATATATTTATATTTGGTATTAAACCAAGTAATCCTTCAAGTGAATATGGTTATTTTTTAACAAAAAAAATAAAAAATAATTTAGATAAAGTTACAAAATTTATCGAAAAACCTAAATTGAATTTAGCAAAAAAACTAATTAAACAAAAAGGTTATTGGAATTCAGGAATGTTTTTCATAAGAAAAGATTCAATTATTAATAACTTCAAAAAATATCAGCCAAAAACTTTTAAAAACTGCAATATTGCAGTAAAAAAATCTATACATAAAAATAATATATTTTATTTAAATAAAAATGCATTTTCAAAGTCGATAGAAAAATCTTTCGATTATGCAATTTTGGAAAAAACTAAAAAAATAAATGCAATTAAACTCGATATGCCTTGGTCCGATCTTGGTAGTTGGAGAGAAATATCAAAAATTTATAAAAAAAATAAAAATAAATATTTTAAAAAAAAAAATGTTTACTACAGACCGTGGGGTAAATATATAAATTTATTTGAAGGCAAAAATTTCCTTGTTAAAGAATTAACTGTAAATTCTAAATCATCTATAAGTCTGCAGAAACATAACTTTAGATCTGAGCATTGGATGATAACAAACGGAAAACCAATGATAACAATAAACAAAAAAAAATTTTATAAAAAGCCAGATGAATCTGTATTTGTGCCTAGAGGTGCTATTCATAGAATTGAAAATAATTTTAATAAACCAGTTAAAATTATTGAAGTACAAACTGGTTCAATTTTAAAAGAAACAGATATAATTAGATTTCAAGATGTTTATGGAAGGGTAAAATAATTTTATGACAACTGTTAGCCTCTCTCTAGAAGAAATTTATAATTTAGCAAAAAAAACCTTATTATCTAATGGTTGTGACGATGAAACAGCTTCTACATTAGCAAATCTAATAAGAAATGCAGAAAGAGACGGATCGTTATCTCATGGTTTATTTAGACTTCCAGCATATGTAAATGGTTTAAGGAGTGGAAAAATTAATGGAAAAAGCAAACCTGAAATAAAAAAAATTTCGAAATCAGTTATTAAAGTTTTGGGAAACAATTGCTTAGCACCTGTAGTTCTTAAGAAAAGTTTGCCAGAACTAATCAAGGCTGCAAAAGAAAGTGGTGTAGCGGTCCTTGCAATTAATAATTCTCACCATATGGCTGCTATGTGGCCTGAAACAGAAAAACTTGCTGAAGAAGGCTTGGTTGCTTTTGCTTGCACATCTTACAAACCTGCAGTCGCACCGGCTGGTGCAATTAAACCATTATTTGGAACTAATCCAATTTCATTTGCTTGGCCAAGACCTGGCAATACACCGGTTGTGTATGATATGGCTACCGCATCTATGGCTATGGGCGAAGTTCAGGTTGCGAAAAGGGAAGGTCATAAAGTTCCTATTGGAACAGGATTAACAAAAGAAGGTAAGGAAACAACTGATCCTGGTGAAATTGCTGATGGAGGCGTGCTTTTACCATTTGGTGGATACAAAGGTTCAGCTATAGCAATGATGGTTGAATTAATGGCAGGCGCTTTAGTGGGAGATAATTTTAGTTATGAAACTGCAGCTAAAGACAATAATGATGGAGGCCCACCTAGTGGAGGAGAATTTATTATAGCAATTTCACCAGAAAAAACTTCAAATGGTAATTGGGACAAGCACGCTGATAATTTTTTTAAAAAAATGAAAGCAATGGGTAATGTAAGGTTGCCTGGCGAAAGAAGACATAAAAATAGATTGGATATAGGCCCAAGAAATATTAACCAAGAATTGGTTAATAAAATTAAATCTTTAAGCTAATTTAATTTCAATTGGTGTATGATCTGACGGTTTTTCTAAACCTCTTGGTTCTTTATTTATATTAATTGATTTAATTTTATCAATTAACGAATTTGAAACTAAAAAATGGTCAATTCTCATACCATTATTTTTTTGCCAAGCTCCTCTCATATAATCCCAAAACGTATAACCTTCTTTTGTCTTATTAAAATGTCTATATACATCATTAAATCCAAGATTAATCATTTCTCGTAATTTTTTCCTTATTTCAAGTCTAAATAAAGCATCGTCCTCAAAACTCTTTGCATTATAAACATCTTCTGATGAAGGAATTATATTAAAATCACCACCAATAATTAAATATGGATTTCTCTTTAAAAAAGATTTTAATTGTTTAATTAAATCGTCAAGCCATTTTTTTTTATATTCATATTTTTCTGTATCTACAGGATTACCATTTGGTGCATAAATATTTATTAATTGAATATTTTTATTTTTGTAATTAACTTCAGCGGAAATTATTCTTGCTTGTTTCAACCTGTCTTTTATTAAATCATATTTAATATTTTTTAATTTATTTTTGGAAATAATTGCAACTCCATTATAACTTTTTTGACCAAATACATGACTTTCGTAATTTAGTGTGGAAAAACTTTCATATGGGAAATTTAAATCCTCTGTTTTTATTTCCTGCATCATTAATATTTCTGGTTTATATTTTACAAGGTAATTTTTTATATTTTCTATACGTGCTCGTACAGAATTTACATTCCACGAAGCAATAAGCATTATAGAGAGAATGATACGCCACACCCACACGATGACTTTGATTGTGGATTGGTAATCTTAAATTGTGAACCTATCAATTCATTTACATAATCTATCTCGGAACCTTTTAATAGATCAGCAGATATTTTATCAATTAATATATTATTATATTTTAAATCATCATCTGCTTTTGAATTGTCAAATGTAAATTCATATTGAAAACCTGAGCAGCCACCACCCTTTATAGCGATTCTAAAAAAAGAGCCTTTATCTTTTTTGGATAACAGAGTATTTATCTGTTTTAGTGCTTTATCGGTAAATTTAATTTCTTTTATCATTATTGACCACTGATATTACTAATATAATACTTAATATATTATTTTAAAGTATGAAAAAATACTCAAAGATTGGTTTATTTAAAAGCAAGGGTAGAATTATAAAAGAACCTATAACTAAGTATCGAACTCCATTTCAAAGAGATAGGGATCGAATAATTCATTGCGCTTCATTCAGAAGACTTAAGCACAAAACCCAAGTTTTTGTAAATACCGAAGGAGATCATTACAGAACAAGAATAACACATTCTATTGAAGTAGCACAAATTGCCCGTTCAATAGCAAGATATTTGAATCTTAATGAAGATTTAGCTGAAACTTTAAGTTTAGCTCACGACCTTGGACATACACCATTTGGACACGCTGGAGAAGAATCTTTAAATGAACAGATGGACAAATTTGGAGGTTTTGACCATAATTTGCAAACATTAAGAATAGTTATGTTTTTAGAGAACAAATATCTCAAATTCAATGGTCTGAATCTATCAATAGAAACACTTGAGGGACTTGTTAAACATAACGGTCCTTTAAAAAATTTAAACATGGTTAATAATTTAATTGGTATTAAAAATTTTAAAAATAAGATTAATTTTAATAAATACCCATCATTAGAAGCACAAATTTCTGCGATATCAGACGATATTGCTTATAATAATCATGATATACAAGATGGAATTAATGCAAATTTATTTAAATTAAATGAATTAATTGAAATAAATTTCTTTAGAGATATTTACAAAAAATATAAGAATAAAATTAATAAAAAAAATTACAAAATTGCAGCGTATCAGATTATAAGAGACTCTATAGATATAATGATTAAAGATTTAATAAAGAATACAAATAAAAATATAAAAAAAAAAGATATTAGCACTCTCAAAGATGTAGAAAATTCAAATTTTTTAATAGTTGATTTTTCCGATAAAATTAAAAAAGCCGAAAATGAAATAAGATATTTTTTAAAAACCAAAATGTATAATAATTATAATGTCTTAAAAAAAAATAATGAAGGAAAAAAAATAGTAAAAAAACTTTTCATAGCGATTAAAAAAAATCCTAAAAAATTTATTTCAAAGGATCAGATGAAAAATGATATTTATAGAGCTATTTCAGATTTTATATCTGGAATGACTGATAGATATGCAATTAAACTTTATAATAAAGTTAAATGAATATTTTTGAAAATTATTCTGATAAAATAAGAAAAATTCTTTTTGAATTATCAGAGATTAACGAATTAATTTTACCTGAAAAATTAAATGGAATAACTACAGAAATACCCCCATCTAAATTTAATAGTGATATTTCAACGAATGTTGCAATGGTTTTATCTAAAATAAATAAAATATCGCCAATGGATTTGGCTAAAACATTATCTGACAAAATTAAAAAATCTGATAAATTAATAGAAGAAATTTCTATAGTAAATCCCGGTTTTATTAATATAAAATTTAAGCCAATTTTTTGGACAAAATTTATTGAAGAGGTAAATCTAAATTTTAATACATTTGGAATTAACTCAAATAAAAAAAAGAAAAACTATTTAGTTGAATTTGTATCAGCTAATCCAACTGGACCACTACATGTAGGTCATTGTAGAGGTGCTATTTTAGGCGATGTTATTTCTAATATTTTGTTATTTAACAAACATAATGTTACCAAAGAATATTATGTGAACGATTATGGTAATCAGATTATTAATTTCACTAAATCTGTTTATTTTCGTATAAGAGAAATTTCTTTCAATGAACCATTTCCTGTTAATAATGGTGATTTATATCCAGGTGATTATATAATTGATATAGCCCACAATATAATTAAGTCCAAAAAAAATATAGATTTTAAAAATTTTGAAAATATTTCTGAACAATTAACAATTTTATCAGTTGAAGAATCATTAAAATTAATAAAAAAAAATCTATACAGCATAGGAATTAAACATGACAATTTTATTAGTGAAAAAAATCTTGTTTTAAATGATGAGGTTAAAAAAGTTATAAATCATCTTAAAAAATATAACTATGTCTATAAGGGTAAAATAAAAGCACCAAAAGGCGAAGATAATAAAAACTGGATTGAGAGAGAGCAGCTACTATTCAAATCGACAGAATTTGGAGATGATAAAGACAGAGTCCTAAAAAAATCTGATGGATCTTGGACATATTTTGCTAGCGATGTTGCGTATCATAAAAATAAATTGGATAGAAATTTTGACTGTCTAATTAATATTCTAGGAGCAGATCATGCTGGTTATATAAAAAGAATTTCGTCTTCTGTTGACGCTTTATCTAATACAAAAGGAAAATTAATTTGCAAGGTTAGTCAATTAGTTAAACTAATTAAAAATAAAAAACCATTTAAAATGTCTAAGAGAAAAGGTGATTATATAACTCTCGAGGATTTAATTAATGAGGTAGGAAAAGATGCAACTAGATTTATAATGCTAAATAGAAGTAGTGATGTTGAGTTAGATTTTGATTTCGACAATGTTATTGAAAAGTCGAAAGATAATCCTTTATATTATGTTCAATACTGTTATGCCAGAATCTGTTCTGTCTTTAGACTTATTGATAAAGATATTAAAAAAGAAGTTAAAGTTACCAAATATGACTTTGAATACTCTAATGACGAAATTAAAATATTAAAAAAAATATCTGAATGGCCCAAATGTATAGAAATGTCTAGCAACAGACTGGAGCCACATAGAATTCCTACTTATTTATATGAGCTTGCTTCATTGTTTCATTCCTACTGGAATTTGGGAAAAGAAAACCAAAAAAAAAGATTTATTAATGAAAATAAAGAAATTTCTGATGATAAGTTAGTTTTATTAAAAGTAATTTCGAGCTTAATTAATTCAGGAATGAGTATCATAGGAGTATCAACTCCAGAAAAAATGTAATGTTAAAAGAAATTAAATATCTTTTTTTTTTAGTAGTAATTATTGTTTTCTTTTTTCTTTTGTTTAATCATTATACTTCAGAAGAAAATATAAAAAAAACTTTTAGAAATTATAGTTCACTAGAAAATAAAATTGATAAGTATGGTGCTGAACTTCCAGTATTAATTGGTGATACAAGTGATATTGTAAAATATTTAAATAAAGAAGAGAGTTCGAATAAAAAAAAATATTTTTTTTGGGATTTATTAAAAAATGAAAATTAAACATAGAAAATCTTTTATTTGTGGAATTAAGAGTACAAAATTGACTCAAAATGAATACCTTTTTATAAAAAAAAATAAACCTTGGGGAGTAATTCTTTTTGAAAGAAATATAAAAAATATTACTCAAACCAAAAAACTTACAAATTCAATTAAAAAAATATTTAAAGATCCTAACTATCCTATTTTGATAGATGAAGAAGGCGGAAGAGTTAGTAGATTAAAAAATATTGTAGATAATTCTATTTTTTCTGCAAATTATTTTGGAAATATTTTAAATAAAAAAAATAAAAAATTTAATCTTTATTACCAAGTATATATTGATCAAATATCATATGTTCTTAATTTAATAGGTGTTAATATAAACACTGTTCCAGTATTAGATTTAAGAAGAAAATATTCTCACAATATAATTGGAGATAGGGCATATTCAAATAATAAAAAAGTTATCGATAAAATTGGAAATATTACTATAAATTCTTTTAATCGAAATCGATTAGGTACTGTTATTAAACATATTCCAGGTCACGGCTTATCGAAAAAAGATACCCATCATAAACTTCCCTATATTAAAAAAAAATTGAACTATTTAGAAAAAAATGATTTTAATTTATTTAAAAAAAAATCTTCATTTTTCGCAATGACTGCTCATATTGTTTTTGAAACATTAGATAAATATGATTGTATTACTCATTCTAAAAATGGAATTGATTATATTAGAAATAAAATAGGTTTTAAAAATTTAATTATAACTGACGACATATCTATGAAAGCTTTAAAATATTCATTTAAAGAAAATATACAAAAGGCCTTTAAAGCTGGATGCAACTTAGTATTGCATTGCAATGGTAATATCAAAGAAATGCACGAATTAGCTAGAATTTCACCAAAGGTAAATAAATTTATCGTTAAAAAAACATCTGAATTTTATAATCTTTTAAGTTAAATTTAACTATGAAAAATTTTGATTCTCACGAATTTCATATAGATTTAAATAATTTTTCAGGCTCTTTAGAATTGCTTTTAGAATTATCAAAATCACAAAAAGTTAAACTAGAAGAAATATCCATAACTAAACTGGCTGATCAATTCAACGACTATATATCAAAAACTGAAAATTTAAATTTAGAAATTGCATCTGAGTATCTTTTAATGGCAACTTGGCTTACTTACCTTAAATCTAAACTTTTACTACCTCTAGATGATGAAGAGGAATTCAAAGCGATTGAAATAGCAGAAAGACTTAAACTACAGTTAAAAAAATTAGAATTAATAAGACTTCTATCAGATCAAATGCTTAAAAGAAAAAGGTTAGGAAAAGATATTTTTATGAGAGGAACTAAAACAAATATTCGAACTAACAATATTTCTCAGTATTCCTTAAAACTTTTTGATGTTTTAAAAACTTATGCTACAATTATTTCAACTAGAGATTTTCAAAAAATTAATATCCCAAAGCTGCCTGTTTATACTATGGAAGAAGGCATTAAAAGAATTATAGAATTAAAAAATGAATTGAAAGATTGGAAAAAATTAAATGATTTAGTTCCATCTATATTTAAAAATAACATGAAAATGAGCAAAACAGGAAATGCAGGTATATTTGCAGGTTCACTTGAGTTAGTTAAAGAAGGCAATGTTAAGCTAAAACAAGAAAAAATTTTTGGAGATATATATATTCGTAACAATGAGTAAGCAAAAAAAAAATAATATTGTAAATTTCCCTGAGCCAAAGATAACTGATCAAGAAAAAGAAATTGAAGCAATTCTCTTTGCATCAAATGTTCCTTTAGATCAAGATGCTATTGAAAATAAAATAACAAAAAAGTTGAATGTTTTAAAAGCGCTTGAAAAATTGAAAATTTTTTATTCAAACAGAGGTATAAATCTTGTTTGTATATCTAACAAATGGTCTTTTAGAACATCTGAAAAATTATCAAATTTATTGTCTAAACAAAAAACAATTGAAAAGAAACTCTCTAAAGCGGCTATTGAGACTCTGTCTATTATTGTTTATCATCAACCAGTAACACGTGCTGAAATTGAAGATATAAGAGGTGTTGCATTTGGAACAAATACACTAGAAATATTAATGGAATTGAATTGGGTTAAGCCCGGTGGCCGTAAAGACGTGCCAGGAAAACCAATACAATATGTAACAACAGATGATTTCTTGAGTCATTTCAATCTTCAAAAACTTTCTGACCTTCCAACCATTGATGAATTAGGGGCAGCAGGATTAATAGATTCTTCTTCTATTGAAAAATCAATCTTTGGAACAGGTAAATTTTATAAAGAAAAACAGGAAGAAAAAAAGGATGATATTTACTCTAATATAGATGAAATGTTGCATGATACTTTATCAGATGAAGAAAATACCGAAAAAGATCCTTTAAAAAAATAAATATTAAGTATATAAATAAGTTATGGGTTTAAGCATTTGGCAAATTGCTGTTGTTGTTATATTGGTTGTTCTTCTTTTCGGAAGAGGAAAAATTTCAAGTTTAATGGGAGATGTTGCCAAAGGTATAAAAAGTTTTAAAAAAGGGATGTCATCTGACGCTATAGACGAAAGTCAGCCAAAAGATGTCTCCGAAGAAAATAAAGACTCAAAAGATAATAATTAATTCCAATGCCACAGATTGGCTGGTTAGAAATTTTAATCATAGTATCAATAGCGATTATAGTTGTTGGTCCAAAGGATTTTCCAATAATGTTAAAAAAAATGGGTTCATGGATAGGCTCAATTAAAAGATATATTTCAAATATTCAAAATGAAGTTTCATCAATTGGTAATGAAACTCAGGACATTTTTGATGAAACAAAAAATAAATCTAGTGATAATCCTGATATGAGTAAAAAAAAAGATGTCTGATAAAGAAAGCAATTTTATAAGTCATTTAACAGAGTTAAGGCAAAGACTTATTCATTCATTAATTTTTTTGATTATTTTATTCGGAATTTCTTATTATTTTTCAGATCATATATATGGATTTTTGGTAGAACCTTATGCTTCAGCAGTTAAAGATGATGGTATCGAAAGAAGATTAATTTTTACAGCATTACAAGAAACTTTTATGACATATATTAAAGTTTCTTTTTTTGCTGCTTTTTTTGCGACAAGTCCATTTATACTTATCCAAGTTTGGAAGTTTATTGCTCCAGGTCTATACAAGCATGAGAAAAAAGCAATAATGCCTTATTTAATTTTAACACCAATACTTTTTTTACTAGGAGGCATGCTGGTATATTATCTAATAATGCCACTTGCAATTAAATTTTTTCTAACTTTTGAAAGTGTAGGTTTAAATACTAATTTGCCAATTCAATTGGAAGCAAAAGTTAATGAATATTTATCACTAGTTATGAAATTGATTTTTGCGTTTGGATTAAGTTTTCAATTACCTATAATACTCAGCTTACTTGCTAGAATTGGATTTGTTGATACTAAATTTTTAAGAGAGAGACGAAAATATGTAATTGTAATTATCTTTACTATAGCAGCTATACTTACACCTCCGGATCCAATAACACAATTTGGTTTAGGAATACCTCTTTTATTATTATACGAATTATCTATATTGTCCGTTAGTATAATTGAAGCAAAAAAATTAAAGAGAGAAAAAGAACAAGAAAATGCATGATATAAAATATATTAGAGATAATTTTGAAGTTTTTAAAAAAAAAATATCAAACAGAAATAACACAACTAAAATAGACGATATACTTAATATAGATAAAAAAAATAGGAAATTAATACAAGAGAAAGAAACTTTAGAGGAACAAAAAAAAGTTATATCTAAATTAAAAGATGAAAAGATGTTTCAAAAATCAAAAGAAATATCTAGTAAAATTAAAAAAATATCAGATGATCAATCTAAAATTAAAAAAAATTTAGATAAAATTTTATCTTCAATACCTAATATACCCAATGAAGATGTTCCTATAGGACCAGATGAAAGTGCTAATAAAGTTATAGAAACTAAAGGTGAAATAAAATCAAAAAGTTTTAAAGAAAAGTCTCACTATGAATTAGGTGAGAAATTAGGCATGTTAGATTTCGATTTGGCAACTAAAACTACTGGATCAAGATTTGTTTTTGTTAAAGATAAACTTGCTTTGATGGAAAGGGCTTTATCAAATTTTATGTTAGATATTCACACTTTGCAAAATGGATATAAAGAGATATCTCCACCATTGATGGCTTCTGAAAATACAATGTTCGGAACAGGACAATTACCGAAATTTGAAAATGATCAATTTGAAATTAAGCTAGATGTTAATGATGAAAGAAAATTTCTTATACCTACAGCAGAGGTAATTTTGACTAATATAGTAAAAAATCAGATAATAAAACAAGGAGATTTGCCATTAAGATTAGTTGCTTCAACCCCATGTTTCAGAAAAGAAGCCGGTAGTTATGGTAAAGATACAAGAGGAATGATACGTCAACATCAATTTTATAAAGTTGAATTAGTGAGTATTGTTGAGAATGACAATTGTTTAGATGAACTTGAAAGAATGACTAATTGTGCGACCATGATTTTAGACAAACTCAAACTACCATATAGAAAAATAATTTTATCTACTGGTGACATGGGTTTTAGTGCAGAAAAAACTTATGATATCGAAGTCTGGCTACCTTCAGAAAAAAAATATAGAGAGATTTCCAGCTGTTCTTCCTGTGGAACATTCCAATCAAGGAGAATGAACTCAAGATATAAAAATTCTAAAAATGAAAATGTGTTTACAGGAACATTAAACGGAAGCGGTCTTGCTGTAGGCAGAACCTTAATTGCAATTATGGAAAATTATCAACAAGAAGATGGTAGTATAATTATTCCAAATACTCTGAGACCATATATGAATAATATAGACAAAATTTCACCAATTAGCAGTTGAGAAAATTAAATATATGGTATAAAAAATTTCATTAATTAGGAGATTTATGGATTCTGGAATAGCACAATTTATACCTTTAATTTTAATATTTGTAATTTTTTATTTTTTCTTGATAAGACCACAACAAAAAAAAGTTAAAGATCATAAGTTAATGGTTGATAATTTAAAAAGAGGAGACAAGGTTGTTACTTCTGGTGGTATAGTTGGAACGATTGAAAGAATTATAGACGCTGAAAAAGCTGAGGTATTAATATCTGATAATGTTAAGGTAGAAATTGTTAAAGCCACAGGTATTCAAGCCCTAGTAAATAGTCAAAAATTAAAAAAATAATTATTTTTTAAGTGTTATATTTTTCAAAATTTAAAATTTTAATTGTTATATTAATTACTATCATACTTTCATACCTCTCATTATCTAATTTAATTAAGTACGATGATAGTTTTCTAAAGAATAAGATAAATCTTGGTCTAGATCTTCAAGGTGGATCTTATTTACTTTTAGAAATTGACAATCAACCAATTATTTCCCAAACATTGCAAACTAAACTTATTGATTTGAAAAAATTATTTAATGAAAAATCTATTAAAGCAAAAAACTTTGCTATAGAAAATAATAAAATATTGTTTGAAAGCGATATATCCTTTATTGACCAGGTAAATGAAATACTTTCTGAAAAGGAAAGTGAAATAAATCCTTACTTTGAAAAATTTAAAACATATCAGTTTAATATTGACAATAATGAAAATTTTTTTTCATTATATTTATCAGATTACGGAATTGTTTTGCTTAATTCTTCATCTTTAGATCAAGCTGTTGAAATTGTAAGAAGAAGAGTCGATGAGACTGGCACAAATGAGCCAAATATTTTAAAAAGAGGTAATAATCGTATACTGGTAGAGTTGCCAGGGTTAGATGATCCAACAAGAATCAAATCTCTTTTAGGTAAAACTGCTAATCTAACTTTTCAATTTGTATCTTCTAATGAAAATGACAGCTTTGGTACTGAAAAATTAATGTTTGATAATGGTATTGATGAAGCAATTGTAAGCAAAAGAATAATTTTAAATGGGGACAATCTAATTGATGCCAAACCAAGAATGGATACTCAAAATAATGAGACTATAGTTTCATTCACTTTAGATAGGGTAGGAGCTAAAAAATTTGGACGAGCAACAACGCAAAATGTTGGAAAACAACTTGCGATTATTTTAGATGGAAAAATTATAAGCGCTCCATCAATAAGAGAACCTATTATAGGTGGATCTGGCCAGATTAGTGGTAATTTTACCTTTCAAAGCGCAACAGATTTAGCTCTTCTATTGAGATCAGGAGCTTTGCCAGCACCAATGAACATTATCGAGGAAAGATCAGTTGGTCCAGATCTAGGCAAAGATTCTATAAAGGCAGGGATTATATCTCTAGTAGTTGGATTTAGTTTAGTTGTTTTATTTATGATCTATAAATACAAAATTTTTGGTTTGATAGCTAACTTCACATTAATAACAAATTTATTTTTACTTGTAGGAATATTAACTTTATTTGGTGCCACATTAACTTTACCAGGCATTGCAGGAATAATTTTAACAGTAGGAATGGCAGTTGACGCAAATGTATTAATCTTTGAAAGAATAAAAGAAGAAATTAAAAATGAAAAAAATCAAATAATAGCATTCGATAGCGGATATGTTAAATCAAGAACTGCTATTCTTGATGCTAATATAACAACTTTAATTGCAGCAGTCATATTATTCTTCATGGGATCTGGGCCAGTAAAAGGTTTTTCCATAACATTGGGAGTAGGAATTGTGACCACATTGTTTTCAGTCTATTTTATTGCAAGATTGCTAAGCTCAATCTATGTGAAATCAAATAAAGAAAAAGAGAAGTTAATATAAAATGAATATCATTAAATTTAATAGGTATTATCGACAGTTTGGTTATTTTTCAGTCATTCTTATTATTATTTCATTGTCTTTACTTTTATTTAAAGGATTAAACTATGGTGTAGATTTCAAAGGCGGTACATTAATTGAAATTCGAATTGTAGGATCAGATCATTCTGTGTCAAAAGTAAGAGATGTATTTAACAAATCAAATTTATCGAACCTAGCTGTTAAAAATTTTGGAAATGATAAGGATTATATAGTGAAGTTTCAAAAACAAAATTTAGATAATCCAGAATTTATAAATAATCTTAAAATTGATGTTTCGAAATCTTTTCCAAATATAAATTTTAGAAGAGTTGAAAATGTTGGACCAAAAGTTAGTTCAGAGCTATTAAGGTCAGGTATTATTGCTATTTCTTTATCTCTAACTGCAATGTTATTTTATATATGGATACGTTTTGAATGGCAATTTAGTTTGGGTGCAATTATAGCATTGTTCCACGATGTGATTATTACACTTGGTATATTCTCTATTTTATCTTTAGAAATTAATCTATCAATTGTTGCCGCTGTGCTAACAATTGTTGGTTATTCGATGAATGATACAGTTGTTATATTTGATAGAGTTCGTGATAACCTCAAAAAATATGTAGACCTACACATATTTGATTTAACAAATCAATCTATAAATGAAACGCTATCGAGAACAATTTTGACTTCTGTTACGACTTTATTGGCTTTATTATCAATTTTTTTCCTTGGAGGAGAAATTCTTAGAGGTTTTTCTTTTGCTATGATTATAGGTGTTTTAATAGGGACATATTCTTCAATCTATATTGCCAATCCAATATTAGTTAAATTGAATGTTGATCATTATACGATTGTAAAAAAGGATGAAGAGAAAAACTAATATAAATTCTGTGCAGCTACCATAGATAATAACATTGGTAAAGATAGTAGAGTGTTTGTTCTTGAAAACAACATTGCTGTTTTTGCAGATTTTGCTTTTGTATCTGGGTCTGTTTCAACTATTCCCAAAGCTCTTTTCTGGTTTGGCCATATAACAAACCAAACATTGAAAGCCATTATCAATCCTAACCACATTCCAATTCCTATAGCTGTGCTCTTACCTCCACCGGATGTAATACCCAAAGTCATAGCATCATGAACGTAACCATTTACGTAAGCTAAAATTAGTCCTGATATAATTGTGAATAAAGCTGCCCATCTAAACCAAAACAATGCAGATGGGGCAATAACTTTACCAATTGCAGGCTTCTGTTCATCTGGAATTTTTGCCATATTTGGAATTTGAACAAAATTAAAATACCATAACAATCCTATCCACATTATCCCAACAACAACGTGTATATATCTTAATAGCCAGCTCCAAAATAATAAATCTATATCAAAGCCACCGTTTAAAAAATAAAGACCTAAAAACAAGATGACAGCCAAAGCTAAAGAAAAATGAATTGTCTTAGATAATGATTGTAAAATTCCGCTCATGACTCAAATATACAACTTTTTAAAAATTTAGGCAATTTTTTTATATTTTGATATTAGTAAAGGCGCCAAGTATTTACCTGTATAACTTATATTCACTTTGGTTATTTCTTCAGGTTTTCCCTCTGCGATAATTTCACCCCCTTTAACACCACCTTCAGGACCTATATCAATAATATGATCTGCGGTCTTAATCACATCAAGATTATGTTCAATTACTATTACTGTATTTCCAGTGGCTACAAAAGTATGTAGTATCTCCAATAGTTTTTTTATATCATGTTGATGTAATCCAGTAGTTGGTTCATCGAGTATATAAACCGTTCTTCCAGTGGATCTTCTTGAAAGTTCTTTAGCAAGCTTAATTCTTTGTGCTTCACCCCCAGACAATGTTGTTGCTTGTTGGCCTATTTTTATGTAGCCTAAACCTACCTTTTTTAAGGTAAGAAGTTTGCCTCTAATAGTATTAATATTCTCAAAAAAATCGCAACCTTCATCAACTGTCATATTTAATACATCAGCTATATTTTTACCTTTAAATTTAATTTCTAGAGTTTCTCTATTATATCTACTCCCCTTACATTCATCACATGTAATATAAACATCGGGCAAAAAGTGCATTTCATAAGTAATTACTCCATCACCTTCACATGCTTCACAACGGCCACCCTTAACATTAAATGAAAATCTCCCAGGCTTATAGCCCCTGCTTTTAGATTCAGGTAAATTTGTATACCAATCTCTAATTGGTCCAAATGCACCTGTATATGTAGCAGGATTTGATCTTGGCGTTCTGCCAATAGGCGATTGATCTATATCAATTATTTTATCAATTAATTCTATACCTTTAATTCCTTTAAAAGGTAAAGGTATTTTTCTTGATTTGTTGTTATTTAAATAAAGGTTTAATGCATTAAACAACGTTTGTAATATTAAAGTTGATTTACCACTACCCGATACACCCGTAACACAAGTAAATGCACCTAAAGGTATTTTTAGATTTACATTTTTTAAATTATTACCCGAAGCATTTAAAATTTCCAAATATTTTCCATTTTTTGCCATTCTTCTATTCTTTGGAACTTGAATAAAACTTTTATTTGATAAGTATCTACCTGTAATACTTTTATTATTTTTTTTTATATCATCGCATGTACCTTCAGCAACTACTATTCCACCTTTATGACCAGCTTCAGGCCCTAAATCAATAATGTGATCCGCATTTTCCATGGTCTCAGTATCATGTTCAACAACAATTACTGTATTTCCAAGATCTCTTAATCTTTTTAATGCATCAATTAATTTAATATTATCTTTTTGATGCAATCCTATTGATGGTTCATCCAGCACATATAAAACTCCCGTAAGTCCAGATCCTATTTGAGATGCTAGTCTTATACGTTGTGATTCTCCACCTGATAATGTTCCAGATTCTCTAGATAAGGTTAAGTAGTCTAAGCCCACATTTAAAAGAAAATCTAGCCTCTCATTAATTTCTTTTAATATATGTTGAGCAATTTTTAATCTCGTTGGGTCTAGTTTTTTTTCTAACAAATTAAACCATTCTTTTGCTTCTATAATTGATTTTTCAGTGACTTGACTGATATTTAGTTCGTTAATTTTTACACAAAGCGCTTCTTCTTTAAGTCTATATCCATTACACTTTTCACACTTTGTATCTGATTGATATTGTGATATTTCTTCTCTCATCCAATCACTATCAGTTTCTAAATATCTTCTTTCTAAATTATTTATTACACCTTCAAACGTTTTTTTATGTGAATATTTTTCGTATCCATCATCATATGAAAATTTAATTTCTTCATCATTTGAGCCATATAAAATAATCTCTTTTATTTTTTTTGGCAAATTTTTCCATTTATCATCCAATGAAAATTTAAAATGTTTTGCTAATGAAGCTAGTGTTTGCGCGTAATAAAGAGAAGTTGATTTAGCCCAAGGTACAATTGCACCTTCTGAAATAGTTTTTTTTTCATCCGAAACTACTAAATTGGGATCAACATTAAGTTTTATTCCTATACCTTCGCACTCTTCACAAGCACCATATGGACTATTAAAAGAAAATAGCCTTGGCTCGATTTCTTCAATTGTAAATCCACTTTCCGGACATGCAAATTTTGTTGAAAATATAATTTTTTCAAGTTTTCTGTATTGTTTTGGTAGAGTTTCGTCTTCGTATTCTACAAATAATAATCCATTTGATAAATTTATAGCCGTTTCAACAGATTCTGCCAATCTATTTCCTAAAGAAGAATTTATTACAATTCTGTCTACAAGAATAGATATATCATGTTTAATCTTTTTATTTAATTCAGGAGCTTTATCGATATCGTAGATTTTATTATCAATTAGAATTTTTCTAAAACCTCTTTTTTTGTAAGATATAATTTCTTTTTTATATTCACCTTTTCTACCTCTAACTACGGGTGAGTATAAATAGATTGTTGATTTTTTTGGCAGTTCTTTTATTCGATCAACTATTTGACTTATAGTTTGCGATACTATTGGTTTTCCTGTAAATGGTGAATAAGGAACACCCGCTCTAGCATAAAGGACCCTCATATAATCGTAAATTTCAGTAACAGTAGCAACTGTTGATCTGGGATTTTTTGAAGTATTTTTTTGTTCAATTGAAATTGCTGGACTTAAACCCTCAATAAAATCTACATTAGGTTTTTTCATCTTGTCTAGAAACTGTCTGGCATATGCAGACAAACTTTCCACATACCTTCTTTGTCCCTCAGCATAAACAGTGTCGAATGCTAATGATGATTTTCCAGACCCTGAAAGACCCGTTATGACTACAAATTTATCTTTGGGAATCTCTAAAGATATATTCTTTAAATTGTGCTCTTTTGCACCTTTTATCAAGATTTTTTTAAGCATTATTTAGTTGCTTTAGATTAATAAAATTAATATTCAAGGTAAAATGTGTTATATTAAAAATTCTCAAAAATATTAAAATATGGCAGGAAGTTTAAATAAAGTACAGTTAATTGGAAGACTTGGAGCGGACCCGGAAGTTAAACAAATGGTTAATGGAAAAAGTGTCGCTAGACTAAGCCTTGCAACTAGTCAATCTTGGAAAGATAGAAACTCTGGTGAAAAAAAAGAAAAAACAGAATGGCACCGTATAGTTGTATTTAATGAAGGCCTTGTAAATGTAATACAACAATATTTAAAAAAGGGTGCTCAAATTTATGTTGAAGGACAATTAACTACAAGAAAATGGAAAGACGAACAAAGTGGACAAGATAAATATTCTACAGAGATTATTTTGCAAGGTTACAATTCTACACTGACAATGCTCGGTGGCTCTAATTCAAATAATATTTCAAATTCACCTTCAAATAACAATAATGAATTAGATCAAACAAATCAGCAGAACAGTAATGATTTAGACGACGAAATTCCATTTTAATGAAAAATAACCAGATATCAGAGATTAATAAATCTAAAGTCAGTCCTATTTCTATGTATGACGAAATGAGCTCGTCATATTTATCTTACGCTATGAGCGTAATAATTAGCAGAGCTCTTCCCGATATAAGAGATGGTTTAAAACCTGTCCATAGAAGAATTATTTATGCAATGCACAAAGGTGGTTTTGATTGGTCAAAACAGTTTAGAAAATCAGCAAGAATCGTCGGTGATGTTATTGGTAAATACCACCCACATGGAGATCAGGCTGTATATGATGCTTTAGTAAGAATGGTTCAAGATTTTTCTATGAGCTTACCGCTAATAGATGGACAAGGAAATTTTGGATCAATAGATGGCGATCCTCCTGCAGCTATGAGATATACCGAAACAAGACTTTCTAAAGTATCACAACATTTAGTAGATGATATTAACAAAGATACAGTTAAATTTAAAAGTAATTATGATGAAACAGAAAAAGAACCAGAGATTTTGCCAGCACAATATCCTAATCTTCTTGTGAATGGTGCTGGTGGTATTGCTGTTGGTATGGCAACTAGCATTCCACCACATAATTTGGGAGAGATAATTAATGGTACATTAGCACTAATTGAAAATCGAGATATTAAATTAGCTGAGTTAATGAAATTAATACCAGGACCTGATTTTCCAACAGGAGGTTTAATTATTGGAAAAGATATAATTAAACAAGGCTACAAAACAGGCAGAGGTTCTTTTAAAATTAGAGGTGAGATTAGCACAGAACAATTAAAAAATGGTAAAGAAAGAATAATTATTTCATCAGTACCGTATCAGGTAAACAAATCAGTATTAAATGAGAGAATTGCCGAATTAGTAAGAGAAAAAAAAATAGAAGGTGTCAGTGATATTAGGGATGAGTCAAATAGAGAAGGCATTAGAGTTGTTATTGACTTAAGACGAGGTGTAGAACCAGAAACAATTAAAAGACAACTCTATAAATTTACTTCAATTGAAAGTTCATTTGGATTCAATACTCTCGCTATTGTAGATAAAAAACCTAAAACTTGTTCTCTTAAAGATTTCCTTGAAAGTTTTTTACTATTTAGAGAAGAAGTTGTAATTAAAAGAACTAAATATGATTTAAGGAAAGCAGAAGATCGAGCTCATATTCTAATTGGGTTATCTGTAAGTATAGATAATTTAGATAAAATAATTAAAATAATTCGCAGCTCAAAAACTCCTGAAGAGGCAAAAGATAAATTATTAAAAACAACATGGTCTCTAAATAAATCAATCAAACTAATTAAACTTGTTGAAAATAAAAAAATAAAAAATAATTATAAATTTTCTGAACATCAAGTAACAGCAATATTAGATTTAAGATTGCAAAAATTAACCGCTCTAGGAATTAATGAAATAGAAATTGAACTGAAAAAACTTATTGATCAAATAATAGGTTTTAAAAAAATATTAAATTCAAAAAAAGAATTATTCAAAGTTATAAGTAGTGAATTAAATCAAATAAAAGAAAAATTTGCCACTCCTAGAAAAACTAAAATAATTGATGCAATATTAAATTATGATATTGAAGAAACCATTCAAAAAGAAGCAGTCATTATTACTATAACTCTTCAAGGCTATATTAAAAGAGGAGCTTTAAGTAATGTTAAACAGCAAAAACGAGGTGGTAAAGGTAAATCTGGAATTAAGACAAGAGAAGAAGACTCCGTAGTTCAAACTTTATCTGTCAATACTCATACTCAAGTTTTATTTTTTTCGTCAGAAGGTCTTGTTTATAGATTAAAAGCATGGAAAATACCCGAAGGCACAGCTACGTCTAAAGGTAAATCTATATCAAATGTGTTACAATGGAAAAATCATCAAAGTATTAGCTCGATTATGCCTTTTCCAGATGACATATCTCAAAAAAAAGACTCGCATTTAATATTTGTTACGAGCAATGGTAAAATAAGAAAAAATAATCTTGAGGATTTTGATTCTATAAATGCATCTGGGAAAATAGCTATGAAATTAGATCAAGATGATAAAATTGCAGGTGTACAAATTTGTAGAAACGATCAAGATATAATATTGAGTACAAAATCTGGAAAATCTATCAGATTTGAGTCTAGCAAGCTAAGAGTTTTTAAAGGAAGATCGTCAAAAGGTATTAGGGGAATAAATTTATCACAAGGTGATAAGATAGTTTCTTTATCTATTATTGATCACATAAAACAAAGTAAATTAAATAAAATTGATAAAAAAACAGCAGATAAATTTATATTATCTGTAACAGAAAATGGATATGGAAAGAGAACACCTCATTTCGATTATAGAGTTACAAATAGAGGAGGAAAGGGCATAATTAATATTGTTACATCTCAAAGAAATGGTAGTGTTTCTTCTTCATTCCCAGTATCTGCAGAAGACGAAATTATAATTTCAACTGATAAAGGCAAGGTGATTAGAACAAATGTAAAAGAAATTAGAATTGCTGGCAGAAATACTCAGGGGGTTAGAATAATTAAACTTTCAAATAATGAAAAAGTCGTATCAGCAATTAAACTTGATGATAATTTTATTTAGCTAAATGAAAAATACTGCAATATATCCTGGTACATTTGACCCAATTACGTATGGCCACATAGATGTAATTAAAAAAGGAATAAACTTATTTGAAAAACTAATTGTTGCTGTCTCAGATATTGGCATAAAGAATCATCTTTTTTCTACAGATGAAAGAATTGCTCTAGTTAAAAACTCTCTTTATAAAGATATGCAAATATCATCCAAACAAGTACAGGTCATTAAATTTTCTTCTTTAACAACTACCTTATGTAAAAAATATAACTCTAATATTATACTAAGAGGATTACGTGCTGTTTCTGATTTTGAGTATGAATTTCAGCTTGCTGGAATGAATAGAAAACTTAATGAAAAAATTGAAACAATTTTTTTAATGTCTGATGTTGATAATCAAGTCATATCTTCTAGACTAGTAAAAGAAATAGCTTCTTTAAATGGAAATTTAAAAAAATTTATAACAAAAAGTGTTATAAAAGAAATAAAGAAAAAAGTATGAACTTATTACTTAAATTATTTTTTTTATTTATTTTAATTAATTTTACGAATATAAACGCAAAGGAGAATATTATGATTTTAAAATTAAAAACAGGTGATGTTAAAATTGAACTTTTTCCTGATGTTGCTCCAAATCATGTCTCTAGAATTAAAGAATTAGCTAATTCTGGAAAATATGATAACGTTGTTTTCCATAGAGTGATTGATGGATTTATGGCTCAAACAGGCGATGTACAATTTGGCAACTCAGCAGATAGTAGTTTTAATTTACAAAGTGCAGGAATGGGAGGGTCAAATCTTCCTGACTTAAAGGCAGAATTTAATAATTTACCCCATGAGCGAGGTACATTATCTATGGCTAGATCATCTGATCCAAACAGTGCAAACAGTCAATTTTTTATTTGTTTTGATGCGGCTCCACACTTAGATAGGCAATATACTGTTTTTGGTAAAGTTATAGATGGAATGGATAACATAGACAAAATCACAAAAGGCGATGGACCAAATGGTTCCGTTTCAAACCCGGATAAAATTATAAGTTTTAGATCAGAATAATTAATTTGTTAATGTCATTAAAAAATTTTTCTTTTAATGTCGTTAAAAAAAAAGGTTTTGCAAGACTTGGACAGATTGTAACCCATAGAGGCAATATAGATACACCAGTGTTTATGCCTGTAGGAACTCAAGCTACAATAAAAGGCGCATTTATCAAAGATATAATTAAAACTGGTGCACAAATTATATTATCTAATACTTATCATTTAATGATCAGACCAGGAGTTGAAAGAGTCAAATCTCAAGGAGGACTTCACAATTTTATGAATTGTTCATTACCGATATTGACTGATTCTGGAGGATATCAAGTTATGTCACTTTCAAAATTGAATAAAATCGATAAAGAGATAGGAGCGATTTTTAATTCACATATTGATGGTAAAAAATTTATCTTAAGTCCTGAGGAAAGTATAAAAATTCAATTAGGTTTAAATTCAGATATTATAATGGTAATGGATGAATGTCCAAAAAAATCAAATGATTACGAATTAATAAAAAAATCAATGGAACTTTCAATGTATTGGGCTGAAAGATCAAAAAAACAATTTGGATCAAATCCTCACAAAGCTCTTTTTGGAATTATTCAGGGTGGGTTATTTAATGATCTTAGAGAAAGATCATTAAATCTATTAGAAGAAATTGGATTTGATGGATACGCTATTGGGGGATTGGCTGTTGGCGAAAGTCAAATTGAAATGTTTAAAGTATTAGACGGATTAAAAAATCTAATGCCAGAAGATAAGCCTAGATATCTAATGGGTGTAGGGACACCAACTGATATTCTTGGTGCGGTTTACAGAGGTGTTGATATGTTTGATTGTGTCCTGCCAACAAGATCTGGCAGAAATGGTCTAGCATTTACTTGGAGTGGTAAAATAAATATAAGGAACTCGGAATATAAAAATGATAATTCTCCCTTAGATCAAAATGTTTCAAAATTTGATCTTAACAAATATTCAAAGAACTATCTAAATCATTTATTTAATACTAATGAAATGCTTGGATCTATGCTTCTGACGTTAAACAATATAAATTTCTACCAAGAGTTAATGTTTGAAATAAGAAAACATATCAAAAATGGCACTTTTGATGATTTCTATAACAAATATATACAAATTTTATAATTTTTCGCGTTGATTAAAAAAAAAAATTCATTATAAGAACCCGCGTTGGGCCCTTAGCTCAGTTGGTAGAGCAATTCCCTTTTAAGGAATGGGTCGTTGGTTCGAGTCCAACAGGGCTCACCACTAATTTATACAATAGGTGGATATTTAATTATAATATCATTTAACCAACCTCTAATATTATTTATCCTGCTATCAGATGATGGATGAGTGCTCATAAATTCTGGTGGCTCTTTTCCTTTATTGGCTTTTTTCATACGTTCCCAAATTTTCTCAGTCTCTCTAATATCATAACCTGATAAAGAGGAAAAAATCATTCCTAAAAAATCAGCTTCACTTTCTTGTTTTCTATTAAAAGGATTCATTATGCCAATTGATGAAATCAGGCCTACAGTATCCATACCTGTTGTTCTATTTACATTGCTAAGAACACCTCCAGATGCTATATCTATAATTTGCGTACCAACATTTAATAAAGTACCTCTACTTGCTCTTTCAACAGAATGTTTTGCTACAGCATGAGCTATTTCATGACCCATCACCGCTGCAAGTCCATTAGTATTTTTGGTTATATCTAGAATTCCTGTGTACACTGCTATTTTTCCACCAGGCATACACCATGCATTCATTTTTTTACTTTCGATAAGTATATACTCCCAATCAAAATTTAAAGTTGGATTTATTAAGTTTTCTCGATCAAAATATGTGTTAACTGAATATTCAATTTTTTTTCCTATTTCTTTTATTTCATTAAGTGTATTTAAATCATTACTCATTTTTTCTTTTTCTTTTATTTTTTCATATATTGCTGCAGCTTGAGCATTTAATTTAGACTCTGGAATCAATTTTAGTTGTTTTCTCTCTGTAATTGGTGCAGTAGTACATGCGTGCAAGCCAAAAGATAAGCAAGAACAGCCTATAAGATTAATAAATTTTCTTCTATTCATTAATTGATATTTTTAATATAGATAAATATAAATTCAACCATGAACCTTAATAATAAAATATTAATTGTATTGTTTATTATTGCAATTATATTTGTTATTTATTCAAGTTATAGTTAAAATGTCTACATTTAGAAGAAAAAGAATATCGTTTATTGCAAGATTAAGAAATTATTTTATCACAGGCATAGTGGTGTTGATTCCAATTGGTTTAACACTTTATTTAACAAAATTTATTATCGAATTATCATCAAAGTTACTTCCCCGTGAATTAAATCCAAATTTTTATTTACCTTTTAATATTCCAGGATTAGAAATTATAGTTACAATAATATTTATAACTATTATTGGAGGTCTATCTTTATCTTTTATAGGAAAAAAAATATTACAAATTTTCAATGACCTTCTAAAGCGTATTCCAATATTGCGAACTATCTATTCAGCAATTGGTCAGCTAACAGAAACTTTTGCACCACAAAAAAGGTCACAAAAAAAAAGTGTAGTTCTTATTGAATATCCACGTAAAGGAATTTGGGCAGTCGGTTTTGCTACAAAAGATAACGAAGGTGAAATATCTGAAAAAACTCAATCAGAATTAGTTAACGTATTCGTTCCAACCACACCAAACCCAACAAGTGGATTTTTATTAATGTTTCCTAAAAATGAAATCAAATACCTTGATATGACATTTGAGGAAGCTTCAAGATTTATAGTTTCAGCAGGAACTAGCGAAAATAAGAATAAAACTTAAATTAATTCATTAACTATATCAGCGCGATCATATAATTTTAAGAGAGAATTGTATTTTGAAAGATCTTTATTTTCATTTTCAATAATTTTTATTTCTTTTTCAGCCAAAACAAATAAATCTTCATTTAGGATTGGGTCAGCTAATCTAAAAGTTTTTTGTCCGCTTTGTTGAAATCCTAAGAGATCACCATATCCTCTTAGTTTAAGATCCTCTTCGGCAATTAAAAAACCATCATTTGTTGATTTTAGAATTTTTAGTCTTTTTCTTGCATTTTCACTAAGAGATGATTTGTAAAGAAGGATACATGAAGATTGTTTTGAACCTCTTCCAACTCTACCTCTTAATTGGTGCAGTTGCGATAAACCAAATTTATTAGAGTCTTCTATTACGATACATGTTGCATTCGGGAAATCGATACCAACTTCAATAACTGTGGTAGAAACTAATATATTTATTTTATTTTCTAAAAAATTATTCAAAATTTTATCTTTTTCTTCTTTATCGATTGATCCATGAAGTAATCCAATTTTATGTTTAAAAATATTTGTCAAATAATTATATCTTACAATTGATGATTGGTGATCAATTTTTTTTGACTCTTCAATTAAAGGACAAATCCAAAAAATTTGATTATCATTATTAATTTCTTTTTTAATAAATTTAATTACATCATTAATTTTATTTATATCTTTAGTATAGGTTTTAATTTCTTTTCTATTTTTGGGCTTAGATTTAATTAATGTAACATCCATATCTCCATACAATGTCATCATCATAGTTCGAGGTATGGGGGTAGCAGACATAACCAGAACATCACAATTCGATCCACCTTTTTCAGATAATTTTTTTCTTTGATTTACACCAAATTTATGCTGCTCATCTACAATAATTAAACCTAATTTTTTAAATTTAATTTTTTTTTGGAATAATGAATGTGTTCCAAAGATTATATCAATTTTATTATTATCTAAATAATTTAAAATTTTTTTTTTTTCTTTATATTGGGTTTTACCGGTTAACAATTCAGCTTTAATAGTTTTACCAAAAATTTTTTTGAATAAAGAAAAATGTTGTTTTGCTAAAATTTCAGTTGGAGCCATGAAAGCTACTTGATATTTATTTAAAATAACATTTTGTGCAGATACTAATGATACTATAGTTTTACCACTACCTACATCGCCTTGTAGCAATCTGAACATTCTTTGTTTAGAGCCTATATCGTTGTTAATTTCAGTAATAGCTTTATGTTGATCTTCAGTTAATTTAAACCCAATTTGATTTTCTACATAATTTACTAAATTAATATTTATTTTTTTTGGAATTTTATTCTTTTTTTTAAAATTTTTTCTTATATTTGAATTTATTAAAAATGTAGACAAAATTTCATCAAATATTAGTCTTTCGATATATTTCTTTTGGTCATTAGTTTTATTTGGATTATGTAAATTTAAAATAGCATCATTCCAACTTATATTATTTAAATAATTTAATATATTGGGGCTCAACCATTCGTTCATTTTTGGTAATTTTTTTAATGCTTCTTTTATTGTTTTGTTAAATATTTTATCTGAAACACCTTCAGTTAGACTATAATTAGAATGTATTTTTTTTATTTTATTTTTATCAGTACTTACATGTGTTGGATTTGTAATCTGGTATTTTCCTCTGAAAAAACCAATTTTTCCACTTATGGTAACTAATTTTCCTAAAGGTAATATTTTTCTAATATATCCCTCATATGAATTAAAAAAAATACAATCTAACCTTCCAGTGTCATCTGAACATATAACTTTATTAGGTAAATTTTTAATTCTTGGAAAATTATATTTTTCAACCCTTATTGTTATTGTTTGTATTTTTCCTATATGAAGATTCTTAATCTTTGTTTCTAATGATCTATCTATATATTTTGAGGGAATGGACAAAATTAAATCAAAAATTGTATTTATATTTTTTCTCCTGAATTTTGATGCTAAGGATTTTCCAACACCTTTTAAAATAGAAATATCCGATAAAAGATATTCATAATTGTTCATAAATAAAATAAATATAGAATTATGAAAATAAATAAAGATGATATTAAAAAAAGAATTATATATAGAGCTTCTTACAGAGGAACAAAGGAAATGGATGTTCTTATTTCTTCATTTGTTAAGTATATAATTAACGATTTAGATGACAAAGATCTTCAAGAACTAGAAAAAATGGTTAATTTAAGTGATGAGGATTTAATTAAGATGAATAAAAATTTTAATTATCAAAAAAAAGAATTTTTAAGCAAAGTTTATAAAGAATTTTATAACTTTAAACCAAGTTAATGGCGGAGAGACTGGGATTCGAACCCAGGAAAGAGTTGCCCCTTTGCCGGTTTTCAAGACCGGTGCTTTCAACCGCTCAGCCATCTCTCCATTTGATAATCTTTTATTGTTAAAAAATGAATATGCAAGAAGAAAATCTATCTATATAACAATTCCTACTTAAATTTTATGTCATCTTTTAATAAGGGTATCCTCTATATTATTATAGGATCATTTTGGTGGGGTGTTATTGGTGTAATATATTTCAGATCTTTAGCATTTGTTGGAAGTGTAGAACTTGTATTGCACAGAGTTTTTTGGACAGCCGTAATGTTAATCATTACGACAATTTATCTTTCTAAATGGAATAAATTTATAAAAATTTTAAATATTAAAAAAAATATATTTTATTTAACAGTTACAGGAATCTTAATTTTTATTAATTGGTCAGTTTGGATTTATGCAGTTTCTACAAATCAGATCGTTGATGCGAGTTTCGGATATTTTATAATGCCTATATTAAGTGTTTTATTTGGTTACTTATTTTTTAATGAAATTTTAAATAAAAGAAGAATTTTTTCGATTATTCTAACAATTATTTCTGTTTTATATCTTTTTTATTTTTATAAAAATTTCCCCTGGATAGGATTAACAGTAGGTCTTTCTTGGTCGCTTTATAATGTTTTTAGAAAAAAAATTTACGTCGATGTTGATTTAGGTCTTCTAATTGAGTCACTTGTAATCCTACCTTTTGCTATAATTGGTTTTTATTTTATTTACACTTCTGGTAATTTAGATTTTGGCACTAATTCGTTAAAATTATCTTTTATTTTAACTATTGCAGGTCCTATGACGGTGATTCCTTTATTTTTCTTTGTCAAAGGTGTTCATTTAGCTGGGCTGGGTCCTTCTGGAATGTTATTTTTTATAACACCTACTTTTCAATTTATTTTAGGATTATTTTTATACAATGAACCATTTGATATATATAGGTTAATTGGTTTCATTTTAATTTGGCTTGCTGTAATAATATATATATTTGATTTGTATGAAAATAATTAACTTAAAACTAATTTTTATATTTTATTTCTTTCTATTTTCTTTACCCGCATATCCTGAAACTTTTGACGAATGGAAAAGATCTTTTTCACAATATGCATCTTCACAAGGTGTTAGTAATGAAACATTGTCTATTATTAAAGATTTAAAATTTTTACCAAAAGTTATTGAATATGACAGATATCAACCAGAATTTTACGAAGATACCTCTACTTATATTGGAAAAAGAACAAATAATAAAAAAATTAATATTGGATTACAAACATATAAAAAAAATACAGATTTAATTAATAAAGTCGAAAAAAAATTTAATGTAGAAAAGGAACTTTTATTATCATTAATGGGGATAGAAACTAATTTTGGTAAATATTTAGGTAAGATGGATATTCTTTCTTCTTTAGCAACATTAAGTTATGATAAAAGACGAAGTGATTTTTTTACGAAAGAGTTAATCATAGCACTGAAGCTAATTGATAATAAAAAAATTAGAGCTAATGAATTATATGGTTCATGGGCAGGTGCATTTGGTAATTTTCAATTTATGCCTTCAACAATCTTAAATAATGCTATTGATTATAACAATGATAACTTAATAGATTTAAAATCTACAGAAGATTCTTTTGCTTCTGCCGCAAATTATCTATCAAAGATGGGTTGGAATAGTAATGGTAAATGTTTTAATAAAATCGATCTTGACGAAAAAATACCAGTTAAATATTTAAATTATTCTGCAAGAAAAATTAAATATAAAAAAAAACTGTCCTTTTACAAAAAATTTATTAAAAATTTTAACAAAGATCTTGGTAATGATAATGATTTGGTTGCTATAATTACTCCTGATAAAGAAATAGTTGATAATTCAAATTTATATTCACCAGCATATCTAATATATAATAATTATGAAATAATATTAAAATGGAATAGATCACTTCGCTTCGCGCTAGCCGTCTGTACTTTAAAGGATAAATTTACCAATGAACTATAAGTTATTATTAATATTTTGTTTAATTTTTGTTGTTTCTTGTGTTGATCAAAATTTTAATAAAAAAAAAATTTTAGAACCAACAATCGTTAAAAAATATTCAAACAGTGGTTTTACTTTAGTTTTTACAGATGATTTATTTAAAAAAAAAATTGTTAATAAAAAGTTAAATGATAGAGATTTATTTGTTTTTCAAAAAAACTTAAAAAAAGATACCACTGTTAAAATCACTAATAAACTAAATGATAAAACTATAATTGCTACTGTAAAAAATAAATCAAAGTATCCAAATTTTTATAATTCAGTTATTACTAGAAGGATTGCAAATGAATTAGAATTAGATCCAAATGAACCATTTGTATTAATTGAGTCTGTTGATCATAATTCTGTATTTTATGCAGGTAAAGCAAAAACCTTTGATGAAGAAAAAAATGTTGCAGATAAGGCACCAGTAGAGGGGGTAAATATTGTAAATATCTCTTCTTCTGAAGAAAATAAAAAAAAAGACACAAAATTAACAAAAAAATTCAATTATATAATTAAAATAGCTAATTTTTATTATGAAGACTCTGCAAAACTGGTAAAAGATAGAATAATGACTGAAACAAATATTAATAATGTAAATATAGACAAAATATCAGTAAATAGTTTTAGACTATCTATTGGTCCTTATAATTCGTTAAAAAATTTACAAAATGATTTTAATGAAATGGAAAGTTTGTATTTTGAAAACTTAGAGCTTATAAAATTATGAAAAGGACAATAATTTTTTTTATATTTTTTTTTAAAATATTTATAGTAAATGCTTCTGAATTTGATGTAAAAGCTAAAACAGCAATATTGCAAGACTATTTATCTGGTGAAATACTTTATGAAAAAGAGGCGGATATGTCTATTTATCCAGCTTCAATGACTAAAATTATGACATCAATAATAGCATTTGATTTAATAAAAAAAGGTCAATTAAATTTAGACGAAAAATTTATAGTATCAGAAAATGCCTGGAGACTGGCTAATGCTGGTTATTCGTCTATGTTTATAATGGTTGGAGACGAAGTCTCAGTTGAAAATCTTTTAAAAGGAATAATTGTAGCATCTGGAAATGATGCATGTGTTACATTAGCTGAAGGAATTGCTGGATCAGAAGAGGAGTTTGCTGTTATGATGACATCGAAGGCATTGGAAATAGGTATGCAAAATACAAATTTTTCTAATGCTTCAGGTATAAATGATCCTAATAATTACTCCACTGCAAGAGATATTTTAATTATGTCGGATTATTTAATTAGAAATTTTCCGGAATATTACACCTATTTTGCAGAAAAAGAATTTACATGGGATAGAACAGGTGGAGATCCAATAAGACAGGGAAATAGAAATCCTCTTTTATACAAAAATATGGGTGTTGACGGTATTAAAACTGGATATCTAGCTGTTGAGAAATATTCTTTAGCTTCTTCAATTACAAGAAACGGGAGAAGATTGATTGCAGTAGGGAGTGGTTTTAGTACAAAAAATTCAAGATCTAAACAGTCGGCAAGACTATTAACTTACGGTTTAACAAATTTTGATACAATAGAAATATATAATAAAAACAATTCTTTTTACGATCTAGATGTATGGCTAGGAAAAAAAGATAATCTTAAAACTCATTTTAAAACTGATATCTATAAAACTGTAAGAAAGGCTAGACTTAGAAATCTTAAAGTAATACTTGATTATGATGGTCCTGTAAAAGCACCAATTATAAAAGATCAAAAAGTTGGAGAAGTGAAAATTTATTATGAAGATGACTTATTAGAGACATTAGATTTATTAGCATCTGAAAATATTGATGAAGTTAATAAATTTACTAAATTAATTAGATCAATTAATTTTTTAATATGGGGCGATGTCTAGTAAAAAACCTCTTATTGTCTTTGAGGGAATCGAAGGATCTGGAAAAACAACATTAATAAACTTTGTTTCAAATTATCTTAAGAAAAATAAAATTAGTTTTATTAAAATAAGAGAGCCTGGCGGTAACCCAAACTCTGAATTAATAAGAAAATTAATATTAAACAAGAAAAACAAATTTAATTCATTTACTGATCTGATGTTGTATTTTGCTTCAAGGAGCGAAAATATTGAAAATATTATAAAAAAAAATTACAAAAAAAAAATTATTATCTTAGATCGTTTTACGGACTCAACAATAGCTTATCAACACTATGGCATGGGATTGAATATAAATTTAATTAAAAGTATTAATAAATTGTTGTTAAGAGAAATTAAACCTTCCAAAGTTTTTTTAAATATTATCAGTATGAAAATTTTAAAAAAAAGACTTAAAATGAGAAAAAAAAAAAATAGATATGATAACTTTAAAATTAATTTCTATAATAAGGTTCAAAAAGGTTTTATTAAAATATCAAAAGATAAAAAAAATTATATTATAATTAATTCAAACGATAACTTAGAGCAAAATAAAAAGATTATTTTAAACCAAATGTTAAAATTAATTAAATGATGATAAAATATAATCTAAAATTATTTTCATATAATGAAATATTCAAAAATTTAGTAAATTTAGATTTAAGTAAAAATCTACCTCATAATATTATATTAAGTGGGCAAGAGGGCATTGGAAAATCTACATTTGCATTACATTTTATAAATTATTTATTTTCTAAAAATGAAATTACTAAATACAACTTGCAAGAAAATATTATTAATTCGGAAAGTTTATCCTTTAAATTTATTAATAACTATTCACATCCAAATTTTTACTATGTTGCAAAAAACGATGGAAAAAAGAATATTGAAGTAGAACAAATAAGACAAATGATTAATTTTTTGAATAAATCATCTTTTAATAATGAAAAAAAAATAATTTTTATTGATGGTGTAGAAGATCTTAATCAAAACTCATCTAATGCATTATTAAAAAATCTAGAAGAACCTAATTCACAAAGCTATTTTATACTTACTCATAACATAAATAGAAAAATATTAGACACAATAAAATCAAGATGTCTGATATTTAAATTAAATTTTGATAATTCTAAAATGGAAAATGTTATTTTTGAATATTTTAAAATAAATTTGTATGAAAAACTTAATGAGGATTTTAAATATTTTACTGTTTCACCTAAATTTTTAATAAATCATATTATTTTCTCGCAAGAAAATAAACTTGATCTTAAATCCTTAGACGCAAAAACAATAATTAATTACATTTTAAACAACAAATTGTATAAAAAAAGTGAATTCATAGCTAATTACTTTCAAAACTATATTGAAATTTATTTCTCAAAGATGTATTCGAAAACAAAAGATATTAAATACTACAATAATTTAATGCAAATTGTTTCTGAGAATAATTTAGTCAATAAATTCAATTTAGATTTAGATACTTTCTTTATTAAATTTGAAAATAAATATTTAAATATTTAATTTTTTTATATGAGTAAGAATTATTATATCACAACACCAATATATTATCCTTCTGCAAAACCCCATATGGGTCATGCATATTCCAGCATTGTATCAGATTTCTTTGCAAGATTTAAAAGAATAGAGGGTTTTAATGTTTATTTTTTAACAGGTACAGATGAGCATGGTTTAAAAATTCAGAGAGCTGCCGAAAAAAATAAAAAAGAACCATTAAAATTTTGTGATGAGATAAGTAATACTTTTAAAGACTTATCTAAAACTCTTAATTTATCAAATGATGATTTTATTAGAACTACTGAAAAGAGACATCATATTTCAGTACAAAATTTATGGAATATATTAGAAAAAAAAGGAGAAATTTATCTTTCTAAATATTCAGGTTGGTACTCAGTATCTGACGAAGCATTCTATGCAGAGGATGAAGTTGAAGAAAAAAATGGAGTAAAATCTTCAAAGGTATCAGGATCAATGGTCGAATGGGTTGAGGAAGAGTCATTTTTTTTCAAATTATCTAAATGGCAAAACAAACTTTTAGAGTTATATGAAAAAAATGATAAGTTTATTTTGCCAAAATCTAGAAGAAATGAAGTTATAAGTTTTGTTAAATCAGGATTAAAAGATTTATCAGTAAGTAGAAAATCTTTTTCATGGGGAATTCAAGTTCCTACAAATAAAGACCATGTTATTTATGTTTGGCTTGATGCTCTAACAAATTATTTAAGTGCACTAAACTATCCTAATACAAAGGACAATTTGTACAAAGACTATTGGCCATGTGATGTTCATATGATTGGAAAAGATATACTAAGATTTCATGCTGTTTATTGGCCAGCATTCTTGCTAGCTGCTGATTTGCCTGTCCCTAAAAGAATTTATGGACATGGTTGGATACTTTCAGGAGATGAAAAAATGTCTAAATCAAAAGGAAACATCTTAGATCCTTTAGAAATTATTAATGAATATGGACTTGATCCTTTAAGATATTATTTATTAAAAGAAGTTTCTTTTGGTAATGATGGTAATATCTCAAAAGATAAGCTTATTTCATGTATAAACAGTGATTTGGCAAATAATTTTGGAAATTTATGCCAAAGAGTTATGGCTTTTACAGAAAAGAATATGTCTCTCCAAGTTCCTAAAAATATTAATTTTAATGAAGAAGATCTTAAAATTCTAAATAAATTTTCTGATAATTATGATAATTTAATTGATTATATAAATAATCAAAATATTAATTCTTACATGAATTTTATTGTTGATCAAATGTTTATTGCAAATAAGTATTTCAACGATCAGGAGCCTTGGAAGAAGAAAAATAATTTAAAAAGACTTAATTCAATAATATATACATCATTAGAACTTATACGAAAAATTTCTATACTTTTATATCCTGTAATACCAAATAGTTCTTTGAAAGCACTCAATATATTTAATATTACTGAGGAACAAATAAATATAGAGAGTATAAAAAATAATAAATTTTTGGAAAGCGGAACTAATATAAAAAAAATTGATATATTATTTAAAAAAGTATTATCAAATGATTGATTCACATTGTCACTTAGATCATGAACCGTTATATGACAATTTAACAGATGTTATTTCTAGATCTAAAGAAGTTGGAATAACAAAATTACTTACAATTTGTACGAATCTTGACAGCTTTGAGAACATTAAAAAAATAATTAAAATAGACCCTATAATATATGGAACCTTTGGTATACACCCTCATGATGCAGACAAAAATATAATTTCTAAATCAGAAATAATAAAATATACAAAATTATCAGAAAAGATTATTGGAATAGGTGAGACTGGTTTAGATTTTTACTATGATAATAGCGATAGGAATAAACAATTAAAGAGTTTTGTTAGTCATATTGAAGCAAGTTTAGAATTAAATTTACCAGTAGTCGTTCATTCTCGGAATGCTGAAAAAGAAACATTTGATTTATTAAATCATTATAAGAATACAAATATCAAGATTTTAATGCATTGTTTTACAGGTTCATTAGATTTTGCTAAAAAATTATTTGATTTGAATAGTTTTTTCTCTGCAAGTGGAATAATTACATTTAAAAACTCAGCAGATTTAAGAGAAACTTTTGCTTTAATACCAAATGAAAAATTAATAGTTGAAACAGACAGTCCTTTTTTGGCTCCAATACCGATGAGAGGAAAAAAAAATGAACCAAGTTATATTAAGTACACTTTACAAAAGCTCTCTGAGATCAAGAATGAAACAATAGAAAATATGGATAAAATTACAACTAATAATTTTGATAGACTATTTTCATTTAAATAATGGATTTTAAATTTATAATACTAGGCTGTGGAAGTTCTCTTGGCGTTCCTAGAATTGATGGCAATTTTGGTAAATGTAATCCAAAAAATAAAAAAAATTTTCGATCTAGATGCTCAGCATTGTTAAGTAGAAAAGATTTTAATTTATTAATTGACTCTTCTCCAGATATTCGTCATCAATTTTTACAAAATAATATTAAATCATTAGATTGTGTTTTTTATACACATCAGCATGCTGATCAAACCCATGGTATAAACGATTTAAGATTTTTTTATTTAAAAAATAAAAAACCGTTACCGGTTTACGCTAATAAAAAAACCTCAAAATACCTAATAAATTCATTTAAATATTGTTTTAAAAAAACAAGCAATTTCTATCCAGCAATAATGAAGCTTAATTTATTAAAAAAAAAACACAGTTTTTATAGAAATAAAATCAATGTTACCTCTTTTGATGTTTCTCATGGATCTATAAAAAGTATTTGTTATGTAATTAATAATAAAATTGCCTATGCTAGCGATGTAAGCTTTATAGATAAAAAAGATTATTCAAAAATTTATAAACTGCAGTATTTTGTTATAGATTGTTTACGTGAAGAACCACATCAATCTCACTATAATTTAGAACAAATTTTGAAACTTATAAAAATAATTAAACCTAAAAAAACTATATTAACAAATCTTCATAGCACATTAGATTATAATATACTTAAAAAAAAATTACCTAAAAATGTGTATCCTGCATATGATGGAATGAAGTTAATTATTAATTAAATTTTCTATCTTAGATATTATTTTTTTTGATTTTGGATTTGTTAACGATGAGTAGGTATCTTCAATTCTTCCACTTTTGTTAATTAATATCTTATGAAAATTCCATTTAGGTTTTGCAGAATTTCCATAATTTTCAACAGCCCATTTAAATATTGGATGAGCATTATCGCCTTTTACATCGCTTATTTCAGTTATTGGAAATGTAATATTAAAATTAAATTCACAAAATTCCTTTACTTCATTATTAGATTTTTTCTCTTGATTGAATGAATTTGATGGTATTGCTAATACAACGAAATTTTTACTTTTATACTTTTCCCATATATATTGTAAATCATTATATTGTTTTGTAAAACCACAATAGCTAGCTGTATTTACCAATAAAATTACTTTATTTTTAAAATTTTTTAAATTTAACTCTTTTCCTGAGATGTCATTAATTTGAAAATCATAAAATATTTTTTCATATTTAGCTGAAGCATTATTTTTAAAAAAGATCATTAAAATTAAAATTAAAGTATATAAAAATCTCATTATATTTATTTATTTGGAGTTAATAGTATAAGAAAATAACCAAATAAAGTTGATAATAGTGACCCAGTTAAAACTCCAATTTTTACACCATCGATATATTCAATATTTTCTACAAATGCCAAATTTCCTACAAATAAACTCATGGTAAAACCAATCCCTGTTAAGACGCCAACACCATAGAAGTTATACCAATTAGCGTTATTTGGCATCTGTGCAAACTTCAATTTTATTGAAATAAAAGAAAATATAAATACGCCAAGTTGTTTACCAACAAATAGTCCTAATACTATCCCTAAAGGGACTTTATCAAGTAACGATGAAAAAGATAACCCCTCTAATGATACACCCGCATTTGCAAATGCAAATAAAGGCATTATACCAAAAGCAACATAAGGACTAATGGCATGTTCTATTTTAATTAATAATGAAAAATCTTTTTCTTTTTTTCTATGAGGAATTGTCATTGCTAATAAAACACCTGCTATTGTTGCGTGTATTCCAGAGTTGTGAGTAAAGTCCCAAAGAAATAATCCTACAACTAGATATGGAAGAAATTTTTTAATATTAAATTTATTAAATATTAAAAGTATCAAAAAAGATAACAGCATCAATGTTAGATATTTTATGTTCAAGTCACCTGAATAAAATATCGCTATTATTAATATTGCTCCTAAATCATCAATTATAGCTAATGCAGTTAAAAAAACTTTGAGTGAAATTGGAACTCTTGAACCAAGTAATGATAGAACACCTAAAGAAAAAGCAATATCTGTAGCTGATGGTATCGCCCAACCATTTAATGTATTTGGATCATCAATGTTAATAGCAACATATATTAAAGCAGGTACCAGCATTCCACCAACTGCCCCAATTATCGGTAACATAGCTTGTTTTATGTTTGACAACTCTCCCTGTATGAATTCTCGTTTTATTTCTAACGTTACAAAAAAGAAAAATATTGCCATTAATGCATCGTTAATCCAATGTAATACAGTAAGTTTTAATCCAATATCATTTATACCAACAAACAAATATTGATTTAGTGTATTAAAATATAGTTCAGAAATATTCGAGTTACTAATGAATAGAGCTATAACAGCCGCAAATAATAAAACTAATCCACTTGCAGCTTCAAGTTTAAAAAACCATTTAAAAGAGTTTGTTATATAATTAATCATTTAATTAATAAGATCATTAAAAAATAAAAAAAGGTCTTTTAATGTTTCATAGAGATTATTCAAGATTAAATTTAATTCAGGAATGTAATTATTTAATTGATATTTAAATGTATCTAAAAAAAGGATCAAAGCTACAAAAGAAATAAGAATAACTAATGAATTTTTAAATATTTTCGATTTTTTTTTACTAGTGTTTAAATTATTATTTTTTGATATCTTTATATCTGCATTTTCGTTGTTAGTCTTAGTTTTAGTCTCAATTTTTTGGATTTTCTCAATTTTATAATCGTTTATGGAAGTCGATTTATTATTATCTTCATTTTCTAAATTTGTTATTTTTTTTTTGACTTTAAATAACCATTTGTGGTTACAGCTTCCACATTGTAGCAATCTACCTTCATCTGGTATCAAATTATCTTGAATCTTAAATGTTTTTGAGCATTTTTCGCATGTAATTATCATCTGTTAAATATATAACAGATTCTATCAAAAAAGCTTTTATTTAACTAGTTTATATACTTTTAAATTTAATATTTCTAATGTATTAGTACAGTCTTCGGGGCGTAGCGCAGCCTGGTAGCGCATCTGGTTTGGGACCAGAGGGTCGCAGGTTCAAATCCTGCCGCCCCGACCATTTTATGAAAAAAGCAAAAATTTATAAACCTTCTAAAACTGCTATGCAATCTGGTTTAAAAAAATTTGAAAAGTGGATCATTGAATTTATAACTAAAGATCCAACAATAAATCCATTAATGGGCTGGGAAAGTTCTAATGATACTTTTTCAGAATTAAAAATGGAATTTTCATCAAAAGAACTTGCAGTTGAATATGCAAAAAAAAATAAAATTGAATATGAATTAATAGAACCCAAAGAAAGAAAAATAGTTAAAAAATCTTATTCAGATAATTTTATTAAATAATTATGTTTAGATTCTTTACTCAAAATAAATGGTTCTATTGGTCTTGGATTGGATCATTTGTAATTCTTTTTTCTTTATGGATACAAGTACAAATAGACGTCAAAATTAACGAATGGTTTGGACAATTTTATGATATGATACAAAAAGCTTTAAGCGCTCCAAACTCAATCACAATCGAAGAATATTGGGCAAGTTTACTTTCTTTTATTATATTAGCTGCAATTTATGTTGGTGTTGCTGTAGTTGTGAGTTTTTTTACATCACACTATTTGTTCAGGTGGAGAACCGCAATGGTTGAATGGTACCACAGTGTTTATGACAAAGCTCGTAAAATTGAAGGTGCTTCACAAAGAGTACAAGAAGATACTATAAAATTTTCTAGAATTATGGAGTCCTTAGGCACAAGTTTAATTGAAGCAGTAATGTTATTAGTTGAATTTACACCAATTTTATTTGGATTAAGTATAAGTATTCCAATATTCTTTTTTGGAGATTGGGATTACGGTTTAATTACTGGAGCCTTGATATGGTCAATTGGTGGAACATTATTTTTAATTGTTTTAGGTATAATTTTAAGATTAGTTGGTGTTGAATATGATTTACAAAAACAAGAGGCCGCATATAGAAAAATTCTAGTTATTGCTGAGGACGACGGATCAATAAGACCTAAAAGAATAGATGAATTGTTTAATGATGTTAGAAAGATTCATTTTTTAAGTTATATAAGGTATCTTTACTTTAACATTGGCAGAATAGCATATTTACAAGCTAATGTTCTATCAGCATATGTTTTTTTAGCACCTTCTATTGTAGCTGGTGTTGTAACACTTGGTGTAATGCAACAAATCATAAGGGCATTTAGTAAAGTAGAAGGTTCAATGCAATATATTTTAAAAGCCTGGCCAACAATAATTGAATTAGCTAGTGTTTATAAAAGATTAAGAGAATTTGAGGCTAAATTAGAATTAACCCAAGATGAAGAAAAAGTAATAGAGTAATTTAATGTCTCTAGAAAAATATTTTGTGAATAATTTAATTGATATAACATCAAAAGCAGCAATCTCTTGCTATCCTCATTTAGGAAAAAAAGATAAAATAATTGCAGATAAATCTGCCACAGATGAAATGAGAAAAAATTTAAATAATTTGAATATCAATGGAGAAGTTGTGATAGGTGAGGGTGAACTAGATGAAGCGCCAATGTTATATATTGGTGAAAAGTTAGGTAATGGAAATGGTCCGTCAATTGATATAGCGGTAGATCCTGTAGAAGGTACAAAATTTGCTGCTGAAAATTTACCAGGAGCTATATCAGTTTTAACTATTTCTGAGAAAGGGAATTTGTTTAAAGCTCCGGAAACATATATGAATAAAATTGCTGTTGGACAGAACATTGATGAAGATGTTGTAGATTTAGATTTTTCTATAAAAAAAAATATCTATAATTTATCAGATTTTAAAAATAAAAAACCTGAAAATATATCTGTTTGTATTTTAGACAGACCAAGACATGAAGAAATAATTAAATCATTGATAGACATGAAAGTTAAAATTAAATTAATAACTGACGGAGATGTTGCCGGAGCCCTACTTGTCTCTGATCAAAAATACGATATAGATATTTTTTTAGGAATTGGTGGTGGCCCGGAGGGCGTTATTGCAGCTTCTGCTTTGGATGCCATGAATTGTAGATTTCAAGGAAGATTTATATTTGAAACCGATGATGATGTTCAAAGAGCAAAACAAATGGGCATAAAGGATCTTGATAAAAAGTATGATTTAAAAGAAATAGTCAAAGGTGACTCTATTTTTTGTGCCACAGGCATTACACATAGTGAAATAGTTAATGGTATACAAAAAAAAGGTAATTCATTTACAACTGAAACACTTGTTACTCATAAAAGCCAAAATTTAGTCCAAAAAGTACAAAAAAAATTTAGCATTTAATGAAATCTATTTTTGATAAGACTTGGAAATTTAAGTCTGTACCTGATAGATTAATACAAAAAAAACAGCAAAAATATAATATTTCTTATTTATTATCTAAAATTTTTACAGAATACAATTATTCGGAAGAAGAAATCCATAATTCATTAACTAAATATAAACGTCAATATATAAACTATTATGACGAAGATTTCAAAAAAGCAGGTGATATTTTTTTTGATTGTTTAAATAAAAATAAAAAAATTCTAATTTTTGGTGATTATGATGTAGACGGATATTCATCTTCATACTTACTTTATGATTTTATTACTAATCTAAATTTAAGATGTGATTATTATATTCCTGATAGATTTGTTGATGGGTATGGACCAAACATAAAAATTCTAAAAAAACTTGTTGAAAAAAAAAAATATGATTTAATTTTTTTTTTAGATTGTGGCACAAACTCTTCAGATGAAATTAATTTTCTAGAACAAAAAGGGTTAAAAACTATAATAATTGATCATCATAATGTGTTTAAAATTAAAAATTATAGTAATACAATAATCATAAATCCTAAAAAAAAACTAAAAAGCAAAAAATTTAATTCGTTTTGTGCAACGGTTTTAGTATTTTTTTTTATTAAATATTTTAATTTAAATTATGTAAAAAAAAAAATTAATAATAGAAAATATTTATTTTTTTCAGCAATTGCAACTATTTGTGATCAAATGCCATTAAGAGATCTGAACAGAGATATTGTAAGAGAAGGTTTAAATATATTTGATACTAATATTTTTTTCAACTTAAAAAAAATATTTAATCCTAAAAGAAAAATTTCTTCAAGTGATATTGGTTATATCTTGGGTCCTATATTAAACTCATCTAGCAGATTAGGTTATCCAGATTTAGTAATGAAACTATTAATAGAGAATAACAAAGAGACTATAAATAAAATTTCTGAAAAACTTTTAAATTTAAATCAAAGAAGAAAAAATTTACAATTCGAGACTTTTACTAAAATTAATAAAAATATAAAAATCCATAAAAATAAAGTTATTTTCAAATTTGAAAAAAATATAAATGAAGGCTTATTAGGAGTAATTGCTGCAAATTTTGTAGACAAATATAATAAACCAAGTTTAATATTTACTACATCTAATGGTTTTATTAAATGTTCAGCAAGATCTGTTCATGACTTTGACATAGGTAAAATATTTAATTTAGCATATGAAAATAAAATAATTCTAAAGGGAGGAGGTCACTCTATGGCTGCAGGATGTATTTTAAATAAAGATAAAATTAAGGTATTTGAGAATTTTTTAAACGATAATTATTTAAAAAAATTTAAAAGCTCTCCAAATGTAAAATATTTTACCAGTGAGCAAAATATTGATAGTCTTAAAATTTTTGCTAAAAAAGAATTACAATTGATAGAACCATTTGGAAATAACAACATCAATCCAATTTTTCTAATTAAGAAAAATAAAATAGTTAAATATAAGGTTATAAACCAAAGGCATCTGCATTTAATGATTAAAAATAAATTTAATAAATTTTGTATGTGTTTTGTATTTGATGCTGTTGACACTAAGTTAGGACATATTCTAACTAATAGTAAAAAGGAAATTGATTTATTGGTTCAAATTAACAATAAAATTATTAATAAAAACACTGATTTTAATTTAATTATTAAAGACGCAATTACCTGATTAATCTTGATTAAATTATTATTTTACAATAGAAGAACGTTTTCTGGTCCCTTCGTCTATCGGTTAGGACACATGGTTTTCATCCATGAAAGAGGGGTTCGATTCCCCTAGGGACCGCCAAAATGACATATTTTGTTTATTTAATAGTCGCTAATCTTAAAAACAACAAAAAAATATCTTATGTAGGCTATACTAACGACCTTAATAAAAGAATTAAATTACATAATTCAGGCAAGGGAGCAAAGTTTACAAGAGGTAAAAAATGGAAGGTAGTTTATTATGAAAAATACTACACAAAAACTGAAGCAATGAAAAATGAATATAAGCTTAAACAAAATTACAAATTACGAAATAAATTTAAATTAAAAACTACATGAAAATTTCAATTTTACTACCATATAAGGAAAACTTTTCTCCAACTTATGCTGGTGCTGTATCTTTATTCATTAATGATACAATAAAGTTAAGTAAATTTAAACATACAACAACAATTTATGGATACACTGAATATAAAAAAAGATTTAAAAGTAAATATGTTAATATAGAAGCATCAAAAAAATTTTTTTCTAGTTCTAATAAAGAATATGTTAAAAAATTTATATCTATAGAAAAAAATAATCAATCTGATTTAATTGAAATACATAACCGTCCTAATTATCTTAATTTTTTAACAAATGGTTTAAACAAAAGAAATTATATTCTATATTTTCATAACGATCCATTATCAATGAGTGGCTCTTCATCTATTAAAGATAGAATTTTTCTTTTAAAAAATTGTTACCGTATAATTTTTAATAGTAATTGGTCTAAAAAAAGATTTCTTGAAAAAATGAGCTCTGATGCAATTAATAGTGAGAAATTAATTGTTATACATCAATCTGCTTCAAAAAATAAAATTAATATAAAAAACAAAAAAAATATTATTACATTTGTTGGTAAACTTAATAGATCAAAAGGTTACGATTTATTTGGAAAAGCTGTAATAAAAATTTTAAAAAAATATAAAAATTGGAGAGTTTATATTGCTGGCGACGAACCAAGAGATAAAATTGATTTTAATCATGATAGATTAATTAAATTAGGTTTCATAAATCATAAGGAAATTATCAATCTTTATAAATTAACAAGTATTGCAGTAGTTTGCTCTAGATGGGAAGAACCATTTGGCAGAACAAGTTTGGAGGCATCTGCAAATGGGTGTGCTGTGATTATTAGTAATAGAGGAGGCCTACCTGAAACTTTAACGAATGGGATAATATTAAAAAAATTATCTGTTAGTGAAATTTATGAAAGAATTGATAAATTAATTTTGAATAAAGTTAAAAGACAAGATCTACAGAAATTATCTTATAAAAATTTTTATTTAACTCATAAATATGTATCTAGCCAGATTGATTCTGTGCGTAAATCTTTACCATCTTATCCAAAACCTTTTTTATTTAAAAATGAAAAAAAATTGAGAATTTTGCATATTACAAACTTTAATGAAAGACATAATGGTCGCCTATTTTTTAATACTGGAAGGCGATTAAATAATGGTTTTATTAGATTGGGTCATAGTGTTTTAGAATTTAGCGACAGAGATATAGTAAGTAGAAATAAAAATTATAGAGATTTAAGTGGATCAAAGACACTTAATGATAAATTAATTAAAACATGTTACCACTTTAAACCAGATCTTATAGTACTTGGACATGCCGATATGGTTTCAGTTGACATAATTGATAATTTAAAAAGCGAATATTCTAATTTAAAAATTGCTCAATGGTTTTTAGATCCATTAAATGTGAATGGACCTGATTTTGAAAAAAATAAAAATAGAATTTTAAATAAAATGGATGTAATCGATGGTAATTTTCTAACCACATCTCCTGATGTATTAAAATTTTTGAATAAAACAAACAGTTTTTTTATTCCAAATCCTTGTGACAACTCTATAGAAACATTGTCAAATTACAAAAATAACTGTTCAAACGACGTTTTTTTTGCACTGAGCCACGGTGTTCACAGGGGTAAGTTAAAAAGTAGTGCCACAGATGATAGAGAAGTTTTTATAAATAAATTAATAAATAAGTGTAATAACGTAAGATTTGATATTTATGGTATGAATGGAGTGCAGCCAATATGGGCAGATCAATACTTTAAAATTATTTCAAATTCAAAAATGGGTCTAAATCTAAGTAGGGGCGATCCAATTAAATATTATAGTAGTGATAGAATAACACAAATTATAGGAAATGGACTTGTAACATTAATAGATGATAAAACTTTTTATAGAGATTTCTTTAGCGATAAAGAAATGGTTTTTTATTCAAATTTAAATAATCTTGCTGAAAAAATACAAAAAATTAGTAAGGATGAAAAATTAAGAAAACAAATTGGAAAGAATGGAAAAAATAAATATATGAAATATTTCAATTCGTCTGTAGTTGCAGATTTTATTATCAATAAGACATTTGATAAAAATTTCAATTTAAAAAAGTATATATGGCATAAATCATAAAATGCTATCAATTGTTATACCAACTTATAATAATATTAATTATCTAAAATTGTGTTTAAGAAGTCTTACTCAAAATTCAAAATTTAGTCATGATATTATAATACATGTAAATGATGGATCTGATGGAACTTTAAGTTTTATTAAAGAAAAAAAAATTAAATACACACATTCAGATAGTAATATCGGATTATGTTCTTCAATAAACAAAGCCGCTAAATTGACTACTTACAAATATATTTTGTATAGTCATGATGACATGTATTTTTGTCCTGGATGGGATGAAATTATAAACGATGAAATAAAAGAATTAAAACACAATAATTTTTACTTTAGTGGTGTAATGATACAAAAAGAAAATGGTCATATAAATTTTGATTGTGGTGATACATACAAAAATTTTGATGAAAACAAACTTTTAAATAATTATAAAAATTTAAATTGTTTAAACCAACAAGGATCACATTTCGCACCACATTTAATTTCAAAAGAATTATGGGACAAAGTTAATGGTTTTAGTGAAGAATTTAATCCTGGTATTGGATCTGATCCTGATTTTAATATGAAATTATGGAAGTTAGGTGTACGGATTTTTAAAGGAGTAAATAAATTTAAAGTTTATCACTTTGGATCTATAACAACCCGAAAAAAAAAAGGTTTTGTACAGAATAGGGGAGAGAAAACTTTTTTAAAAAAATGGGGCATGTCAATTAAGTTTTTTAAGAAACATTATTTAAAAACAAATACAGAATATAATGGACCCTTAAATGAACCAACAAAAAGTTTTATTTATTATTTAGATCTTTTATTATGTAAATTAAAAATGATAATTTCTTAAGGATATGAAAATTTTTTTTTTAGAAAATTCAATATCATTTAACGCCTCCGATATAAATAGTAGTAAGTTAGGTGGTACTGAAAAAACACTTATTAATATTTCAAATGAACTTGCAAAAAAAATTGATTTTGAGGTCAAAGTTTTTAATAAAAATAAATTTAAACAAGTAATTAATAATGTAGAATGGAATTATATCGATTATTATGACGATAATATAATTCCTGACGTATTAATTGCATTTTCTGATATAAATTTATTTAAAAACTACAAATCCGATAAAAAATTCTTATGGTCACATAGCATACAAAGTCTAGAAAAGTTTATTAGAAAAAAACAGTTTGTATCTTATTTAAAGCATCAACCTGTATTGATACTTGAAGGAGATTATCATTACAAAAACAGACACTTATTGACTTCTTTTTTTGGAAAAAAAATACTTAAACTTGCCCCTGATTATGATTTTATAAATGAAGAAATAGATATAAATTTTATACCAGATAATAATTGTATTTTTACTACTAAATCAGATAGAAATTTAAAAGTTCTTACCAACGCATGGAATAAAATTTATTCATCAGTAAATAATGCAAAACTTTATGTCAATCCTCCATTTAATATAACTAATAACATGTCAAATCAAAATATAATACTAAGAGAAAAAGGTGATAAAAAAAGGCTTATTGATGATTTAAAAAAATCAAAATTAATGCTTGTTCCAGGTCATAAAGGTGAAGTCTTTTGTTTAGCGGCTGAAGAGGCTAGAGAACTTTGTATACCAATAGTTACAATGGGATATGGATCACTTTATGAAAGAGTTATTCACAATGAAACAGGTTTTATTGCAAAAAATGAAAATGAATTTATTAATTTTTCTATTAATTTATTAAATGACAATAATCTTTTTCTTAAGTTTAAAAGAAACCTTTTTAACATGAGAAACTCAAGAAATTATTCAAATGTAGCTGATGATTTAATTAAAATTATTAATAATTAATTGATAAGAATCTTTTAATTTTATATTTAATAAACTCAATTTTTTGTATTTTTCTCCTATTAATGAATAATTTTGATTTATGTTCATTTTGATTTAATGCATCTATATTTTTATTTGAGTTTTGTGTATAGGATAGATTTTCACCCGTTAGGTTTCTGAAATCACTTATAACATTTTTTATATAAGAATTTTTTTCACAATATAAATATATAGCAAACCATAAGTCGTCATCCAAAAACATATTATAATTCTTTTTAACGTACTTATTATAAAATTTTTCAATTTCATCTAATAAATTTACGTTTATTAAAAAACCATCTGAACATTGACCATTTCTTATATAAAAAATTTTATTTAAATAATATGAATAATTAATTTTTTTTTTTTTAAAATTATTAATCAAAATTTCAAATGTTTTTTTGTGATATATATGATCATCGTCTATTAATATTACACAATCATATTTATTTTTTATTTCATTAATCGATCCCATCAACTTAGTTGCAGGACCATAATCTTCACATCTTGAAATTTCTAAATTATATCTATTTAAATTTGATATTTGTTCATCTGTAAATTTATAATCAGGGAATCTTTTAAATTTATATGGAAGATTTAAATATACTTTATTTGGTTTTAATGTTTGGTATTCTATTGAATTTAATGTTTCAAATATATTATCTATTCGAGATGGCAAAGTCGTAATTGATACACAAAAATTTATCATATTTTTATTTTATTAAGAGCATTGTTTTTAAATATATTTGCTTCTTTAATATATCTTCTTACCATTTGAGTTGTTTTATGTCCCGTCATTGCCATAATACTTCTTTCGTCAGCTCCAGAGTCCGCCGCAGCAGTTGCAAACCCAGATCTGAGGCTATGACCTGAATAATTAGAATTTTCTATTCCTGCTAATTGTAGATATTTTTTAATTAATAAAACTACTGTTTGATCAGTTAGTCTATATTCAGATAATTTTGAGCCCTTTATAAACCTTCTAAAAATTGGTCCCGATTTAATATTTGTTATTTTTAACCATTTTTTTAAATTTCTTACAGGACAATAAATTTCATTTTCGAAATAGGGCAGGCCTTTAATAATTCCTTCTCCATATTGGTCTGTTTTCGAACGTTTAAGCCTTATTTTTAGTCCTTCTGTTACAAATTCAAGATCTTCATAATTAATTGAAATTAGTTCAGACCTCCTAAAACCTCCGCCAAATCCAATTAATATTAATGATATATCCCTTAACTTGTTAATTTCTTTAATTTTTTCCTCAGAAATAACTTTAATAATTGTCTTTAAATCATTGATTAATATAGGCTTTTTACCCTTTTGATAACTACCTATTGTTCTTTTAATTCCAAGCAAATTTTCAATAATAATAGGATGTTTTGTATCTAAATAATGACCCTTAATCTTATGTAGCATACTTACTGACACCAATCTTCGTCTTATGGTACTAATTTTTGATGTTTTAGATAAAAAAGTCAAATATAGAGATACTATTTTAGGTTCAGTCGGCAATGATTTAAATCCGTGTTTGCTACAAAACGATGCAAAATGTTTAAAATCTGATTTATATGCTCTAAGTGTATTTTTTGATTTTGAATGCTTGAGATTATTTAATGTATCCTCATGCAAGTTTTTAAGTTCTGTAGTTAGTTCATTCATGTATTACTATTGATAACAATTAATTATCAATAGTAATATATTATTAGATTTTTATTGTCAACTAAATTAATTTTAAATAATGGAATTAAGTATTTGGATGACATTAATCATAATAACTTTCGTGGTTCCTCCATTAATTGCATTAATCCTTTGTTTGGCGCTTATTAAAAATAAATCTTATAAAAAATTGACAAAAAAAAATGTTTATGCTGGATTTTGGTACAGATTTTTAGCCGGACTTATTGATTATATAATTTTGTCAGTAGTATCATTTATTTTAGTTTTTATACCAATAATAGGATGGATTTTGTCTATACCTTTATACTGGTTATATTTTGCAGTTCAGCATTCTTCATCAAAAAAAGCAACAATAGGTATGAGAGCATGTGATATTATAATAACTGATGAAAACCATAATAAAGTTAGTTTTTGGAGAGCAACAGGTAATTATTTTGTATCAGCTTTATCTGCAATGTTCCTTTTTATAGGTTTTTTTATGATAGCTTTTACTGGCCGAAAACAAGGGTTTCACAACATAATTTCAAGGACACTTTGTACAAAAGTTAGATAATATGGGCACAATTGACGGAGAAATTCCTAATATAATATTTTTGCTTAGCGCAGTTGGTTTTTGGGTTTTAGCTTATATTCAAAATAAAAAGCATGGAAAAACTATAGAAACGTATTTTTTATCAGTATTAGCTATATTATTTTCGTTAAGCTATTTTGGACTTATATTTATGTCATAAATTTTAAAATTTTGAGTTATCCCCACTATTCTACCCTGTTAAAAAGTCAATAAATTCAACAATTAAGTGATAACACTTAATTAAGATTTTGATATTATGTTATTAACTTAAGAGGCAACTCTTAACTGGCCAATTGAGGAAAAGCCGAGAGGTTCAAGCTCAGGGGGCAGAAAACTCTGCGGAGTAGCGCTAAAATCGTAGAGTGGTGGGCATGGCGGTAGCGCATAAAACGACGTGCCAAAAACAACTGTTCTTTGCACCTTAAAAAGTGCAAGGAAACAGGGGTTTTTTTCATTTTATGACCTTCATTGGAACAAAGTTTCAAATTAAAGTATGGAATTACATTAAAAAAATACCGAGGGGACAAACCAAAACTTATCTTGAAATAGCAAAAGCATTAAATAAACCAAAAGCAGCAAGAGCAGTAGGAAATGCAGTAGGAAAAAATCCATTTCCACCAAAGGTGCCTTGTCATAGAGTAATTAGATCTGATGGTAGTTTAGGTGGCTATTCTGGCCCAGGTGGCAAAAAAACTAAAAAAAAACTGCTTAAATTGGAGGGAATTATCCTCTAGAATTGTTGTATTACAACGTTTTTTTTAATATTATGTAAAAATTTTATAATTTTTTTTAATTTCTCCTAACAGTTGAACCCTCAATAAAATAATGCTTAATTTAGCCCCTTCTATGGCCCTTTAATCGCTATATTCTCTAAATGCAAAGCTAGCAAATATGTTTTAAATTTTATAGCAATTTTGACACGAAATTAGTTATAAAACAGATATAATGAGAGATATCCATCATAGTTTATTACAAATGTTCGCTTATTTTAACAACTTATAAAAATACTTAAATAATTCCTGTTTTGCTTGCTTTTTTACTTTATGTTTTATTTAAACGTTTTAATCTATATATTTATAAAAACTAAAAAATGTAATAATTACAATACTTTATATAACATAATTAAAGTTTAACTTTATTATTTAGTAAACATTTGATTACTTATGTTTAACAATATACTCTCTTCTTATAACATATAATCCAGAGGAAATTATAATAAATAAACCTGAAAATGACCAAATATCCAAGAGATCATTAAAGAAAAAATAGCCTAGAATAATGTTAGGAATTATCTCTATATAACCAAAAGGAGCCAATTTAGAAGCATCAGCGTATTTTAAAGAATAAATAAGCAAAATATGACCTAAACAAGCAAATAAACCCATTAAAATTAACCATGACCATTCTGTTAGAGTGGGTTTTACCCAAACAAAAGGAACTATAAATGTACCAATAATAGTCCCTACTACACCTGTTAATAATAGAGTTAACAAAGGGCTGTCAGTTGAGTGAAGTTTACGAGTAATAATTAAATAAACTCCATAAAAACATCCTGTTCCAACAGCTGCAAAACTAGCAAAATTAAATTCTATAAATCCAGGTCTAATAACTACAAGTATACCTATAAACCCTGCAATTACTGCAGACCACCTTCTAATTCCTACCTTTTCACCTAAAAAAAATGGAGATAAAACTGTTGTTATTAATGGAGCCACGAATGCTAAAGTTAATGCCTTAGCCATAGAGATTATAGATATTGAATAAAAAAAACATATATTAGCAAAAAATAAAGTTAAACCTCTATAAAATTGTAATTTTGGATTTTCTGTCCATTTAAATTGATCTCTAAAAAATATAATCATTAGAGGCAATACTAAGAAAACAGTAAAAAAATATCTTGCCCAAGTAATTTGAAAAAAAGGCAAACTAGAAGATAAATACTTAGCTATAGCATCCATAAATGGAAGCATTATCCAAGCTGAAATATTTAAAATAATTGCTTTCATTAAGAAAAATATTTTAATGCAATAAATACTACTACCGGAACTGTTATAAATGACATTAAAGTAGAAACTACTATTGTGCTAGCTACAGAGTCTACTATTTTTTTTGGTGAATAAATTGATGCAACTAGATAATTTAGAACAGCACTTGGCATAGAACATTGTATTAAAAGTACACCTGCAGCAAAACCGCTTAAATTAAAAAAAGAAATTAATGAAATACCTATTATAGGGCCAATTATTGTTCTTGTTAGAGAAGATATGATTGCCTTATTTAAAGAAAATACTTTTAATCTAGTAAGGGCTATACCTAAAGACATTAAAATTAAAAATATTGTAGCATACATTAACCATTCAGTAGTATTTATTACAAATGTAGGAAGCTTAATTTCATAAAATAAAATTACTGCTGAAAATAATATAGCATAAAATGGAGGATTTTGCGCGATTACTCTAAAATTAAATTTTCTATCTGCTAAAAAAACACCTAACGTAAAATGAAATAAAATAATTAATGATGTTATAGCTGCAGATACTCCTAGACCTTGAGATCCATAAGCAAATAAACAAATAGGAAGACCCATATTTCCAGTATTTGGAAGTATCAAGGGTGGTAACTCTCTAACAATATCTTTAGTTTTTAAGATATATAATGTTATAATTCCAAATAAGGAAAATAGTATAATTGCAATTAAATAGTACCAAAAATATTTTGCAAAAATTTCGAAAGTAATGCCCGTTGATGTAACAGCATAAATAATCATTGCAGGGGTCCCAATATTTGCTGCAAAATTAGTAATAAAAGTCGTATCTATTTTTGGATTTTTTCTACCTAAGTAATAACCAATACCAACAACAAAAAAAACTGGAAATAATACCTCAAATAACTTTATGTAAATTTCCATTAAAAAAGTCTTATTAAAACAGGTTTTTTAAGTATATTTATATTTTTTTTAAATGAGTTGATTAATTTTTGAGATTTTGATTCGATTGCTTTATGTGTAATTATTACAATAGAAGCTGATTTCTTCTTATGATCTGGTATTTGAATAACTCTTTCGATGGAAATTCTATTATTTGCTAAAAGTTTAGTTATACCTGATAATACTCCTGGCTTATCTCTTACTTCTAGTCTTATATATAAAGAGTTTGATGAATTTTTATCATTATAAGAAATTGGATATTTTCTTTTAAAATTTGGTAATCCAAAAGGGTATTTGATATTGCCTCTTAAAATAGACAACAAATCAGACATTAATGCTGACGATGTGGCTCCTGGTCCTGCGCCCTCACCTTGAAGAACGCTCTCCCCTACTGGATGACCATTAACTATTACAGCATTCATTACACCATTTACGTTTCCAATATAAGAATCTTTTTTAACTAAAGTTGGATGAACTCTTTCAAATAATTTACCATTTATTAACTCTGTAATACCTAATAATTTAATTCGAAAGTTCAATTGAGAGGCAATTTCTATATCTTTATATTCGATATTTTCAATACCTTCCATTATACATTTTTTATTTGAAATTCTTTTGTTAAATGCCAAGGAAGACAATATTCTCACTTTAGCAAAAGCATCATAACCGTTCAGATCAAGTTTTGGATTGCCTGGCTCAGCATAACCAAGAATTTGAGCTTTTTTTAAAACACTTGAAAAACTATCTTTTGTTTTTTCCATCTCGGATAAAATATAATTACATGTTCCATTTAATATCCCATAAACTTTATGTAATTTATTTGTAGCAAGACCTTCTTTAATTGTTCTTAAGATAGGAATGCCTCCTGCAACTGAAGCTTCAAATTCAAGGTTAACTTTATTTTTTTCTGCTAAATTAGATAAGTAATCACCGTGTTTAGAAATTAATGCTTTATTTGGCGTAATTACATGTATTCTATTTTTTAAAGCAGTTTCAACAACCTTTTTAGAAATTCCATCACTTTGACCAATTGCTTCAAAAAGAATATCTATTTTTTTTTTCTTAATTATATCTAAAGGATTTTTAACAAAAATAGATTTATTTATTTTAAACCTTCTTTTTTTATTTTTACTTTTAGCAGATATAGCTGCAATATGAATTTTTCTTCCTGTTTTTAGTTCTATATCATTTTTTTTAGTATTTAATTCGTTAAGCAAATAATTTCCTATTTGACCCAAACCAATCACTGCAATATTAATTTTTTTATTTGTCATTTACTTGTCAAATTAGGATACTTTGCTCTTTCTGCATATTCGATTACTTTTTGTTTAAATTTTTTATAACTTATATCATCTTCATATATATCGATTTGCAACCCTTTATCATTATTATTTAACATTCGAGAATTACATCCGGATAATATTATTAACATTAATAAAATTAATAAATATTTCATTTTAAACCCATATTTTCTCTAAAATTGAATAATATATTCATATTTTGTATAGCTTGACCACTTCCACCTTTAATTAAATTATCAATTGCCGATAAAATAATAAATTGATTTTTTTGTTTAGACTCACATATTGATAATAAACAATTATTTGTATTTATTACATCGTTTGTGCTTATTAATGAGTTTTTTTTTAATATTTTTACAAAAGTTTCATTTTTATAAAACTTTTTAAGTGTCGACATAATAGAATTAATACTATGTTTCTTTTCAGTCGAACAATAAATTGTAGTTAAAATTCCTCTAAACATCGGTGATAAATGTGGTGTAAAAGTAAATTCAACTTTTTTTCCAGTTTCAGAATTTAATTCTTGTTGTATTTCTGAATTATGTCTATGAGATTTAATACCGTAAGCACTTAGCGATTCATATAAATTTTTATTTTTATACATTTTATGTACACCTCTTCCAGCACCTGAGTATCCTGATTTAGAATCTATTATAATATTTTTTTTTGAAATAATTTTATTTTTAATTAATGGTATTAAAGGGATAAGAGCTGATGTAGGATAACAACCGGGACATCCAATAATTTTAAATTTCTTAATTCTTTTATTCTTTATTTCTGGCAAAGCATAAATACTTTTATTTATATTTTTAATAGAAGAGTGTTTTATTTTATAATATTTAAAATATGTGCTAGCTTTTTTTAATCTAAAATCTGCAGATAGATCTATAAGTGTATTGTGTTTATGAAGCATGTTAGAAATTTTGTGAGCTTCACCGTTAGGTAAAGCAGTAAAAACTACATCAACATCTTTAAGCAGTTTTTGATTAAATTTAATTATTTTAGGCAATTTTTTATTTTTTAAAGATTTATCATATAATGAAATATTTTTTCCTACAGAGGAATTACCACATAAGTATTTAATTTTAACTTTTTTATGATTAACAAGAAGTTTAATAAGCTCGACACCAATATAACCAGTGGAACCAGCAACTAAAATATTTAGCTTTTGCATAATTTATTATAACTGTTGTATTTGAAAAAGAAAAATTATCTTTTAGAAAATTGAAAACTACGTCTTGCTTTTCTATGACCGTATTTCTTTCTTTCAACAGCCCTAGAATCTCTCGTGGTTAATTTTTCCTTTTTTAAAGTAGGTTTTAAGTTTTCATCAAATTGCAGTAATGCTTTTGATATACCATGAACAAGAGCGCCGACTTGACCAGTTAGACCACCACCAGTTACATTGCCTCTTACGTCATAATCAGCTGTTTGATTAATTATTTCAAAAGGTCTTAAAAGTTTCATCTTATGTATTTCTCTGGTGAAATAATCGTCATATTTCTTTCCGTTTATTACAATTTGTCCCGAACCTTTTTTTAACCAAACTTTAGCTATAGAGGTTTTTCTTCTTCCTGTTGCGTATTTACTATCTTTAAAATCTAATTTTTGAACTTCTGACATTTTAGTTTCTTGCAATATTCTTACTGTTTAATTTTGATAATTCTATAATTGTAGGATTCTGTACGGCATGTGGATGATCTGAGCCCTTGTATATTTTTAATTTTGTTAATTGTTTTTTTGCTAAAGGACCACCTGGCAACATTCTCTTTACAGCTAATTTTAATGCTTCCCCTGGTTTTTTTTCAAAAAGTTTTTCAGGTGTAGTTTCTTTAATTCCACCTGGGTAGCCAGTATGTCTATAATATTTTTTGTTTTGAAATTTTTTTCCTGTAAATTTTATTTTTTCAATATTTTTTACTACAACAAAATCTCCATTATCCATATGAGGAGTATAAGTTGCTTTATTTTTACCTCTTAATATTTTAGCTATAATTGAGGCAAGTCTTCCAACAACAGCATTAGATGCATCTATTTCATACCAGTTGTTGTTTAACTCGTTTTTCTTAACAAATTTAGTCATGTTTGGCGGGATTAATACTGATAAATGTCATATTGTCAATTTATATTAATATTGATACTTAATAATTAACATTTAAAAATAAGGGAAATTTATGACAGATAAAAAAAACAAAGGAACAGATCCAAAAACATACAAATTTGATACACTTAGCCTACACGCAGGCTATCAACCACACAAAAATGCTGGTTCTAGACAAGTACCAATATATCAAACAACCTCATACTTATTTGATGATGTAGATCATGCTGCAGCATTATTTAATTTAGAAAGAGGTGGCCACATATATAGTAGAATTTCAAATCCAACTGTTGCAGTTTTAGAGGAAAGAGTTGCTGCATTAGAAGGTGGTACAGCAGCATTAGCAACCTCATCTGGAATGAGTGCTATATTTTTAGCTGTAATGACTCTTTGTGAGTCTGGAGATCATTTAGTTGTATCATCGCAACTTTATGGAGGCACTGTTAATTTATTTAGACTAACTTTACCAAAATTTGGAATAAAATGTACATTTGTTAAACCTAGAGATACAGATGGTTTTAAAAAAGCAATTCAAAAAAACACAAAAGGTATTTTTGGTGAACTTGTTGGGAATCCAGGAAATGAACTTATGAATATGCCTGAAATAGCTAAAATAGCACATGATGCTGGCATTCCATTAATCGTTGATGCAACATATCAAACACCTTATCTTTGCAAACCAATTAATCATGGTGCAGACATAGTAGTTCATTCACTTACAAAGTGGATGGCTGGTCATGGGTCCTCAATGGCAGGTATTTTAGTTGAAGGTGGAAATTTTGACTGGATGCAAAATGATAAATTTCCAACAATGACAACTCCTTATGAAGGCTATCATGGTCTTTCATTTGCAGAAGAGTTTGGACCAACTGCTTTTACAATGAAAGCAAGAGCAGAAGGAATGAGAGATTTTGGACCTTGTCTTAGCCCTCAAAATGCATGGAATGTCTTACAAGGTATTGAAACATTATCTGTGAGAATGCAAAAACATTGCTCTAATGCTGAAAAAATGGTCGAATATCTTCTAAGCCATGAAAGTGTTGCATGGGTTTCTCATCCAAGTGTACCAGATCATCCTGATCACGAACTTGCAAAAAAATTATTACCAAATGGAAAAGGATCTATGATAGCATTTGGAATTAAAGGTGGAAAAGAAGCTGGAGAAGCATTTATAAATAATGTTAAACTAGCTTCACATCTTGCTAACGTCGGTGATACAAGAACTTTAGTAATTCACCCGGCTTCTGCAACTCATTCACAAATGGATGAAGCAACATTAAAATTTGCCGGTTTATCACATGACATGATCAGATTGTCTGTAGGTATTGAAGACATTGAAGATATTAAAAATGACTTTGAGTCAGGTTTCCGAGCTGCTAGAAAACCAAGACTTGTTTCAAATCAATGAAATTTAAAGTGAATGGTACAGAGGTGTTCGCCTCTACCGGTGGAAGACCATTTGATAAAAAAAAACCACTTATAATTTTTGTCCATGGTAGTGGCTTAACTCACATGACATGGGTTCTGCAAACCAGATATTTTGCATTTCACGGATACAGTGTTTTAGCTGTAGATATGCCTGGTCATGGTTTATCAGGTGGAGAAAGTTTAAAATCTATAGAGGATATGGCTGATTGGGTAAAAGATGTTATTGAGTCAGTCGGTTATAAAGAGGCTTCGCTAGTAGGACACTCACAAGGATGCTTGGTAACTATGGAATGTGCGTCCAGATATCCAAGCATAATTAAAACATTAAGTTTAATGGGTGGAGCTGGCGCAATACCTATGAATCCAGAGTTATTATCACTTGCAGAAAATAATAATCCCAAAGCAGTTGACTTGATGATGGATTGGGCTCACGGACCAGCAGGTCACTTTGGTGGTCATCCAGTTCCTGGACTTTATCACATAAACACAGGTGGCATGTTAGCAAAATCTAGAACCATCAAGAATACCCTAGGTGTAGATTTTAGGGCTTGCGATAATTATAAAAATGGTTTTGAAGCTGCAAAAAAAATAAAAATACCTACACTCTCGATACTTGCCACTGGTGATAAAATGTGTCCTGTTAAAGAAGGAAAAAAATTAGCAGATCTTATCGAAGGAAGTAAAGTAGAAATCATTGACAACTGTGGCCATATGATGCTTTTAGAGGAAGCAGATAGAGTTCTAAAAGTATTGAAACAATTTATCACGACTAATTATCCAGCAAAGATATCTAATTAGTCCTTTTATTAATATATAATAAATAAATTGTAGCACTTATAAGAAATATTGAGCTAATTTGGTGCATTGATGCTATAAATATTTGTGCACCGTTTATTAATGTTAATATTCCCAATATAATTTGAATTAACAGAAAAATCCCAACAATTTTTATTGCAGTATAAGAGTTCTTTAATTTATTACTATAAATCTTAAAGAGTATAAAAATATAAAATAATAAAATCAGATATGCTAATTTACGGTGTAAAAATTGAACCAAAGAAGCATCACTAAATGCATTTAAACTAAATAAATTTATTATTTTATTATCATCAGGAAAATAAGAATTACCCATTAATGGCCAAGAATTATATATTAGGCCCGCATCCATACCAGACACAAAACCTCCAATTATTATTTGAAAATACATTAGAGTTAAAAGACCACAAGGAATTAAAAAATTTAATTTGGTTTCATTATTTGATTTAATATTTAAATTTAAAAAATTCCAAAAAATTAGAGAAAAGATAAAAAAAGCTATTAATAAATGTAATGATAATCTAAAATGACTTACATCAACTTTATCTATTAAACCACTAGAAACCATATACCAGCCTATAAATCCTTGGACACAGATTAGTATAAATATAAAATAAAGATTAATTAATTTTTTAAATCCGATTTTTAAAGTAAAATAAATTAAAGGTATTAGAAAAGATATTCCAATTAGTCTTCCTAAAATTCTATGACCCCACTCCCACCAAAAAATAAATTTGAAATCGTTTAATGACATAGAGTAATTTTGAATTTTAAATTCCGGTATTAATTTATATTCTTCGAAATATTTTAACCACATTTTTTCATTTAGAGGTGGAAGTGTACCAGAAAATAATTCCCATTTTGTAATTGATAAACCTGAGTCGGTTAATCGTGTTAATCCACCTATTATTATCATCATTGCAATTAAAATCAGCATTGAAACAAGCCATGTAGACAATTGTTTTTTTGTAATGTTATTTTCTATATACATGACCAGATAAATATAATAATTATTAGGAAATCCAATTTAATAAATGTCGCCAAAAAAATTTAAAAAACTAAGTAAACTTAGAAAAAGACTAGATAAACTTGATGATTTATTAATCAAATTAGTTAAAAGAAGAACAAATATAGTTAATGAGGTTCTCAAATTAAAAGATTTTAAAAATCAGATAGTTGATAATAAAAGAATAAAAGTAATACTCAGTAGAATAAGAAAAAAATCTATAAAAAATAAAATCGATCCAAAAGTAACAAGGAGGATCTGGATTAATATGATCAGAGCATATATTGATTATGAAAGAAGAAATTTTAGTAAAAAGTAATTATTTGCTGTGAGGCGGCAGTTTCTTTTCTATAAATAATTCGTGTTTTCTTGTACTTGGATTATATTTTCTAGCGGAAAGTTTTACTTTAGCCTTTTCACCACCAGCAGGCTTTTTCAAATAATAAAAATATGGACTATCTGGCTTTTTTTCAGGGACCATTCTAATTTTTATAAAAGATTTTTTAGCCATTAATTTTTTAAACTTTTAATAATTGTTTTAATATTAGTTAACTTATTTTTTAAATATCTGGTTCTTATAGAGTTAAATAAAGAATCGTCAAGATTAGATTTTTTTTGATTTAAATGCTTTTTAACACCGTCTATTGTCATGCCTTCAGATTTTAGTAAAAATTTTATAAATTTTAATATTTCTATAGTCGCAAAATCATAATGCCTTCTATTGTTATTAAAAATTTTTGGTTTTAATTGGGTAAATTGTGTTTCCCAATATCTTAATGTATGCGAACTAATTTTTACATTTTTTGGTTCAACAGTCTTTAGAATATTTACAACCTCGCCTATGGATTTATATGCAGAATGAAGTTTAGTTGACATTATTAATTTTATTTTTAAGAAATTTTGATGGTTTAAATAAAATTACATTCCTCTCTGATATCATAGTTTCTTTTTTTGTTTTAGGATTTCTTCCAACTCTTGATTTTTTGTGTCTTAATATAAAAGTACCAAAATTAGAAATTTTAACTTTTCCTTTCTCTTTAAGTCCTTGTAATAATGCCTCGAACATATCCTCAAGAATATTTTCGATTAATTTTTTTGAAAATCCTAATTGCATATAAATAGAATTGATTATTTCTTTTTTAGTTAAATTTTGTCTCATTTATTAATTTACTATATTTTTTTTTATTTTATCAATTAATTGACCATCTACTGTTTTGACACATACATCCAGTGAATTAGCAAAACCAATAAAATCAGTTGAACCATGACTTTTAATTACAGGAGATTCTAAACCTAGCAGTATGGCACCATTATAAAGTCTTGGATCTAATCTTTGTTTAAATTTTTTAAGATTTGAAATATTTAATAAGCTTGAGAATTTAGCAACAAAATCACTTGATAAAGCTTTTTTTAGTTCAGTAGAAATAAAATTAGCCGTTCCCTCTGCTGTTTTGAGAGCTACATTTCCAGTAAAACCATCTGTAACAATTACATTAACATCTCCGTCCATGATATGATTTCCTTCTATATAGCCACAAAACTCATATGACTCATTTTTTTTATTTTCCATTGAGTGATATGCTTTTTTAATTGTTTCATGTCCTTTAATTTCCTCAGATCCAATATTTAGTAAAGCCACACGGGAGCTATGTGACGGAAATAAAGCTTTGTGCAGTGCTGCACCCATTATTGCAAAGTCTTCAAAATTTCTTTCATCACATTCAACATTGGCTCCTAAATCTAAAACAATATTCATATCCACTTTATTAGGCCATAATGCAGCTAGGGCTGGTTTACTTATATTTTCTATCATATTAATATTTAATTTAGATATTACAAATAAGGCTCCAGTATTACCTGCTGAAATTATAACATTTGATTTTTTCTCTTTAACATCATTAATAGCTTGCCACATGCTTGTATTTTTTTTTTTAGCAGCAGATAGAGGTGTGTCATTATTTTCAACAACATCATTACAATTAATTATTTCAAAAAGATTATTATTGATTGAAAATTTAGTTATTTGTTCTTCGATATCCTTTTTTTTTCCAAAAATTCTAAAATAAACATTTGTATTTTTTTTTAAATATTCAGAAATTCCAGCAATAATTTTATTAGGTGAATTATCACCTCCCATTGCATCAACTGCAATAATAACTGATTTTGACATAAAATAATATTAATCTTTTGGATCTAAAACTTGTCTGCCTTTATAAAATCCAGTTTTTAAATCTAAATGGTGAGAAAGCCTGTACTCTCCTGATTTTTTATCTTCGATAATGTTTTTAGGAGAAATCTTAATATGAGATCTTCTTTTTCCAGCCCTTGATGGGGTAGTTTTTCGTTTTGGTACAGCCATAATTAAATTTTGAATTCTTCTATATCTTTTGCAAAATAATTTAAAGTATTATTTTTATAAAATGTACTCAATTTGTCAAAGTAATTAACAAAAAAAGAACTATTTGTAGTTATATTAATAAATTTTTGCAAAATTTGTCTTTTTCCATCATTTTTGAGATTATCCCAATTATCAATATTTGAAATTATATCGTAAAAAAAATTCACATATTTTTTCATATTTTTATTAATTGATACGTCTCCATAACCTATTTCCCTAATAGTCATTTCAATTTGTTTAAAAATAAAATCATGAATATTTTGTAATTCCTTTGGTTTATTTTCATCCTTAAAAATTTTAAAAAAAAAGGCTAAATGTAGTAAAAGAAAAACGATTCGATCTGAAAATGTCTCCTCACCTTCTAGATTTGTGTATAAAAATTTATTTCTAGTTAATTTAATTAAATTATTGTAGATATTTAAATATTTAATATTCATATGAAACTAATTTTAGCAATTATATTTTTACTTACAATAAGTTGTTCTAATAACAAAGTTGTAAATAACCATGGTATTAACGCATTAGACCTAAAGGAGAAAAAAATTAAGATAACAACATCAAATAGAAATGATGTTTTGAATTTAATGGGTAGGCCTTCTAGTGTGAGTTTATTTGATGATAATTCTTGGTTTTATTTTGAAAGAGAGACCGTGAATCAATCAGTATTCAAATTAGGCAAGGCCAAAATAGAAAAAAACTATATTTTAGAAGTAAAGTTCAATAACGCAGGAATTGTTAAATCAAAAAAACTTTATGATATGAACGATATGAATGACATAAAAGCTATTAAAGAAACAACTAAAAAAAAATATGATAGTAATTCAAAATTTGGAAAACTATTAAAAAGCATGGAGCAAAAGATTAACTCGCCAAAAAGAAATCTTAAAAAATAATAGCTTACCTATCCTGCAATTACAGCCAATAATAATAACGCTACTATGTTTGTTATCTTTATCATCGGGTTAACAGCTGGCCCAGCAGTATCTTTATAAGGGTCTCCAACAGTGTCTCCTGTGACAGCTGCTTTATGTGCCTCTGAACCTTTACCTCCAAAATTCCCATCCTCTATATATTTTTTTGCGTTATCCCAAGCGCCACCACCAGCAGTCATAGAGATTGCTACGAACAAGCCCGTTATAATAACACCTAGCAACATAGCACCTACAGAGGCTAAGGCAGCAACCTGGCCACCAATAGAATAAATAATAAAATAAAGAACGATTGGGGAAAGAACTGGTAATAATGAAGGTATTATCATTTCTTTAATTGCTGCTACAGTTAAAAGATCAACTAATTTAGCGTAATCTGGTTTTTGTTTTCTTTTCATTATACCTGGAAATTTTTTAAATTGTCTACGTACTTCTAGAACAACTGCTCCACCAGCTCTTCCAACAGCTTGCATCCCCATTGAGCCAAATAAATAAGGAAGCATTCCACCAACTAATAAACCAACAACTACAAAAGGATTTGATAAATCGAATGTAACAACTATTCCCTCAAGTTTTGAACCAGAAATTTTTGAAAAATGTTTTATATCCTCAGTGTATGCAGCAAAAAGGACAAGAGCTCCCAGTCCTGCAGAACCAATAGCATAACCTTTAGTAACAGCTTTTGTTGTGTTTCCTACTGCATCTAAAGCATCTGTAGTTTTTCTTACGTTATTAGGTAATTTTGACATTTCTGCAATACCGCCAGCATTGTCTGTTACTGGTCCGTAAGCATCAAGTGCAACTACCATACCTGCTAGTGCTAACATTGATGTTACTGCTATTGCAATTCCAAATAATCCTGCAATATAATTTGTGATCAATATACCTGATACTATAATTAAGGCAGGAATTGCAGTTGCTTCTAATGATACTGCCAAACCTTGAATTACATTTGTGCCATGTCCTGTAGTTGATGAAAGAGCTACACTCTTGACTGGTCTATAACCTGTTCCAGTATAATACTCAGTTACCCATATAAGTAATCCTGTTATGATTAAACCAATTATTCCACAATAATATAAGCTCATTCCAGTAAATTGATTTGATCCTATATTGTAGCTTTTGTCTAAGCCTAAAACATAATCTGTAATTGGGTATAAAATAATTAATGAAGTAACGGCAGTAACAACAAATCCCTTGTACAATGCTGCCATAATATTTTTTGATTTTCCTAATTTAACAAAATAAGTGCCTAGTATTGATGTTAAAATACAAGCTCCACCAATTGTGAGTGGATAAATCATCATGTTTAAATCACCATGAAAAAATATTGATGAGAGAACCATTGTAGCAACTATTGTAACTGCATATGTTTCAAATAAATCTGCAGCCATACCAGCGCAATCGCCAACATTATCACCAACGTTATCAGCTATTACTGCCGGATTTCTTGGATCATCTTCTGGAATACCGGCTTCTACTTTGCCTACAAGATCTGCTCCTACATCAGCGCCTTTGGTGAATATACCACCACCTAATCTTGCAAAAATTGATATTAAAGATGCTCCAAAGCCAAGAGCAACAAGTGCATTTACAATTTCTCTTTCATCAATATTAAATGATAATAATAAATAGTAATAAACAGCTATAGATAATAACGCTAATCCAGCAACAAGCATTCCAGTAACAGCACCAGATTTAAATGCAATTGAAAGTCCTTCATTTAACCCTTTTCTTGAAGCCTCTGCTGTTCTTACATTAGCCTGAACAGATACAAGCATACCAACATATCCAGCTATTCCAGATAGAGTTGCTCCTATTAAATAACCTAAACCAACTAATAAACTGAATGCATAACTTATAATAATAAGCACAACTAAACCAACAATAGCAATAGTTTTATATTGTCTATTTAAATAGGCTTTTGCACCAATCTGTATTGCGGATGCAATCTCTTGCATTTTTGCATTTCCAGCGCTTGAGTTTAAAATATTTTTTCCAGTTATAAATCCATAAACTATAGATAAAAGTCCTGCTAAAATTGTATAACCTAATATTGTTTCTGCATTCATATGTATTTGACCTTATTTGCTTGTATAATGTTAGTTTTTAAAAAACGCACATTACAAAAAAAACTTCAAAAGGCAATAAATAATCTTACTTAAAATTGTGAATATATCCTTGATATTGCTTAATTTTTTTAATTTTATTATTAAATATCATGTAATTAGCCTTTCTCTTAACAATCGTCCCTACCATTGTTATTTTCTGATTCCACTTATTAGAATATTTTAAAATAATTTTTCTATACTTCCGTTTGGCAGTAAATAAAATCTGATAATCATCACCTTTAAATAGATGATTTTTTGCAGATATTATTTTTTTTTTTAATAATTTATTAAAATATAAAGATTTAGGTAATTTATTAAAATCAAGAATAAAACCTAATCTTTTATTTCCAATAATTTTTTTAAGATCAATTAACAATCCATCAGAAATATCCATAGAAGAATTTGCAAATTTAAATAACTCACTATGAAAACCAAAAGCTAATTTAGGCTTGAAGTATTTATCAACAAAGTAGTTTTTAATTTTACGTGATGTATTGATTTTATTTTTTAAAATACTTAATCCAACAGATGAGTCACCAATATCTCCTGTTATATAAATATCATCATTATTAAAACAATTAATTCTTTTTATAATTTTATTATAATAAGCAAATGTGCAAACTGTAAAAGAAGTTTTAGATGATGACGTTGTATCACCACCTATTAAAGAAAATTTATATTTTTTTTGTTCTTGTTTAATTGATTTAAGTATTAAATTTATATTATTCTTACAAAAATGTTTTTTAGATCCCGAAAATGAAATTAAGATAAATTTTGGATCTACGCCTTTAGAAATAATATCTGATATTGATGATCTTATAACTTTTTTAATTATAAGATCTGGTCTGTTAAAGTTAGGAAAGTGTATAGACTCATTATAAGTATCAATTGATGCTACCAGTTTTTTTTTTTTATCAAAAAAAACATCATCATTTAAATTAAGAGCAGAAGGGTTTTTAATAATTTTTTTTAAATTACTAATTATTTCTAACTCATTCATTTTGTTATTTTTTTGGAAATATTGTCTAATATGGCATTTAGATATTTTGTTTGAGAATTGCTGAGAAAAAAATTTGAAACATTTAAATATTCTTTAATTATTATTTTTCTTGATAATGAAGGCTTATACATTAATTCAAATGTTGCACATTGTATAATAATTCTAAATATATCATCTAAATTTTTTAAATTAAAATTTGTTTCTATATTTTTAATTTCTTCATTAATTAATTCTAATCTTTCAATAGTTCCTAAAACAACATCTTTAATAAATTTTTTAAAACGATGTTTTTCAAAAACTATTTTTTGATCATTGTTTATTACTTGACCGTATACTTTTTGTATTATTAAAACTCTTGGATTTTTAGCTGGTGTAAAGTTATATTTCATCTATTTTTTAGTATTGAAACAATTCCAGAGGCTACTTCTTTGCCCTTATTTTTTTTAAATATTGATGATCTTTGTTTTGCTTGTTTTAAATTCTTACAAGTCAATATACCAAATCCAATTGGTTTCTTTGAGTTAATACTTAGAGACATTAATCCTGAAGTTACTGCTTGTGAAATAAAATAATAGTGATCTGTTTCACCTTTTATAATACAGCCTAGTGCTATAAAAGCACTAAATTTATTTATATTTCTAGATATAAGGTTTGGTATTTCAAATGCTCCAGATACAAACTTAATATTTAAATTTTTGTATCCTTTTTTTTTTAATTCACTAATGCACCCCTTAAGTAAATTTTCTGAAACATCTTTATAATAATCAGAAACAACAATACATATTTTCATATAATCTCTTGTTTAGTAATTGACAAATTATAACCTTCTAAACCTATAACCTTCTTTCTGGATTTTGTAACTAAAATCATTTTCTTAACTTTTAAATTTTTAAGAATTTGTGCACCTAAACCATAGTTTCTTATAAGTTTATCTCTTCCTTTCTTATAATATTTTCTATTTTGATAATCTTTTAAAGTAGCAGTAACAGATTTCAAATTAGGATCTTTTATAAATACAAGAATACAATTTTTAAATTTTTTGAAATATTTAACTGTTTGATTAAACGAATTAGGAATTTTATCTCCTAGAAGATAATTTTGTACTATATTTGATGAAATAACTCTTACTCTAGGTATAATTTTCTTATCTAAAGTCCCTTTTACTAGAGCAAAATGTTCTGAACCATCAATAATATTTTCGAATATTTTAATTTTGAAATTTTGCTGTCCTAAATTAATATATGATGTTTTTTTTAATTTAATAAAGTTCTCCTTTTTAAGTCTGTAAGCTATAAGATCCTCAATTTTACCAATAGATAATTTATGTTTCTTTGCAAAAATAATAAGATCATCTCCCTTTGCCATTGATCCATCTTCATTCATAATTTCACAAATTACCGCCGATGGATTTTTATTTGCCAATTTAGATATATCTACAGAAGCTTCGGTATGACCTGCTCTAATCAAAACACCACCATCCTTTGCAACAATTGGAAAAACATGACCTGGGGACACGATATCTTTTTTGGAAACATTTATTTTAGTTGCTACCTTAATAGTTGTCGCTCTGTCTTTTGCTGAAATCCCAGTTGAAATACCTTTTTTAGCTTCAATAGAAACTGTAAAAGCAGTTTGATTTCTAGATTCATTTTTAGGTGACATATAATTTAGATTAAGCTTCTTGGCTTGCGTAGTGTCTATTGCCAAACAAATTAAACCTCTGCCATATTTAGCCATAAAATTAATCTTATCTGAAGTAACATTCTTGGCAGAAAATATCAAATCACCCTCATTTTCTCTATTCTCATCGTCAACCAAGATATACATTTTACCTTTTTTAGCATCTGAAATTATAGTTTCGATAGAATTAAATTTTAATTTTTTCATGTAATATAGTTTTTTACATATTTTGATAAAATATCAAATTCTATGTTCACAACGGAATTATTTTTAATATTTGATAAATTTGTTAATTTTAGTGTATGAGGAATGAGCCAAATTTGAAATCCATTTTTTGTTACTTTTGAAATTGTAAGCGAAACTCCATTAATTAATATCGAAGCTTTCTCAATAAGTATTTTTTTATATTTCTTATTTACTTTAAAATCTAAAATTTTTGATGCTCCTTTTTTTGATATTTTTGAGACTTTGGATGTTGTATCTACATGTCCTTGACAAATATGGCCTGATATATCTTGACCGTATTTTAATGGTAATTCTAAATTAATATAGTCTCCTATTTTTAAAAATCTAAATTTAGATCTTTTGATTGTTTCGTCTAAAAGATAAAATTCTAAAATATTGTTTCTATATGATACCAAAGTTAAACAAACCCCGTCACAAGCGATGGACATGCCAATATTTTTTTTATTTAAAGAAATTTTTGAAAAAATAAATACTGATTTACCTTTTTTTGAAACAGTTATTTTTTTTACTTTTCCCTGATGATAAATTATTCCATTAAACATATTTCTAATAATAGTGTATTAAATTATCCTTATCTAAGAAAGTTTCATTAATCTTAATATTTTTAAATTTATTAGATAAAAAGGATTTTATATTTTTTACATGAGATGATCCTCTATTTTTTAAGTTTTTAGATGAAATAAACAAGTAAAATTCATTAAGAAAATTACTTTTTAATAATGAGACTGTTAGTGTTTTGCCACCTTCAACTAGAATACTAGAAATTTCATACTTAGATAATTTTTTTAAAATAAAGTCAAAATCTAAATTGTTATTATATAAAGGTGTATGTACGAGAGTTAGTTTCTTAGATTTAAGAAATTTAATTTTTTTAGGATTTATTTTATTATGAAATAAAAAAGTATTATTATTTTTTGCATTCTTAATTAAAAAACAATTTTTTTTAATTTTTAAATTGCTATCTAGTATTGCTATTTGTGGAGATTTATTTCTCAAACCATCTATTCTACAATTTAATTTAGGATTATCATCGTTAACTGTATTTGATGTTGTTAAAATACAGTTTACTTTACTTCTTAAGATATGCGCAGTTTCTAAAGATTGTTTGCTTGTAATATAAAAATCTCTTCTATCCTTTAAATAAAAATCTTTAGAAATCGCGAGCTTTCCATATACGTATGGTTTACCATTTAACTTTGAATAAAAATAATTTTTATAAATTAATTTAGAAGCATTGTTTAATATATTTTTTTTTACTTTAATATTTTTAGAAATTAAAATTTTAGATGATTTACCTGATGTTCTTAAATCAACATCATTGATTGAATATACGACTCTTTTAAGTTTTGAACTTATAATTTTATTAACGCAAGGTGGTGTCTTCCCGTAATGAGAACAAGGCTCAAGAGAGATATAAATAGTTGAGTTTTTTTTATCTTTACTAGATAATTTTTTTAAAGCATTAGATTCTGCATGAGGTCTGCCAGATCTACTGGTGGAACCGAATGAAATTACATTGTTGTTTTTAACTATTACAGCTCCAACTGATGGATTAGGTCCAGTATTACCTAAGGAATTTCGTGCTAAAGTGTTAGCAAGACCAATAAAATATTTATCTTTTTTTATAGACATCGATTCTGTCTACGAATGTAACAAAGTCTTTTTCCTCTCGAAAATTTCTATAAACTGAGGCAAAACGAACATAAGCTACTGGGTCTAAATTTTTTAAAGCATCCATAACCATTGTTCCTATTGTATTTGAAGAAATTTCATTTTGACCTAATTCTTCTAATGATCTAGATATTTTGGTTATAAATTTTTCTATTGTGTCTGTATCTATAGGTCTTTTTTTAAGAGCAATGTAAATAGATTTTGAAAGTTTATCTCTATCAAACGTTGATTTTCTTCCATTTTTTTTAACAACAATTATTTCTCTATATTGAACTCTTTCAAATGTAGTAAATCTTTCTCCACAATTGCATAATCTTCTTCTTCTAATTGATGTACCATCTTCAGCTGGTCTTGAGTCAACAACTGATGTTTCTCCTTTTTTACAAATAGGACAAATCATTTATTTCCTCAGGTTTTTATAAATAGGGAATTTTGAGCACAATTCTATTACTTCTCTCTGTACTTCTTTTTCAATTTTAGAATTATCTTCAGGGTTTTCTGATAGACCTTTAATTGTTTTTGTAATTAAATTACCAACTTTTCTGAATTCCTCTAGACCAAAACCTCGTGTAGTTGCAGCTTGTGTTCCTAATCTAATTCCTGAAGTTACCATTGGGCTTTCCGTATCAAATGGAATTCCATTTTTATTGCATGTTATGTTTGCCCTATCAAGGCTTTCTGCAGCCAAATTTCCTTTAACATTAAATGGTCTTAAGTCAACTAACATCAAATGAGTATCGGTGCCACCTGAATATATTTTAAATCCATTATTTATTAATGTTTCACTTAGAATTTTTGCATTTGATAAAACTGTTTTAATATAAGTTTGAAACTCAGGTTTTAATGCTTCAAGAAAACCTACAGCTTTAGCTGCAATAATGTGCATCAAAGGACCACCCTGGTATCCAGGAAAAACAGCTGTGTTAATTTTTTTAGCAAGCTCTTCATGGTTTGTAAGAATAATTCCACCTCTTGCACTTCTAAACACTTTGTGTGTTGTTGAAGTAACAACATGAGCATGATCTACTGGATTTGGATAACCTTTGCCAGCAACTAGACCAGAAAAATGTGCCATATCAACCATTAGATACGCCCCTACTTTGTCAGCTATCTCTCTAAATCTTTTAAAATCAATTATTCTAGAATAAGCACTCCCTCCAGCAATTATTAATTTAGGTTTATGTTTTAGGGCAAGTTTTTCTACATTATCATAGTCTATTAATTCAGATTCTTTATCTACATCGTACCCAATTGCGTTAAACCATTTGCCGGACATTGCTATTTTTAAACCGTGTGTAATATGACCGCCCGAATTTAAACTCATGCCCATAAAAGTGTCACCAGGATTTAAAGTAGCTAAAAATACTGCTCCATTTGCTTGTGCACCTGAGTGTGGTTGTGAATTTGCAAATTTACAATTAAATAATTTTTTTAATCTTTCATTTGCTAAATTTTCTGCAACATCAACGTGAGCACATCCATTATAGTATCTTTTACCAGAATAACCCTCAGCATATTTATTCGTAAGCACAGATCCTTGGGCTTCGAGCACTGCTTGAGAAACTATATTTTCTGATGCAATTAATTCAATATGGCTTTGTTGTCTATTTAATTCGTCGTTAATGGCTCTGTGTATATCAGGGTCAATTTCTAAAAGACTTTTTTCAAAAAAATCTTGATACTGATTACTTATATAATTGCTTTCTTTTGACATTTAAATTTTTCTAATCCTTTTTTTGTGTCTACCACCTTCAAATTTAGTTTTCAAAAAAATATTCAAATATTTTATAGCATTTTTTTTTGAAACTAGTCTAGATCCTAATGTAATGACATTTGCATCATTATGCAATCTTGATAATTTTGTTGATTTGGCATCATAGCATAGTGCAGCTCTTATGTTTTTATGTTTATTAGCTGTCATAATCATGCCTTGACCAGATCCACAAATAAGCACTCCTAAACTATTACGATTTTTCTTTATAACTCTTGATAGTTTATGAGCATAATCTGGATAATCAACGCTTTCCTTGGAATTAGCTCCAACATCATTAATTTGAATTTTCTTTTTGTTTAAAAAATTTTTAATATATTCTTTTAGAGAATAACCTGCGTGATCTGATGCTATGACTATTTTTTTCAATTAATTAAACTTATAATTTAGTACACAAGCAACAAGGTGAACTCTGTTTTCCTCTCCACCATTAAATGCATTATGATACTTTGTGTTATTTGTAACCCAAACAGACCCATCCGCAGGCATGTGTTTTGCAATACTATCAATAACCATTATTGCTCCTGGATTTGTATATATTGGTATATGTAATCGAGGCTCAGGATCCCTATGCCAACTTAATGTTGATCTGGGTTCTTTTAGTAATAATCTAACTCTTCCTAATTTGAATTTATTTGAAAGTTGATCGTAGACTTCTTTAAAATATGTATCTGCATAATCTCCAACAAATTCGGTATATTTACTTTCGTCAATTTTAGAGTCTCTCATAACCTCTTTACCAGTAGAGTCAGGTCTTGTCCAAAAAACTCCTCTTATATTATTGCCTGTTATCGAATTAGGGTCGCCAGGTATCTGATTTAATGATATTCCAGCAAAATGAGGTATACCCAAACTTGTATCAAAACCTTTAATTTTAAGAACTTCATCACAGGCGTTTCTTAATTTAGATATATCAAACTTTATATCTTGTTTTTGAAAATCATCGAAATTTAATGGCATAAAATTTTAATAGCTCAAAATTAAATATAGTATATATAACTTTTGTCGCATAATTAAATATATAATATTGATATGATAACAGGCAAATATCCATCATTAAGACTTAGAAGATCTAGAAAATTTGATTGGTCAAGAAGGCTTGTTAGAGAAAATGATTTATCCACAAATGATTTAATATTACCAATTTTCTTAACAGAGGGTAAAAATAAAAAAATTGAAATATCTAAAATGCCTGGAATATTTAAGTACTCCGTAGATATGCTTCCAAAAGTAATAGATAAAGCTCTATTAAATAAAATTCCTATGATTGCATTTTTTCCAAATACATTATCAAATAAAAAAAATGATTTTGGATCTGAAGCATTAAATGAAGACAATCTTGTATGTAAAGCTCTTAAAATATCTAAAAAAAGATATAAAAATGAAATTGGTTTAATGGCTGATGTTGCATTAGATCCTTATACATCGCATGGTCATGATGGAATTGTTAAAAACAACATTATATTAAATGACCAAACTATAAAAATTTTAATTAAACAATCATTATTACAAGCTGAAATGGGATGTGATGTATTATCACCATCGGATATGATGGACGGAAGAATTGGAGAAATTAGAAAAGCTCTGGATAAAAAAAATTTTAAAGATATCCAATTATTATCTTACGCTGTAAAATATGCTTCAAATTTTTATGGTCCGTTCAGAAACGCAATTGGATCAAAATCTTTATTAAAAGGAGATAAAAAAACATATCAAATGGATATTTCAAATTCAGATGAGGCAATAAGAGAAGTAGCTATGGATATAAAAGAAGGTGCAGACATAGTAATGGTTAAACCGGGCATGCCTTATCTAGATGTAATAAAAACTATAAAAGATAAATTTAAAATACCTGTATTTGCATATCAGGTGTCTGGTGAATACTCTTTAATAAAAAATGCCATTGATAAAAAAATAATTAACAAAAATGCGATAATAGAAAGTCTTATTTCTTTTAAACGTGCTGGAGCAAATGCTATAGTGACTTATTTTGCTAACGAGGTTGCAAGTCGTTTAAAGTAATTTTGTAAATTCTGTTCTAGATAAAGGATAATTAATATTATTTGGTATTAATACAGATTTATTTAAAAAATCACCAACTACTTTAAGTCCAGCCTTTATTTCTGACATATTTATTTTTTTATTATCATTTTTTAATAAAAAAGATGGTATTTCTTTTGATCCGTCGGAAGTCAATACGTATGGTTGTTTATCATTTAATTTATTGTTATCAACATAATCAAAAAAATTAATGTCATATCCAACAAGCTTAATTATTTCAAGTTCCCAAAAAATGTATTTTTTAAGCCAATCTTCATAATTAAATAGGTCATATAAATCAAAAAAAAGATCGTAAATACTCTTATTGATTTGATTTTCAACAGTAAGAATTTTGATTAAATTAAGAGAATATAAAATACAATTAAGTTTAAGTTTATCATCAAGAAAATGAGGAGTAAAAATTTTTTCTATCTCTATCTTGAAATAACCAATCTTACTTTGATTTTTAGAATTAAATTGTAAGGAAAATTGATTACCAATAAATAAAAAATTTTTAATTTTATTTGAAGTAGCTCCAAAAATAATACCAGAAACTTTACCATTTTTTTTTGTAAAAAATTCTGCAATTACTGAGTTTTCATTATATTTATTTTTACTTAACAAAAAACCTGAATCTTCAAATTTCATTTTTATTATTCTAGAATTTTTAATAGTTTCGTGGCAGCTGCTTGCTCGGCAAGTTTCTTTGTTGATCCATCAGCTTCAACAAAATTTGTATCCTTTAATTTTACAGCAACTTTAAATTTAGGTTTATGCTTTGGGCCTGTGTCAGAAATAAATTTATAAATAGGTAAAAGTTTAAATTTCTTTAATGAATATTCTTGCAGTTTTGTTTTAGCATCAACTATAATTATACTTTTATCATTAATATGTTTATTCCAATTTTTTAGTATAAATTTTTCAACAAAATCAAATCCTTTATCTAAATATATAGCTCCAATTAAAGCTTCACAGGAATCTGATACTATTTTTTTTTCTATATTGTCTTTATTTGATTTCAAGTTACCTATTTGAATAAATTTATTTAATTTTAAATAAGTTCCCACCTCAAAACATTTGTTTTTATTTACCAATGAGGCTAATTTTTTATCTAAAATACCTTCCTTTTCATCAGGATAAATTTCAAGTAATTTTTTTGAAATACATAAACCTAGAACTCTGTCACCTAGAAATTCAAGTTTTTCATAGTTTTTAATTTTATTTAAACTTTTATGAGTTAATGCTTTTTTATAAAGATCTGAATTAATAATTTTAAATCCTAGATTTTGTTCAAGTTTATTTAAAATTTTTTTCATTAGTTTAATTTTTGGAAGAATCTATCAAATCTAATAATACTTCCCCACTTCCAAATTTGAAATATACTACCTTTTCTTGCGTTAGATGAAAAAAACAATAATTGAGCTTTTCCTACTAGGTTATTGTTATGAACGTAACCTACTTCTGACAAAAATCTACTATCTTTCGAACAATCTCTATTATCACCTAAAAAAAAATAATGATTGTCTGGAACTAAATATTTATCTGAATTTTGATAAGAAATATCATTTCTATATGAAGCTATATAAGATTTATTATTTGATAATTTTTCTTCAAATTTTGAAACTTCTATTTGTTGATTGCCACAATAAAGTTTTTCGTTATCACTAATTAATGTTCTTAAAACTTGATTATTGTTGATATACAAATTTCCATCAATAAATTGAATTACATCACCAGGTAGTCCAATTAATCTTTTTATATAGTCAGTCCTGTTATCAGCTGGAGTTTTAAAGACTATTATATCTCCTCTCTCTGGATTTTTTTTTTGAATTCTATTTTTAAATATTGGCGGGCTAAATGGAAAAGAATGTTTGCTGTAGCCATATGAATATTTAGTAACAAACAGTCTATCACCAACTAAAAGGGTAGACTCCATTGATGATGAAGGAATATAAAATGGTTGTATTATTAAAGATCTAATTATAATGGCTATAATTAAGGCGTAAATTAACGTTTTAAAATTATCTATAATTGTTTTTTTTTTTATCATTTTTTTTCAATTATTACGTAAGCTATCGAATAATTTTTTTCGTCAGATAGAGATAAATTTGTTTTAAATGATTTTACTCCAAACTTTTTTTTTAAAAATAATACTGTTGATTTGTTAAGATTAATAGAGGGCTTTCCTCTTTTATTACTTTTTACTTCAATATTTTTAAAATGAAGATTTTCAGAAATTCCGAAGCCAGTAGCTTTTGAAAAAGCCTCTTTTGCAGCAAATCTTTTTGAATAATAATTCAATTTATTTTTAAGCTTTAATGATCCTTTTTGTTCGTCGTTAGTAAATACTCTACGAATAAAATATTTATTTTTAACCAGTTTTTTTAATCTGTTATTGTTAACTATATCTACACCTATTCCTAAGATTGACATTATGTTTTTTTTAAAATTTTCTTAAAAGATTTAATAACATTTTTTAAACCATATTGTATTGATTCACCAATAATAAAATGTCCAATATTATACTCCTTGATTTGACTTATTTTTTTTAAAATTTTTGTTGTTTTATAGTCTAAACCATGTCCTGCGTGAACCTCTAAATTTAATGCATCTGCATACTTCGCACATTTTCTAATATTTAAAAATTCTTTTTGATAATTTTTATTTTTTTTTACAAGATTAGAGATTTTTCCCGTATGAAGTTCTATACATTTAGTTCCTAATGATTTTGCAACTTTAATATCATTAATAGAAGGATTAACAAAAAGACTTGTTCTGATATTAGCTTGATTAAGTTTTTTTATGATTTTTTTGAGTTTATTATTATTTTTTTTTAAATTTAAACCGCCTTCAGTAGTAATCTCTTGTCTTTTTTCTGGCACTATACAAGCATAAGAAGGATTATATTTTAAAGCAATTTTTAACATTTTTTCTGTTGAGGCCATCTCTAAATTTAATGGTATTTTTTTTAACTTGGAAATTTTTTTTAAATCTTTTTCATTAATATGTCTTTTATCCTCCCTTAAATGAATTGTAATTGAATTAGCGCCTGATTTTAAAGCTAGTTTAGCAGCTTTTAAAGGTTCAGGATGATTCTCGCCACGAGCATTTCTGACAGTAGCTACATGATCAATATTAACACCTAAATTTATCATTTTATTCTTCTGCTACCAGGAGAAGTTACAGGGATTTTTTTTAAATAAGAAGGCAAATTATTTTTTTTATATGTTGGTATGCTTAGTTTAACCTGAGAAATAATTTTTTTTTTTATTTTAAGTTGATTTTTTTTTGATCTATCAATTATACAAGCAAAACCTTTTAACGTTGCTTTAGAATTTTTAATTAATTTTACACATTCTAAACTTGATTTTCCTGTAGTAATAACATCCTCAACTATTAGTACTTTCATTCTTGGTTTTATTTTAAAACCTCTTCTTAATCGAAATTTTCCATCGACTCTTTCGCAAAAAATAGTTTCTTTTTTCAAAATTCTCCCAATTTCATAACCGATAACAATACCGCCAACTGCTGGTGCAAGAATTATGTCAAATTTTTTAAATTGTTTTTTAATTTTAAAGGCTAATGATTTGCAAATTTTTTCTGATTTATTTGGAAAACTTAGTAGTTTAGCGCATTGAACATATAAAGGTGAATGTAAGCCAGAAGAAAGAATGAAGTGTCCTTCTATTAATGCTTCAGTTTTTTTTAAAACCGCTAAAGAGTTTTTTAAAGAAAGCATATTTTTTATTTTTGTGTCTAATAATTTTGAATTTTAATTCTTTTTGTTTTAACTCACTGATCAAATTTGTAAAGTTTTTCAAGTCATTTATAATAAGATTAAATCTGAAATTAATTGTATTTTTTGTTTTTTCAACCATTTCTACACTTGAAATATTCATTTTATTTTGTCCTATTAAACTTGTTACATCTCCTAATTGACCAGGCAAGTCTGGTAAAGATATCCATAATGTAGTGTTGTATTGTTTGCTTTTAAGTTGTTTAGTATTTTCCCTATATTGCCAGTATCTTCTTATCGCAGCCCTGGCTTTTCCAGTTTTTGTTGTACTTATCCAATGTAGTGAGGGTGAAACTTTTTTTGATGTTAAGATTTTAACCATATCTCCATTTCTCAAAATTGATTGGATTGGACTTTCTTTTCCATTAATCTCACATCCGATAGCTGTATCACCAACCTGCGTATGAACTGCATATGCGAAATCTATTGGTGTTGCGTCTTTTGGTAATTTTATTACAGATCCTTTTGGAGTAAAACAAAAAACGTTATCTTGGAACATTTGAAGTTTTGTATACTCATAAAAATCTTCAGGATTTTCATTTTTATCTAAAATTTCAACTAAATCAGCTAGCCAATCATATTCTTTCCATGTCAAAGAATTTACTTTTTCTGAAGATTTATATTGCCAATGAGAAGCGATACCTCTTTGTGCAAATTCATGCATTGACATTGTTCGCAATTGAATTTCAATCGGCCTTTTATTTGGTCCAATAATTGCTGTGTGAATAGATTGGTAGTTATTTATTTTAGGTGAAGAGATGTAGTCTTTAAATCTACCAGGTATACAATTATATTTACTGTGAAAAATTCCTAAAGCTTTATAACATTCCTCAATATTGTTCATAATAATTCTAAAACCCATAATGTCAGTTATTTGCTCCAAAGAAGTTCGTTTACGTTGTATTTTTCTCCATATAGAAAACGTTGTTTTTTCTCTACCAAAAATTTTACATTGTAAATTATTTTCTCTAAGAAGATTTTGAAAATCTTCAGAAAGATTTTTAAAGTTAAGTAAGTTTTTTTCTTTAATATCATCAAGCCTATCTTTAATCATTTTTTTTGCTTTTATATTCAGTACACCAAAAGATAAGTCTTCAAGTTCATCACGTATTCTATTCATTCCCATTCTATCAGCTAAGGGTGCATAAATTTCCATTGTCTCTTTCGCAATACGTTCTTTTTTTTCAACATTATCTATAGCCTCAATTGTTCTCATATTATGAAGTCTGTCTGCAAGTTTAACTAAAAGAACCCTTATATCTTTTGACGTTGCTAAAATTAATTTTCTAAAATTTTCAGCTTTTGTAGATGTATTTGCTTGGTTTTCTAAAACACTAATTTTAGTTACACCATCAACTAAATCTGCAACTTCAGTACCAAATTCTTTTACAATAGTATTATATGTAGCATGTGTATCTTCTATAGTATCATGAAGCAATCCTGTTGCAATTGTTGCGCTATCAAGTTTTAATTCCGTTAAAATATCAGCTACAGCAACAGGATGAATTACGTAGGGATCTCCTGAATGTCTTTTTTGATCAGCATGAGCTTTAACAGCAAAATTATATGCCTTCGATAAAGTTTCTGGGTTAAGAAACTTATTATAAACTTTGACTTTATTTATTAAATCGTCTGATTTTAACATGTTTTTATTATATCATTAATTCTAAACAATTCTAATGTCAGAAAAGTCCATACTACGAAATTGATTAATTATATTATAAATATTTACCTTTGTTTTTGGGTGAATCCAGGTTTTATTTATCTCAAAAAGAGGAAAAATAACAAAATTTCTATTATGCATCCTTGGATGTGGTGTAATAATTTTATGATTATTCAGGCTCTTATTTAAACATAAACCTTTGTAATCTATTATGTCAATATCACACAATCTGGGATGATTTCTTAATGATTTTTTTCTTCCAATTTTTTTTTCGATTCTTTTTATTGTTCTAAAAAGATCAATTAAGGATAATTCTGTTTTTATTTTGATTACAACATTAAAAAAATGTGGAAATTTTTTATTTGGCCATGATGGATTTTCATAAAAACTAGAACAATCTTCAATAGATATCCCATTCATAACTAATAAATTATAAGTTTTTTTAATATTAGATAATTTATTACCTAAATTAGATCCAATAGATAAATATGTATATTTAGCTTGTCTTTCTAAAATATCTTGCCTTATCACGATTCCAATCCCTGGTTTTTTTTGACTGACGTTTATCAAAATTCTTTTTTCCTTTTGCGACTGCTATTTCTATTTTTGCTTTACCTTTTTTAAAATACATTTTCGTTGGAACTATTGTTAAACCATCTTTATTCATTTTACCTATTAATTTATTTATTTCTCTTTTATTAAGTAAAAGTTTTCTTTCTGCATATGGATTATGATTAGAGTAACTTGCTTCTTTATATACTGGTATATGTGAGTTGATTAGATATAATTCTCCATCTTTTTCAATTCCATAAGAGTCAGCTATGCTAACTTTTCCATTTCTAACTGATTTAATTTCTGATCCTTTAAGTACGAGTCCTGCTTCAAAAATATCAATTAAAAAATAATTAAAACTAGCTTTTCTATTCAAACAAATGATTTTTAAACCATTGTTTTTTTTTATATTCATTAATTAAATAATTTTAGCTTTTTTTGATATTTCTTCTAAAATTTTTTTTGTTTTGTCTGTGCAAGTTACAAGTGGCAATCTAACTGAATCATCACATAGGCCCATTAACTTAGCTACATATTTGACAGGTGAAGGATTGCTTTCGATAAATAGATTTTTATGTAAGGGTTGAAGTATTTCATCTAATCTTTCTGCTTCTTTTAGCTCATTTTGGTTTGTTGACTTTGAAAGTTTTTGAAAATCTGAGCATAGTTTTGGGGCTATATTCGCTGTAACACTAATTGTTCCTACCCCTCCACGTTTATTAAATTCAAATGCGTTATCATCATTTCCTGTCAACTGAATAAATTCATCACCCATTATTGTTTTTTGTTTGTTTACTCTATCAAGGTCACCTGTAGCATCTTTTACTCCAACTATATTTTTTAGTTCGAACAACCTAGCCATAGTTTCTACCGACATGTCAATTACTGATCTTGAAGGGATATTGTAAATAATAATCGGAATTCCACAATTATCATTAATAGCTTTATAATGTTGATAAAGTCCTTCTTGAGTAGGTTTATTATAATATGGCGTTACAACTAGCGCACCATTTGCTCCAGCTTTTTCAGCATGTTTAGTTAGAGAAATTGCTTCCTCAGTAGAATTGGAACCTGTGCCGGCTATAACAGGTATTTTGCCATTTGACTCTTTTATACATAATTCAATTAATTTTTGGTGTTCATGATGAGACAAAGTTGGAGACTCCCCTGTTGTGCCTACTGGAACAAGACCATTAGTGCCATTTTCAAGATGAAAATTGATAATTTTGACGTACTTTTCCTCGTCCACTTTATTATTGGTAAAGGGGGTAATTAAAGCTACATTTGATCCTTTAAACATAAATCCTTATAACATAATTTACAGATTCATGAAAAATATATGAACCTAAAAATAATAAAATTAATAGTAATTAATATCATTATTGTAAACTATTTTAATTTAGCTTTAGGATCTGAACTAATTATTCCTAAAATTAAACCAACAATACAAAAATACGATATTGAACTTAATGAAATTAACTATTTACTACCGAAAAAAAAGCCTAATTTTGCTAATGACGAACTGAAAAACCAAAAAATAGTTAAAGAAGATAGCAAAATTACACAAAAGAAGGACGGTGTAATACTTCCTCTGCCAAAACCAATTATTGTTACAAAAATTAAACCACCCAAAAAATCTAAATTTTATTCAGAGAAAGATGTCATAAAGGCCAAAAAAGCAATTAAATTGATGGAACAATCAAAGTGGTATGATGCATTGAAAGAAGCATGGAAAGCAAGAGACAAATCAATATATAATTTTATTCAATGGAAACATTTATTAACTACAGGTAATAAAGCAACATTTAATGAATATAATAATTTTATTAAAAAGAATTCTGATTACCCAAGAATAAATCGAATAAAATATTTAGCTGAACACAAATTAGCGTCAGATAAAATTTTACCTAAACAAATAATTAATCTTTTTAAAGACAATGATCCTCTTAGTGGTTATGGAAAAATGATGCTAGGAGAAAGTTTAATTAAAATGGGAGAAATAGACAAAGGTATTACATTAATTAAATCTGGCTGGATTACAGCAGACTTAACAAAAGGAGATTTAAGACATTTTCGAAAACGTTTTAAAAAATATTTAAAAGCTGAAGATTATATTAAAAGAGCCGACTACCTTGCATGGGAAGGGAAAAGTTGGGATTTAAGAAGAATGTTAAGATATTTACCAAAGAACGAAGAGCTTCTTTATACAGCAAGACAACTATTAATGAGTAAATCTTATGGAGTTGATCAAGCTATAAATAAAGTGCCAAACAAATATAAAAATGACGCTGGATTAAATTATGATCGTTTAAAATGGAGAAGAAAGAGAGGAAGAGTTGATAGTTCAGTTGAAATTTTAACCCAAATAAAAAATACAGAGAAATATTTAGTTAGACCAGATAAATGGTGGAAGGAAAGAGAAATTATATCGAGATCACTTATCTATAAAAAGAAGTATGAGTTAGCATATAAAATTTCTAGTAAACATGCTTTAACAGAAGGTCCTGAATATGCAGAAGCTGAATGGATGAGCGGTTGGATTGCCCTTAGTTTTTTAAATAATGCAGTCTTAGCTGAAGAACACTTTTTAAATTTCAATGCAAGTGTTTCATATCCAATAAGTTTATCAAGAGGAGCATATTGGCTAGGAAAAACATATGAAAAGTTGGGCAAAAAAGAAAAATCAGTCGAATGGTTTAGAAAAGGATCTAAGTATTTAACTACATATTATGGTCAGCTATCTCATATGAAGATTTATCCTAATAAACTTTTTGAATTAGAAAATTTAATAGAAGTAGATAAAAAAACTATAGAAAAATTTAACACAAATGAATTGGTTAAAATTATTTATTTGCTTGATGAATTGGATAAAGATAAATATACAAAACATATTCTGAGACATCTTGCATTAGAAAATGTTACATCTGGAACAGAAGTTCTTGCAGCAAAATTAGCTACAGAAATTGGAAGATATGATTTTGCAATACAAGTTTCTAAAATTGCATCATATGAACATAGATTCCATAATAAATATAATTATCCTATAATAAGCACACCAAAATATATAAACGGAAGAAAAATTCCTGAGCCAGCTTTTATTCTTTCTATAATTAGACAAGAGAGTGAATTTGATTTGAGCGCTAATAGTTGGGCAGGAGCAAAAGGACTAATGCAATTAATGCCGTACACAGCCAAAGTTGTAGCCAAACAAGCTAAACTACCGTATTCAAAATCAAGATTAACAACCGATCCTGATTATAACATTAGTCTCGGCTCTCATTATATTGCTGGATTAATTTTAGAATATGATGGTGCCTACCCTTTTGCTATTGCAGCTTATAATGCAGGACCTAAAAGAGTTAGATATTGGAAAAAAATAAATAAAAATCCTCAAAAAAATCAAATTGACTACGTTAATTGGATTGAACTTATTAGATTTGAGGAAACCAGAAATTATGTACAAAGAGTTTTGGAAAATTACAATGTTTATAGATATATTTTAGAACAAAAACCAATAAAACTTATAAATTTCTTTAAAAATAACCCATTATATTAGTGGCGGAAGGAGAGGGATTCGAACCCTCGGTACACCTTTTCAAGCGTACGGCGGTTTAGCAAACCGCTGGTTTAAACCAGCTCACCCATCCTTCCTTGTATTATGTGTAACTTGAAATCATTGAATATTCAATATTTATAAAGTAATTATTGGCAAAATATGAAAAATAATTATTCTATATTTTCACTATTAAAGAATTCTCTGTCTTACCATGAAAATTGGCAACAGGCCTGGAGAGATCCAGAACCAAAAAAAGAATATGAGGCTGTAATTGTTGGAGGTGGAGGCCATGGATTAGCTACTGCTTTTTACCTAGCTAAAAAACACAATATGAAAAATATTGCAGTTGTCGAAAAAGGTTGGATCGGCGGTGGAAATACTGGTCGTAATACAACTATTATAAGATCAAATTATCTTTGGGATGCAAGTGCAGGTTTATATGATCATGCACTTAAATTATGGGAAAATTTATCACAAGAAATTAATTACAATGTAATGTTCAGCCAAAGAGGAGTTATGAATCTTGCTCATAATCTTCAGGATGTAAGAGATTTAAAGAGAAGAACTCATGCAAATAGGTTAAATGGAATTGATGCGGTGTGGCTGTCAACAGAAGAAGTTAAAAAATTTTGTCCTATTATTAATACATCTCCTGATATTAGATATCCTGTTTTAGGGGGAACGCTTCAAAGAAGAGCTGGAACAGCACGACACGATGCAGTTGCTTGGGGATATGCTAGAGGAGCAGATGCAATGGGGGTTGATATAATCCAAAATTGTGAAGTAAAAGGAATTAAAAGAATAAATGATGCTGTTGAAGGCTTAGAAACTACAAAAGGGTTCATTAAAACTAAAAAAATTGGAGTTGTTGCAGCTGGACATTCAAGTGTAATAGCAAATATGGCTGGTATTAGGTTGCCGCTAGAAAGTAAACCTCTACAAGCGCTAGTTTCTGAACCTGTAAAACCAATTATAGATACCGTTGTAATGTCCAATGCGGTTCATGCTTATGTGAGTCAATCAGATAAAGGTGAATTAGTCATTGGCGCAGGAACAGATGCATATGTTTCTTATACTCAAAGAGGAAGTCATGATGTAGTAGAAGGAACTTTAAAAGCAATTTTAGAACTTTATCCAATATTCAGTAGAATGAAAATGTTGAGACAATGGGGGGGAATTGTTGATATTTGTCCAGATGCAAGTCCAATAATTAGCAAAACAAGCATTAAAGGTTTATATTTTAATTGTGGTTGGGGTACAGGAGGCTTTAAAGCAACTCCTGGGTCAGGAGATTTATTTGCTCACACAATAGCAAATGATGAACCACATGCATTAAATGCTGCTTTCAACATTAATAGATTTGTAAGCGGTGATCTTGTTGATGAACACGGCGCAGCAGCAGTAGCACACTAATGTTTATTATAACTTGTCCATTTTGTGGTGAAAGAGACCAAAGTGAATTTTCTGCAGGTGGTGAAGCACATATAGTCAGACCTAAACAACCTACTGAATTAAGTGATGATGAATGGGCAGATTTTTTATTTATGAGAAAAAATATTAAAGGTATTCAGTTTGAAAGGTGGAACCATGCTCATGGTTGTAGAAAATGGTTTAATGTGGTCAGAGATACCTCAAATGATAAAATCTATGCTGTATATAAAATGGGAGAAAAACCTCCCTCAAATTAATTTATGTCAGAAAATTTTAGATCAACAGAAACAAAGTTCTTAGACAAAACGAATAGAATATCTTTTAAATATAATGGTAAGAAATATTACGGTTATAAAGGTGATACGTTGGCCTCTGCTCTTTTATCAAATGGTGTTCACTTAATTGGAAGAAGTTTCAAATACCATCGTCCACGAGGGATAATGACGTGTGGTTCTGAAGAACCAAATGCAATAGTACAAATAGGTGGAAATGGACCTTTTACCGAACCTAACGTAAGAGCAACTGAACAAGAGATTTATGAGGGTTTAGAAGCATCAAGTCAAAATTGTTGGCCAAATGTAAAGTTTGATGTTGGGGGTATCAATAATTTTATTTCACCAGTTATTCCAGCTGGATTTTATTATAAAACATTTATGTGGCCCAAAAAGCTTTGGTATAGCTTGTATGAACCAGCAATAAGAATGTCAGCGGGATTAGGCAAATCCCCTACTCAACCTGATCCAGAATTATATGATCATAATTATTTACATTGTGATGTTTTGGTTGTTGGTGGCGGTATATCTGGAATAATTGCAGCAAGTATATCTGCTGATAATGGAAATAATACAGTTTTAATTGATGATAAAAACTCTCTTGGTGGTTCAACAATTTTTCAGGATGATGAAAATTTTAAAATCGATGATGAAATATCTTCTGTATGGTTAAATAATCAAATTAAAAATATAAAAAATAAGAAAAATTTAATAATCAAACACAGAACAAGTTTGGCAGCGTACCATAGTTACAATTACCTATTAGCAAGAGAAAATTTAGGTGATCATAAATCTTTAAATGAAAGATCGAATAAATTACGACAAAGATTATGGAAAATAAGAGCTAAAAAAGTAATTCTTGCAACAGGTTCTATAGAAAGACCTTTGATATTTAATAATAATGACAGACCAGGTGTAATGTTGGCTAACTCTGTTAAAAAATATATCGATTATTTTGGAGTTAGATGTGGAAATAAAAATGTAATTTTTACGAATAATGATTCTGCATATGAAACTGCAATATCTTTAAATAAAAAAGGTATAAACGTTACTATTGTCGATATAAGAAATTACTCTTCATCTATTTTAGTAAAAAATGCAAAGAATGCAGGTATTAAAATTTATTGGAACCACACTGTTGTTGATACAAAAGGTTATCGAAGAATTAAATCTATTCAAATAATGGAAATGTCTAATGATGGCACTAATGTTATTGGAAGTAAAATAAATTTAGTTTGTGATAATTTATCTATAAGTGGTGGGTGGACACCTATGGTACACTTATTTACTCAATCAGGAGGTAAGTTAAAATTTAGAGACTCTGATCAAGTCTTTTTACCAAACATTGCAATGTCTGATCAAATTAGCATTGGTTCTTGTAATGGAAATTTTGAGTTAGATGATATAATTAAAAATACAATTTCAGACTGCAAAAATTTTCTATCTTCATCTACAACTGATTTTGATCTAATTAAAGTAAGTTGTCCCAAACAAAAAGAAAATAAGAATATATGGTTATTACCTAACGATAAACCATTAGGAAAAACGAAACCGTTTTTAGATTTTCAAAATGACTCGACGGCTAAAGATATAAAACTTGCAATGAGGGAAGGTTTTAGATCTATAGAACATGTCAAAAGATATACAACAACTGGTATGGGAACAGATCAGGGTAAACTTGCAAATATGCATGCTCTCGGAATTATCTCTGAAACTGCAGGTGTTAAAATGGGAAGCTTAGGTACAACTACTTTTAGACCACCATACACACCGTTAACTTTTGGAACAATTGTAGGAAGAAATGTGGGAACATTTTTTGATATAACTAGAAAAACACCTATGCATGCTTGGCATGAAAATCATAAAGCTAAATTTGAAAATGTAGGTCAATGGAAAAGAGCTTGGTTCTATCCAAAAGGTAACGAGAATATGGATCAATCAGTGCAACGAGAAAGTAAAGCGGCTAGAGAAAGTGCAGGAATATTAGATGCTTCTACACTAGGTAAAATTGATATTAAGGGAACTGATGCATCAGAATTTTTAAATAGAGTATATACAAATGCTTGGTCTAAATTAGGTATTGGTAAATGCAGATATGGCTTGATGCTAAATGAAGATGGGATGGTTTATGATGATGGTGTAACTACAAGATTAAGTGAAAACCACTACTTAATGACAACCACTACTGGTGGTGCAGCAAATGTTCTTTCAAAATTAGAAGATTATTTGCAAACAGAATGGCCAGAATTAGATGTATGGCTAACATCTGTAACCGATCATTTTGCTACTGCAAGTGTATGTGGGCCTAATTCAAAAAATATTTTAAAAAAATTATTTCCGAACATTGAATTCAATGACGAAACTTTTCCACATATGTCTTTTAAAAATGCTGAATTAGATGGAATACATTGCAGAATAATGAGGATAAGTTTTACCGGGGAACATAGCTATGAAATAAATATCGAATCTAAATATGGAAAATCATTATGGGAAAAATGTATGGATGCAGGAAAGGAGTTTAACATTACACCATACGGCACAGAAACAATGCACTTATTAAGAGCTGAAAAAGGTTTTATAATTGTAGGTCAAGATACAGATGGAACTATGACTCCTATTGATCTTCAAATGGATTGGATAGTGAGTAAAAAGAAATACGATTTTATTGGAAAACGATCTCTATATAGAAGTGATACTATGCGAGAGGACAGAAAACAATTGGTAGGATTATTAACTGATAATCCAAGCGAAATATTAGAGGAAGGTGCTCAAATAGTACAGGATGAAAAAAAGCAACCAATAGAAATGCTTGGACATGTAACATCAAGTTACTTTAGTCCAAATTTAAATAAATCAATAGCTTTAGCAGTTGTTAAAAATGGTAAGAAGCTTAAAGGTCAAAAACTTCTTGTGCCAATGAAAGATAAAACAATAAAAGTAACTGTTTCAGATTTTATATTTTTTGATAGTAAAAATGAGAGATTAAATGCTTAATATTAATTATCCAAAAATTGAAAAAAAAGAGTTTCCAAATTTAGAATTAAATTTAGTGGAGCCAATACATAAATTAAACCTAAGAGGAAAAAATAGAGATTTTTTTACAAAAGCCGGAAAAATTCTATCTATTATGTTGCCTACAGAGTCTAATACAAGCGCAACTATTAAAAATATTAGTGCATTGTGGCTAAGTCCTGATGAATGGCTGATATATGGCAAAGATATTGATAAAAATCTAATGCTGTCTTTAGACTCTGAAATATCAAAATTAAACTTGGGTTCTGTAACTGATGTGAGTGATCAATGGGTATTAATAAATATGAAGGGAAAAAATGTATTTGAAGTTCTATCAAAAGGATCCCCTTTTGACTTTAATAAATTCAAAAATACTAAAAATGTTGTAGTTCAGACACTATTAAATCATGTTGATGTTATTCTTCATCACAATGATACAAATAATGTAGACTTATTTGTGAGAAAATCCTTTTCAGAACACCTTTGGCTATGGATTAACGATAGCTCGAGTTTCTTGTAATCTTGATTTTAAAAAATTAAACGTAAATAAAAAATAAGTAATAGAAAATATCCAATTAATTGCAACCCAAATCCAAAAGAACTGCTCAAAAGAGGCATTATATAGAGATGCAAAATAAAAAACTAAAACTGGATTAAGGACATTTCTAAAGAAATTAGATATCATTGCATATTCTGATTTTTTTAATGCCATAAAACATCCATTAGATAAAAAGAATATTGGGTATGCGGTTAGAACAAAAGCTGAAATTTGAAGGTATTTTCCACCGAATTCTATAACGGTTTGATTGTTAGAAAAAAAACTTGTTATGCTATTAGAAAAAATAAATATTAATAATGAACATACAATCATTATCGTTAATGAATATTGTATGGCTCCAATGTATGTTTCTTTAACTCTACCAAGGTTTCTTGCTCCAAAATTTTGAGAGATGATAGTTATGATTGCAGTATTTATGCCTAATATTGGCAATAAAACAACCTGTTCAATTCTGGTTCCAGCACCATAACCTGCTGTAGCGTATTCTCCAGAAATTCCAACATAAGCAAAAATAATACCTGCCGCAATTGAGTATCCACAAATAGATATAATAATAGGCATCGACTGAAAAAATATATTTTTAAAATAATATAACTTAGGTAACAAATATTCTTTTGTTATTCTTTTTACACGGTCATTTTTTAAAACTTTTAATAGAATTATGATAAATGATACAAATTGTGCAATTAAAGTTGATATAGCAATTCCTTTAATGCCAAAAGCTGGTACAAACATAAATCCAAAAATTAATATTGGATTTAAAATTATATTGATTAAAAAAGATAAAATTAAAACATTTCTGTAAGTTTTTGTGTCTCCTTCGGCATGTAGTAAAGAATTTATTGCTACAACTAATATGAATAATATTGAACCAAAAAAAATAATATCAGTATATTGCAAACCTAAGTTTGTTACATATTCAGTTGATCCCATTAGAATAAATATTTTTTCAGAAAAATTAAGTCCTAAGAAAGAAATCAAAAAAGAAATTATTACTGCAAAATAAATAATGTGAGTAAAATAATAAATTGAATTCTTTTCATTTTTTTCACCTATGCTATTACCTATTAATGAAGTGCCCGCTACTGTTACTCCAATCGATGTTGCAATAATTATGAAATATACAGGAAAAGATTTGCTTAAAGCTGAAAGAGCTTCAGGAGAGATTTTGCCAGCAAAAAAAGTATCAACAACGTTATAGAGTGTTTGAAACAATGTTCCTATAAATGCAGGAATTGCAAGTTTTCTAATTAATTTTTTTATATCATCAACAAGTATATTCATTTTATTTTTCTCTAAATTTAAATTCTATTTTAGAATTTAAAATTTGATTGTGACGAACAGTAAACCTTTTTATTTGATCGTCTGATAAATTGTCGTAACAATTAGGACAGCTAAGGCCTATTTTATATTTATAAGATTTCATTTCTTTTTTTGATACTGGCATTCTGCATCCACCACAAACTCGGTAAGTTCCAGGTTTAGCACTTTTTGTTATAGTAACTCTATTATCAAAAACGAAGCATTCACCCTTCCATTTGTTCTTTTTAGGTTTTATTTTGTTTAAATAATTAATAATCCCACCCTTCAACATATAAATATTTTTAAATCCATATCTGTACAGATAATTTGATGCCTTTTCACATCTTATTCCACCAGTACAAAACATCCCAACTTGCTCATCTTTCTTAATAGTAGAAAGATAATTTTTGAACTCTCGAAAATTATATGTATTAGGATTAATTGATTTTTTGAAAGTACCCACTTTATATTCAAAAGGTTTTCTGGCATCTATTATTTTTGAATTTTTATCTTCTAAAAATTTATTCCATTGATTTGGGGTGAGGTATTTTTTTTTAAACTTTTTATCGAAATTATATTTTTCATTTATAGGAACTACTTCAGTCTTGATTTTAATTTTTGCTTTTTTAAATGGTACAAATTTAGATTTAGTTGTATTTTGAATATCAAATTTATTGGTATTTAAATTTTTAACAATTAATTTTTTTATTATACTAATACTATTTGAATTTCCAGCAAGAGTTCCATTGATACCTTCTGGAGAAATTATGACTAAACCTCTAATTCCGAATTGATTTATTTTCTTCAGTAATAAGTTTTTGAGTCTTTTTAATTTTTGCATTTTTTTTAATTTATAAAAAGATAAAATTGTAATCATTTATTTCCAGCAAATATAAAAACCATCACCTATTGGAAGTATGTATTTTTTTATTTTTGATTTTTTAACGTATAAATTAAAATTTTTAATTTTTTGTGTTAGTTTATCTTTGGCATTATCATTTGTTACCTCGCCTTTCCAAAGAACATTATCTACAATTAATAAACCGTTTTTCTTCAATAATTTTAATGATTTATTGAAATAGTTTATATAATTTTCTTTATCTGCATCAATTAAAATCAGGTCATATTTGTTTTTATTTTTGATTAGCTTTGTTAGAGCATCATTGCCATTTGATACTTCAGTTCTAATCTTTTTCGAAACATTTGCTTTTTTGAAAAAACTTTTTGCAATAATATTTTTTTCTTTATCCTTATCAATTGTATGAATTTTTCCATTTTTATTTAAGGATAATGCCATTGTTAATGTGCTGTAACCTGTAAAAGTTCCAACTTCTAAACATTTATTAATTTTTCTCGATTTAATTAGAAATTGTAAGAAATTCGCTTGTAATATTGATATTTGAAGCCTATTAATATGACCTAAACTTTCGTTGTATTTAATTAATTCTTTCTGAATAGGATGTAAATTACTTGTGTGAGAGAATATATATTCGATCAATTTGTGATCGATGCTTATATTTTTATCCATTAAGTTTTTCTTTTAAAATTTTATTGATTATTTGAGGATTGCCCTTTCCCTTGCTTTCTTTCATTACCTGACCAACAAAAAATCCAAATAATTTATCTTTACCACTCTTATACTCATTTACTTTATCTTTATTAGAGCTTAATACTTTTTGAATTAAATCTTCTAATGCCTTAGGATCACTCTCTTGCTTTAGTCCCTTTTCATCCACAATAATGTTTGGGTCCTTGTCTTCTTTAGACATTATTTCAAATATTGTTTTTGCAATTTTTCCTGAAATAGTTCCGTCTGAAATTAAATTAATTAATTTAGACAAATTTTCAGGGCTTATTGGACTTTCGTTTATTTCAAGATTATTTTCATTTAAGAGAGCGAATAATTCACCAGTTATCCAATTTGCCGATAGTTTTACATCTGATTTTTCGATTACCTTTTCAAAAAATTTTGATGTATCTAAATCTGAAACTAAGATTGTTGCCTCATATGGACTAAGTTTAAATTTTTCAATAAATCTATTTTTTTTTTGATCTGGCAGTTCAGGTATTTCTTTTTTTATATTTTCAATAAATTGATTGTCAAACACTAACGGTAAAAGATCAGGATCTGGAAAATATCTATAATCATGAGCATCTTCTTTTGATCTCATGGACCTGGTTTGATTTTTTTTTGTGTCAAATAATCTTGTTTCTTGGTCAACCACATTGCCCTCCTCTAAAAGTTCTACCTGTCTATTTGCTTCATATTCAATCGCCATTTGCATAAACTTAATTGAATTAACATTTTTAATTTCACATCGTGTACCAAGTTTATCACTTCCGAGTTTTCTAACTGACACATTAACATCTGCTCTGAGCGAGCCTTCTTGCATGTTTCCATCACATGTACCTAGATATCTCATTATTGATCTTAATTTTTTAATATATAAATTTACTTCTTCAGGTGATCTAAGGTCAGGTTTACTGACTATTTCCATTAAAGCTACACCAGATCTGTTTAAGTCTACTAAAGTGCTACCAGGGTCTACATCATGAATGCTTTTTCCTGCATCTTGTTCAAGATGAAGTCTTTCGATTCCTATAGTTTTTGGTCCAGAAGGCAAATCTAAAACTACAGTGCCCTCACCTACAATTGGATCTTTATATTGAGATATTTGATAACCTTGAGGAAGATCTGCATAAAAATAATTTTTTCGATCAAATATAGATTTCTTATTTATTATTGCATTAAGACCAATTCCGGTTTTGACAGCTTGTCTAATACAAAACTCATTGATCACAGGAAGCATTCCAGGAAAAGCAGCATCAACTAAACTAACTTGAGTATTGGGCTCTGATCCAAATTTAGTTGCAGATGTAGAAAATAATTTTGACTCTGAAAGTACTTGAGCATGAACTTCCAAGCCAATTATTACTTCATATTTATTTTCATTTTTCTCAATTATGTATTGATCTTTACTCACTTAATCCACCAATCATTCGTTTTTAATTTAAAATTAATTTTTTCTTCCATAGAAAATGCAATATCCAATATTACTTGTTCATCAAATGGTTTTCCAATTATTTGTAATCCTAAAGGATAATTGTTTTTATCTAATCCTGCTGGGATAGATATACCCGGCAAACCAGCTAAATTTACAGGAACTGTAAATATATCATTTAAATACATTGAAACAGGATCATTAGTTTTATCTCCAATTTTAAATGCTGAACTTGGTGTTGAAGGAGTTAAAATTGCATCTACCTTATTAAATACTTTATCAAAATCATTTTTAATAAGTTTTCTTACCTTTTGAGCCTTTAAATAATAAGCATCATAATATCCAGAGGATAGTACATAGGTACCAATCATTATTCTTCTTTTTACTTCATCTCCAAAGCCTAGAGATCTTGTTTTTTCATACATATCAATTAAATTTTCACCATCAGCTCTAAAACCATATTTTACACCGTCATATCTAGCTAAATTTGATGATGCTTCTGCTGGAGCCACTATATAATATGCAGGTAAAGCGTAATTTGTGTGAGGCAATGAAATATCTATGATTTCAGCGCCACAATCTTTTAAATAAGTTTTTCCTTTTTCCCATAAATTTTCAATTTCAGTAGGCATCCCATCGACTCTGTATTCTTTGGGGATTCCAATTTTTTTTCCCTTAATATTTTTATTTAAGTCAGAAAAATAATTTGGACGTTTAAAATTAATTGAAGTTGAGTCTTTAGGATCAAATGAGCTTATAACCTCAAGCATTAATGCACAATCTTTAACATCTCTAGTCATTGGACCTGCCTGATCCAATGAGGATGCAAAAGCAACTATACCATACCTTGAGCAACTTCCGTAAGTAGGTTTTAAACCAACTGTACCTGTGAAAGAAGCAGGTTGTCTTATTGATCCACCAGTATCGGTTCCTATGGTAGCAGGAGTAAGTTTTGCAGCTAAAGCAGAAGCAGATCCACCTGAAGAACCTCCTGGAACTAAATTATCATCAATTGGACTAATAACATTTCCAAAATAACTTGTTTCGTTTGAGGATCCCATTGCAAATTCATCGCAATTTAATTTTCCAAGCAAAATTGCTCCTTCATTCCATAAATTTTGAGTAACTGTTGCTTCGTAGGTTGGCACAAAATTTTCTAAAATTTTACTACCCGCTGTTGTTTTTACATTTTTTGTACAAAATAAATCTTTTACAGCAAGTGGTATACCCGAAAGTTTTTTATTAAAATTAGGGTTGTTATCAAATTTTTCAGAGTTTTTTATTGCCTCGTCAAAAGTTTGTTCGACATAAGTATTAAGTTTTTTCGATTTATTAGATCTTTCTATATAGACACTTGTTATTTCTTTTGATGAAATTTCCTTAGATTTTATTTTTTTTACAAGATCGCTGAGTGTTAAATCAATTAAATTAGTCATTACTCTACAACCTTTGGTACTACGAAATAGTCTTTGTTGTCTTTGGGGGAATTTTTTAGAATATCTTCTCTAATATTTTTAGATTCTATTTGGTCTTTTCTGAATCTTAGTGTTGTTTCAGCGATTGATGTTAGAGGTTCAACTTTATCAGTATTTAACTGATTAAGTTGCTCTATCCACTTAAATATAGCATTTAGATCTTTCTCCAATTTCTTAGCTTTTTGATCATCAATTGAAATTCTTGATAATTTAGATATGTGTTTTACTGTTTTAAGATCTATACTCATATGATAATTAATTAAAGGCAAATTATCATTATATTTAGAAATTACAATATGATCACAATTGATGAATTAAAGGTTCAATTAGACAACAAATCTAGACTATTAGGTGTCGACATGGGTTCAAAACGAATTGGTATTTCTATATGTGATGAAAATAGAAAAATTGCCACTCCTTTAGAGACAATTGAGTTTATAAATATAAAATACCTATGTTTAAAATTTAAAGAATTAATTTTAGAAAATAACATTAAGGGAATTGTTTTTGGTCTTCCTTTAAATATGGATGGAACAGAAGGACCTTCAGCGCAATCAGTAAAAGACAAAATAAAACTTATATATAAAGATTTAGAGATTCCTACAGTCCTTTGGGATGAAAGACTTTCAACTGTTGGTTCATTTAATTTATCAAGTCAACTTGATGTTAACGTATCAAAAAGAGTGAAAAATATTGATCAAAATTCAGCTACTTTCATACTTCAAGGAGTTTTGGATTATTTAGATAAATAACACTTGATTATATGAGACAATATGGCTATAGAGTTAGCTTTAATGGCCAATGACACAAAAAAAGCTATTAAAAATTCACCTAAACATCTCCTTGGTATTCAAGATTTAAAAGTTTCAGAAATTAAACATATATTGAATGAAGCTAAACAATTTATCGATCTTAATAGAAGTAAAAATAAAAAATTAGATATTTTAAAAGGTAAGACACAAATAAACTTATTCTTTGAGCCATCAACAAGGACACAAAGTTCTTTTGAGTTAGCTGGTAAGAGACTGGGCGCAGATGTAATGTCAATGAATATTACCAATTCAGCGATCAAAAAAGGAGAAACTTTGATCGACACAGCAATGACATTAAATGCAATGCATCCAGACATAATTGTCATTAGACATCAAGACTCCGGTGCTTGTAATTTGTTATCTCAAAAAGTTAATTGCGGAGTTTTAAATGCTGGGGATGGGAGAAGAGAACACCCAACGCAAGCATTACTAGATGCTTTAACAATAATTAATAGAAAAAAAAATATAGAAGGTTTAAAAATTGCAATTTGCGGTGACATATTGCATTCAAGAGTTGCAAGATCAAATATATATTTATTAACTATGTTAGGAGCTGAAGTAAATATTATTGGGCCATCAAATTTATTGCCAAAAGATTTAGAAAAATTTGGAGTTAATATCTATACAGATATGAAAAAAGGAGTGAAAGATTGTGATATAGTAATGATGCTCAGACTTCAAAATGAAAGAATGACAAGTTCATATTTATCATCAAATCGAGAGTACTATGAATATTATGGTTTATCACCCGAAAAATTAGAATTTGCCAAAACTGATGCATTAATCATGCACCCCGGGCCCATGAATAGAGGTATAGAAATAGATACAATGTTGGCAGATGATATAAATAAAAGTGTTATTAAGGAGCAAGTTGAACTTGGTGTTGCAATAAGAATGGCTTGTTTGAAAATTTTTTGTAGCTAATGATAAATAAAAAAAAATATTTTTTAAATGCTCACATAATTGATCCATGTAATGCAATTAACGAAATCGGAGGATTAATTATTAATGAAAAAGGAAAAATTGAAGCTTCTGGCAAAAGGGTTAATAAAAACAATATTCCATCTAGAGAGAAATGTACTGATTTAACAGGCAAACACATTTTTCCTGGAGTAGTTGATATGAGAGTTTTTGGTGGAGAACCAGGCTATGAGTATAAAGAAAATTATAGATCTTTAAGCGAGGCGGCGTTAGCAGGAGGAATTACATCTGTTGTAACAATGCCAAATACAAAGCCTGTAATTGATAGTGTTTCTATAGTTGATTTCATTCAAAGAAGAGGAAGAGATAAATCAAAAATAAATATATTTCCTACAGCAACGTTAACAAAAGACGCTGAGGGAACTAATATGTGTGAGTTTGGTCTTTTGAAAAACAAAGGCATTGTAGGTTTTACAGATGGAATAAAATCTATTCAAAGTCCTCGAGTTATGTCTAGAATAATCAAATCAGCTTATGACTTTGGCTGTCTGATAATGCAACATGCAGAAGATGCAGAATTATCAAAAGATGGAATGATTAATGAGGGTATAATATCTACTAAATTAGGAATTCCAGGAATATCTGATCTAGCTGAAAAAATAATTATAGAGAGAGATTTAAGTTTATTAGAAGAAACAAATTGCAGGTATCATATTTCTCAAATTTCAAGCAGAAAATCTTTGGATTTAATAAATTATAAAAAAGATATAGTTAATTTCACAACTGGTGTGTCAATTAACAATCTAGCCTTAAATGAAAATGATATAGGCGAATTTAGAACTTTTTTAAAACTTTCACCGCCTCTAAGAACTGAAGATGATAGAATGTCCCTCATAGATGGAATTAATAAAAATTTAATCGATGTAATAGTGTCAGATCATAAACCAGAAGATGAAGAATCTAAAAGATTGACTTTTTCACAAGCGGCAACTGGTGCATCAGGGATAGAGACACTTTTAAGTTTGGCATTAGAACAGTTTCACAATGGCTCAATAAAATTGGAAAAAATTATTGAAGTGATCACCCACAATCCTGCAAAAATTTTAAAAATTAATAAGGGAAATTTAAGTGTTGGAACAGATGGCGATTTTTGTATCGTTGATATTAATAGACCATGGGTTGTTAAAAAAGAAAATCTAGTGTCAAAATCAAAAAATACATCTATAGAAGGTAGAAAGTTACAAGGCAAAGTCATCAGTACTTTTGTAAATGGAAAGGAATTGTTCAAGTTGAAATGAAACTAGAATTAATTATTATTATTTCATATCTATTAGGATCAATTCCGTTTGGTTTTCTTTTAACAAGAATTTTTTTAAAAAAAGATATAAGAGAGATAGGCTCGGGAAATATCGGTGCAACAAATGCTTTAAGAACTGGCAGTAAATCAATTGGGTACGCGACTTTAATTTTAGATATTGTTAAAGCAGTTATACCTGTGATTTTTGTTAAAGTTTATTTTATAGAATATTTATATATTGCATCATTATCTGTTTTTTTAGGACATGTTTTTCCAGTGTGGTTAAAATTTAAGGGTGGCAAAGGTGTTGCAACATATGTTGGAATATTATGCTGTATAGATATTTATCTAGGAGTTGCTTTTGGTGTCGTTTGGTTTACAACTTTTTTGATATTTAAATACTCATCATTATCATCTTTGATAGGAAGTTTATCAATTCCAATTATTAATTTTTTTATTTTGAAAAGTGATGTAATTTTTTTCTTTATAATAATGTTTGTTTTAATTTTTTATACTCACCGGGAAAATATAAAAAGACTGTTAAATCGCAACGAATCTAAAACAAAAATTTATTAATTTGACTATCTGTATATTTTTTGTGTAGTTTAAATATTTATGAATCTTGTCATTGTTGAAAGTCCTGCAAAAGCTAAAACTATAAATAAATATTTAGGAGATAAATATACTGTTTTAGCTAGCTATGGTCATATTAGAGATCTCCCTTCTAAAAATGGATCAGTCAACCCAGAAGATAAATTTAAAATGATCTGGGAAGTGGATAGTTTTTCAAAAAAATATTTAAAAGAAATAACCGATGCAGCAAAAAAATCAGAAAAAATAATTTTGGCTACAGACCCAGATCGCGAAGGTGAAGCTATAGCATGGCATGTTAAAGAGTATCTAAATGAGAAAAAACTTTTAAAAGATAAAAAAATCGAAAGAGTGGTTTTCAACGAGATAACTAAAAAGGCAGTAACCAACGGAATAGATAACCCTAGAAATATAGAATCAAATTTAGTTGACGCTTACATGGCAAGAAGAGCTCTTGATTATCTTGTAGGATTTAATATCTCTCCTATTCTTTGGACAAAACTCCCAGGCTCAAAATCAGCCGGACGTGTACAATCTGTTGCATTAAGATTATTAACTGAAAGAGAACACGAAATAGAACAGTTTAAACCCGATGAATTTTGGACACTTAATGTAAATTTTAAAACATCTAGTGGGGATATCTTAAACTCAAATATTGTGATTCTTAATGATATCAAAGTTGAAAAATTCACTTTTAAAAATAAAGAAGATATTAACAATGCAACTGATATAATAAAAAAATCAAAGTATAATATTTCAGATATAAGTTCTAAAATTTATACAAGAAATCCACTTGGACCTTTTACTACGTCAACTTTACAACAAACAGCATCAAGCAAATTAGGTTTCGGTGCTTCTAGAACGATGCAAATTGCACAAAGATTATATCAAGGTATAGATGTTGATGGTGACACAGTTGGATTAATTACATACATGAGAACAGATGGGACTAATATTTCTAAAGATGCCGTTACAGATTTTCGAAAATTTATAAAAGACTCTTATGGAGATATTTATCTTCCTAGAGAACCTAATAATTATTCTGGAAAAAAAGCAAAAAATGCTCAGGAGGCACATGAAGCAATAAGACCAACTGACATTTCTAGAACACCAGAGAGTATGAAAAGATTTTTGAGCAGTGATCAAGTTAAATTATATGATTTAATATGGTCGAGAGCACTTTCGTCACAAATGGAAGCTGCAAAGTTTGATAGAAAAACTATTACAATCATTTCTGATGACAATTTAAATCAATTTAAATGTTCAGGATCTACAATCAAATTTGATGGTTTTTTAAAATTAACAAGAATTGAGGATGAGGATGAAAAAATTCTACCGAGTGTTGATAGAGGAGAAGTTTCAGCTATAGAGTTTATAGACGAACAACATTTCACTCAACCACCACCAAGATTTTCTGAGGCAAGTTTAGTTAAAAAACTTGAAGAATTAGGAATTGGCAGACCCTCTACCTATGCAAGTATAATATCTGTAATATCAAATAGAGGATACGCCGATATAGTTAACAAGCGTTTTTTTCCAACTGATAGAGGTAAATTATTATCAGCTTTTTTGGAGAAACTTTTTACAAAATATGTAGATTATGGTTTTACAGCTGGTTTAGAAGAGCAGCTAGACGACATTACAGCTGGCAAAGAAGAATGGATCAAAGTGTTAGATAATTTCTGGAAAGATTTCAACACCAATGTTGCAAATGTAAAAGAAAAAAGAACAAGAGAAGTACTGGATCTTCTAAATGAAAGTCTTGGAGAACTTATCTTTGAAGCTGATAAAAATGGTAAAATTAATAGACAATGTAAACTATGCAGCACAGGAGAATTAAGTTTAAAAAATAGCTTTCGAGGTGGTGCTTTTATTGGATGTTCAAACTATCCCGAATGTAAGTTTACTAGACCTCTTTCAAAGTCAAAGGCAAATGATCAAATCGCTTTGGCAGAACCTAAATTAATAGGTATAAATGAAAATGGTAAGAATATTTATTTAAAAAGTGGAAGGTTCGGTCCTTATCTTCAGTATGAAATAGCCGAACAAGAAATATCAACAAAGAAAAAGAAAAAAATAAATGATAATTTAAAAAATATTTCAATTCCAAAAGGAATAGAAATTGATCAAATAGATTTAGAAAAAGCAAAATACTTATGTTCACTTCCAAAAGTTATAGGTCAACATCCAGAAAACGGTAAGGATATAACTATAAATTCAGGAAGATTTGGACCGTATCTTAAGTGTGAAAATAAATCAGCTAGAATAGAAAATGTCGAAGAACTTTTTACAATAGGCTTAAATAGAGCTATCACACTTATTGCTGAGGCAAAACCAGGAAGAATATCTTCATCTTTAATTAAAGATCTAGGAGAACATCCGGAAGATAAAAAGCCTGTGAGGATTATGAAAGGTCAGTACGGACCGTATATTAAATATAAATCCTTAAATGCAACTATTCCTGAAGAAAAAGATCCTACAGAATTAACTATGGAAGAGGCATTAATTTTGATAGAAAAAAGAAAAGAATACGATAAAAATAAAAAAAGAAAAAAAAAATGAAAAAAATAATTTTAATAGTTTTCATATTTTTTGTTTATAATGAAACTGTTTATAGCGCAATAGATTGCTCAGGAATTAAAAAATTATCAAAAGAGTACCTTGGTTGCATAACAAAAAAGGCAAAAAATAAATCTTCCACATTTGGAGATGTTGAAATTGATGCATCAAATGTAAAAGAAAAAAAGTATCTTTCAGATTGGTTTAAAAAAAAGAAATGAATTTTGAGGAAAATTTAAAAAAAAACAATTTAAATTTGCCATCTGCTACAGATCCAGTTGGATCCTATGTAGCGACTAAAGAAATAGGTAAATTTTTATATATTTCAGGCCAAATTTCTAATGATGCCAATGGTAATTTAATTAAAGGAAAATTAGGAAAAGATTTTAATACTGATCAAGGCTATCAAGCAGCAATCAGATGTGCTTTAAATATAGTATCCCAAGCGAAAAAGCATTTAAATGGTGATCTTTCAAAAATAAAATCCTGCATTAAACTTACAGGGTTTGTCAACTCAACAGACAATTTTAATGAACAGCCAAAAGTAATAAATGGTGCATCTGATACTATAGTAAAAATTTTTGGAGAAAAAGGTATGCATACTAGAGCAGCGGTAAGTGCTAATAGCTTGCCCTTAGGTGTTGCTGTTGAAGTTGATGCAATTTTTGAATTAAATTAATTTATCTACCAACACCGAAATATTTTATATTTTGTTTTTTCATTTTTTCAGGTGAGTAAATGTTTCGCATATCATATACACTAAAGCTCTTCTTTTTAATAATTTTTTTTAAGTCAATCAATTTAAATTCATTCCATTCAGTATGAACAATTACTAGATCAGATAACTCACATGCATCTTTAATAGTATTTTTATATTGAACATTTTTAAATTTAATAAATTCCTTTTTTTCTCCAGTTGGGTCATAATACCTAATTTTAGCACCTTTTTTATTTAAATAAGGTATCATTTTTAAACAGGCTGACTCGCGCATATCATCCGTATTTGCTTTAAATGTTACTCCTAAAAAAGTAATATTTTTATTCTTAATTTTATTATTTAAAATTTTTTTAACTCTTTTTAGTAATATTCCTGATCTATTATCATTAGAATTTATTACAGTTTTAATTACAGATAAAGAAACTTTGGATTTATTTGCGGTATCAACAATTGCTCTAGTATCTTTTGGAAAACAAGATCCGCCATAAGCAGGACCAGCTCTTAAAAATCGTCCTCCTATTCTTTTATCAGTTCCCATACCAATTGAAACATCTTCAACATTTATTTTTAATTTTTCACATAGATTTGCCAATTCATTAATAAAAGTTATTTTTGTAGCTAAGAAAGCATTTGATGCATATTTAATCAATTCTGCTGCTCTTCTTGAAGTACTTATGTATTTTGCTCCTTTTGAAATAAGAGGTAAATACAAATTTCGTAATAGTTTATTTGCTTTTCTGTCAGATGTTCCAATGACAATTCTGTCAGGATATATAAAATCTCTTATAGCATCACCTTCTCTTAAAAACTCTGGATTTGATACTATTGTGAACAAACTTTTTTTAACATTTTTCGACATAATTTTTTCAACTAAATCACCTGTCATAACTGGGACTGTTGATTTATTGATTATAATTTTAAAAGAATTAATATTTTTACTAATTTCTTTTGCAGCTGAAAAAACTTGGGATAAATCTGCTTCGTATTTATTTCTAAGTGTTGGTGTACCTACACAAATAAAAATAATTTTAGATTTTTGTACAGATTCCACAAGATTTGTAGAGAATTTTAATCTTCCTGCTTTATAATTTTTTTTAACCAATTCATCTAGTCCAGGTTCGTATATTGGAATTATTGATTTTTTTAACTTATCAATTTTATTTTTATCTTTATCGACGCATATAACTTCATTGCCCAAATCAGCAAAACAAACGCCACTAACTAGACCAACATAGCCAGTACCTATCATGCATAATTTCATAATTTAGATATTTTTAAAGATGAATTTATATAACCGTACATAGTTCCACAATCTAGATATTTACCGGCAAAATTATGGCCAATAAATTTATGTTTTTCTTTTATTAGTTCTCTTATTGAGTCGGTTATATGAATTTCCCCTCCTATGCCTTTTTTTTGAATAGTAAGTTTATTGAAAATTTCTTTTGGTAAAATATATCTACCTATAACGGCATTAGTAGAAGGGGCATTATTTATCTTTGGTTTTTCAACAACGTCATCAATCAAAAATTCATTTTTACTAATTTTTTTTTTTATTGAATATATTCCCCATCTACTAACATTTTTTTTTTTAACTTTAATTGATGCCATAACTGAACAATTTAATTTTTTATGTATTGAAATCATCTGTTTTGAACAATTTTTTTTCATAATTAAATCATCTGGAAACAAAATCAAAAAATGAGAACCTGTAATATAATTTTTTGTTTTTAAAATAGCGTCACCTGTACCCAATGGATTATTTTGGTAAACAAATTTAATTTTTTTTTTAAACTTAAGTATTTTATTATATTCTTTATTTATTCTACTATCTTTTTTTTTTTTAATTATATTTTTATAATACTTATCATTATAAAAATATTTTTTGATAAGTTTTTTTTTTTTAGAAATAATAAAAATAATTTCGTTAATGCCAGCGTCAATACATTCATCTAAAATATATTCTAGACCTGGTTTGCCATTAATAGGCAGTAATTCCTTTGGAAATACACTTGTCAATGGCAACAATCTAGTGCCTAATCCAGCAAGTGGTATTATTGCTTGTTTGATCATAATGTATTATTTAATCAAGTATCATAAATGAAAATTATTAAAAGCTTTAATGTTTTAAATAGGGAATTAAATTTTAATAAAAATATTGGATTCGTGCCTACTATGGGTTCTCTTCATAAAGGACATATATATTTAATTAAAAAAGCAAAATTTAAATTAAGAAAAGTTCTAGTTAGTATTTATGTAAATCCTACACAGTTTAACGAAAAAAAAGATTTTAATAGATATCCACGAAACATTGATAAGGATATTTCTATTTTAAGAAAGCTAGGTGTCGATTATGTTTTTGTTCCAAATAATAATGAAATTTATAATAAAGGAATTAAAAGGAAAATTAAGATTTCAAAAAAAGATAAAGTATTATGTGCAAGACGTCGAATCGGACATTTTGAAGGGGTTCTAGCAGTTATTAATAGACTTTTGGAAAATATAAATGCAAAATTTATGTATTTAGGAGAAAAAGATTATCAACAAATTTTTTTAATAAAAAAGTATTTACAAAATAAATTTAAAACCAAAATCGTTGGTTGCAAAACTATAAGAAATAAAAATAAATTACCTTTATCATCTAGAAATATTTTGCTTAATAAAAAATCGCTAAAAAATTCTGAAAATATTTCAAAAATATTATATAATTTTAAAAGACGAATTACATATAAGTTTAGTGATAGTAAGCTGCTTGAATCATATTTGTTAAAAATAAAATTGTTATGTGACAAAGTTGAATATTTTGAAATTCGTAATTCACAAAATTTGTCTAAAAAGTTTACAAAAAAGAATTTTAAAATTTTTATTGCTTATAAGCAGGGAAATGTTCGTTTAATAGATAATTTTTAACTAGTAAAAAAAGTAAGCACCAATTCCAAGAAAAGATAAGAAACCTATAACGTCGGTTATTGTTGTTACAAATACACTTGATGCTATTGCTGGATCTACTTTAAATTTTTTTAAACCTATTGGAATTAAAATTCCAAACAAGCCAGCAACTATCATGTTTAGAACCATTGATACAGATATAATTAACGACAAGATTGCATCCTTGAACCATAACTGAACTATAGCTGCACTTATTAAAGCAAATATAATACCATTCAAAATACCTATTGAAAATTCTTTCAATATATTTTGAGAAAAATTATTTTCTGTTAAATCATTAGTTGCTATAGCTCTAACAGTAACTGCTAATGTTTGCATTCCTGCATTTCCACCCATAGAAGCTACTATTGGCATCAAAAAAGCAAGAGCAACCATTTGTTCTATCGTGGCACCAAATATACTAATTACCCAAGTTGCTAAAAATGCCGTAAATAAATTTAATAATAACCAATTAAATCTTCTTTTTGTCTTTGTAAAAATACCATCGGTAATTTCTTCATCTCCAACACCAGCTAGTCTAAGAGCGTCTTCCTCAGCTTCCTCGGCTAGCACTGTTAATACATCATCATTCGTTATCATTCCTACCAATTTATTATTTTTATCTACTACACTTGCAGAATTAAGATTATAATTTTCAAACATCCTACCGACTTCTTCTCGGTCCATGTCTACTGGTATTAAAAATTGTGTTTCATTTGTAATTGAAATCATTTTAGCATCTCTAGGAGTTCTTAATACTTTAGAGGAAGGAACCGTTCCAATGGGTTTAAATTCATTATCTACTATAAAAATTTCTAAAAATTCTTCTGGTAAATCTCTATTTTCCCTTAAATAGTCAATGGTTTGACCTACTGACCAATTGCTAGGTATAGCCGTAAACTGTCTTTGCATAATTCTAGCAGCGCTGTCCTCTGGATAACTTAAGCTCTCTAGTAAAACGAATCTATCTTTAGGTGGAAGTGATCCTAGTATATCATTTTTATTTTTCTCATCTAGATTTTCTAAAATTTTAATTGCATCATCCGAATCTAGGTTTTTTAAAATAAAAACAATACTTTCGTTTGACAAATATTTAGTAATTTCGGTTTGGATTGCTTCATTAAGTTCAATAAATATTGATGGATCAATCTTAAAGTTGCTTAATTTAATTAATTTTTCTCTATCATCCTGAGATAAATGTTCAATTATATCCGCAGCATCTGCTGGATGCATTTCTTTAAAAGAATTATTTATAAAATCTGCGTCACTACTGGATATTTTTTCAGTAATTACTTTTATATACTCTTTATTAAATTCAAAATTTACAATTTTATCTTTACTTTTTTTTATTAAACTCATGGCTGATATTCCTAGTATTTTTTGAGCGATATCCTTATATTACAAATTTAATATGAGTATAGAGATAAAAAAATCAGTAAAACCAGTAGAATATAATGATGCAATTCAAATAATGGAAAAAAGATTAGATAATATATTAAATAATAAAGAAAAAGAATTAATTTGGTTTTTAGAGCATCGAGAAATTTTTACCGGAGGGACTGGTTTTAAAACATCTGATATTTTAGATAAATCAATTAAAGTAATTAAAACTTCTAGGGGAGGAAAAATTACCTGTCATTCTCCAGGTCAATTAATATGTTATCTAGTTATAGATTTATCAAAAAGAAAGAAAGATATTAGAAAATATATAATTACTTTAGAAAACTCAATAATAGATACTTTAAGAGAATTTAAAATTACAAGTTATAGTGATAGAAAAAATATTGGAATATGGGTTAACCATAAAGGTAAGAATAAAAAAATTGCTGCTATAGGAGTTAAAGTAAGGAAGTGGGTTACCTACCATGGATTCTCAATTAATGTAAATAATAATTTAGATATATTTAAAAAAATTATTCCATGTGGAATTTCAAACAGTAAATTAGTTAAACTAAAGGAATTGACTACAATCAATTACTCTCAATTTGTAAATCAATTGCAAAAAAATTTAATTAAAAATCTTTCTGTTTCAAATTATTTTTAATTAAAAAATTGGTAAAATAATCAGGGAGATCAGCTCTAAATGTATATTTTTTGTTATTTAAAATAAATTTAATTTCATAAGCATGAAGCAATAACTGCACATTTTTTTTTGGTTTTTTAATGAAATACTTTTGATCTCCCACTATTGGACAATTTAAATCAATGAGATGTTTACGAATCTGATGCTTTCTGCCAGTTATTGGTTTTAACTTGAATAAAGTATAGTTTGCACTACTGTCGATTTTACTACAATGCGTTATTGCTCTTTCAATAATTTTTTTATCACCATCGTATCTAATTAAATTATTATCAATAATATTCCTATTTTTATCTAATTGACCAAATGAAATCGCCAAATATGTTTTATAAATTTTTCTTATTCTAAATAAACTTGTTAGTTGCTGAGCTGTTTCACGATTTTTTGCTATTATTAAAACACCAGATGTATCTTTATCTATTCTATGAACAATATATGGGCGAGTTTTTTCAAAATAATGATGATTAGTAAAAATATCTATAATATTTTCTTTTACTTTTGTTCCACCTTGAACAGGAAGGCCAGATTTTTTATTTATGACAATAAAGTTTGAATTATTTTCAATTATATTATCTTCAGCATCTTTAATGGTATCTTTTTTAGGAATAAATTTTATTTTTTTTTTAATGAAATCTTTATAGGAAAAATTATATAAGTATATTTTATCTGATTTTTTTAATTTATAAGAACTTTTAATTTTTTTATTATTTACTTTAATCTTGCCTTGTCTTAAATCTTTTTCAATCAAACTTTGTGGAATTTTGATTAAATTAATTTTAATCCATTTGTCAATTCTTAGCCCAATGGAATTATAATCTATTTTAATAACCTTTGTCATAAGGTTTAATTAATTTTTATGCGGTTTTTTGGTCTGGTGGCTGTTCTTTGCTCTTATCTTCTGTTTTAACTTTTTTTCTATCTACTTTTTTTGCCTCAACATCTCTATCAACAAATTCAATTATAGCCATTGGCGCGTTATCTCCATATCTATATCCTGCTTTGATAATACGTGTATAACCTCCTTTTCTAGCCTCATATCTTTTTGATAAAGTTTTTCTTACTTTGTTTACAGTTTGAATATTCTGTAACTTTGAAACTAATCTTTTTGTGTTAGCAAGATTATCTTTTTTACCAATTGTAATTAATTTTTCCGCTTCTGGTCTAAGTACTTTTGCTTTAGGGAGTGTTGTAGTTATTTGTTCATATTTAACTAATGAATTTAGCATGTTTTTAATCAATGCTTTTCTATGTTCAGATGTTCTGTTTAATTTTTTATGACCAAATTTATGTCTCATTTAATTTAAATTGCATCCTCTAATTTTTTGGACAATTCAGCTATATTATCTGGAGGCCAGTTTGGAATTTCCATGCCTAAATAAAGTGACATTCCACTTAAAACTTCTTTTATCTCATTCAAAGACTTTCTACCGAAATTTGGTGTTCTAAGCATCTCTCCTTCTGATTTTTGAACTAAATCTCCAATATAAATTATATTATCATTTTTTAAACAATTCATAGACCTCACTGATAACTCCAGTTCATCAACTTTTCTTAAAAGATTTTGATTAAACTCAGGCTCTTTTGGCTGATCTTGAATTTTAATTTCTTGCGGTTCATCGAAATTAATAAACATACCTAATTGATCTTGAAAAATTCTTGCTGAATATGCTAATGCATCTTCAGCGGTTATTGATCCATTTGTTTCTATTTCCATAGTTAATTTATCATAATCTAAGGCTTTTCCTTCTCTAGCTGTGCTAACAGAATATGAAACTTTTTTTACAGGACTAAATAGTGAGTCGATTGGAATTAATCCTAACGGTGGCTCTTCTGGTTTATTTAATTCAGCAGAAACATACCCCTTGCCATTGCCTACAAATAACTCCATATGGAAATTTGTATTTTCATCAAGATTACATATCACTAAATCAGGATTTAATATTTCAATATCTGTAACAGGGTTTATCTGTGAAGCTTTTATTTCTCCAGGGCCTTTGGCATCTAAAATTAGTTTTTTATTACCTTCTGCGTTACTTTTTAAAGCTAATGATTTTATATTTAAGACTATATCAGTTACATCTTCTCTAACGCCTTTAATAGAGCTATATTCATGTTGTACTCCATCAATCTGAATAGCAGTTACAGCTGCGCCTCTTATAGAAGATAACAAAATTCTTCTTAAAGAGTTACCAATAGTTAAACCATAACCTTTTTCTAATGGTTCCGCTGTGACTTTTGCAAAAGTTTTATCTTCGTTTTGGTCTACGTCTATTTTTGACGGTTTAATTAATGATTTCCAATTTTTTAAATTAACATTAGTCGTTTCCATTTTAAACTCTCCTTTTTTTTGGTGGCCGGGTACCATTATGAGGCATTGGTGTAGTATCTTTTATTGAAGTTATTTTAAAACCTCTAGCTTGTAATGCTCTCAAAGCAGTTTCTCTTCCTGAACCAGGACCTTTAACTTCAACCGATAGTGTTTTCATTCCACAATCCAAAGCTTTTAAAGCTGCAGCGTCTGCAGCTACTTGGGCTGCATATGGTGTAGATTTTCTTGAACCTTTAAAACCTTTTTGACCTGCAGAAGCCCAAGATATTACATTTCCTTTTGTATCTGCTATTGACACAATTGTATTGTTAAATGTTGATTGAACATAAGCAATACCATTTAATATATTCTTTTTAACTTTCTTTTTTTTTGTATAAGTTTTTTTACTAGACGTTTCTTTTTCTGCTTCTTCTTTATTTGATATTTTTTTTTTAACTTCTTCTTTAGACATGCTTTATTTTTTTAGTGGGGTTAATTTTTTTCCTGCAATAGCTATTGCTTTTCCTTTTCTTGTTCTTGCGTTACATCTAGTTCTTTGACCTCTAACTGGCAATTTTTTTTTATGTCTAGTACCTCTGTAACAAGCTAAATCAATGAGCCTTTTTATACTTAAAGAGTTGTCTCTTCTTAAATCACCTTCTACTGTAAAATTGCCATCTATAAACTCTCTTATTTTGAGAATTTCATCATCAGTTAATTCGTTAACTCTTTTTGAAGAAGGTATATTTAAGGCTTTACAAATTTGAGAAGAAAACTTATTGCCAATTCCATATATGTAGGTTAGTCCGATGTGAACCAATTTATTCTGTGGAATATTTACACCTGCAATACGAGCCATAATTTATGTGATAAAATTGTGCCTTTTATATAATAAGTTTAATCAATGTCAACGTCTTAAACATTGATAAAAGTGTCTATTTTTCTAGTAATTTCATCAATTTCAAGAGTTCCATCAATCTCATGAAAATTTGGATTTTTAGAATAGAAATTTAAGACTGGTTTGGTTGTTTTAATATAAGTATCATATCTATTAAGCATAGTATTTAACTCATCATCTAATCTATTTTCTAAAATTTTTCTTTTTTTTATTCTTTCTATAATTGTGTCTTTATTAACATTGAGGAAAAAAATGAAATCTATTTTTTGATTTGTATCATTTAATAAAATATCTAAATTTTTTGCCTGACTTATTGACCTAGGATATCCATCAAATATTAATTTATCTTTATTTTTAGGGTTGGATATTATATTTTTAATCAGTTTATTTACAATTTCATCACTTACAAACTTTCCATCATTCATGTCATTAATAATCGTTTTGCCAATATCTGTTTCATTTTTAATTTCATCTCTTAACATATCGCCTGTTGAAATCTGTAAACCATTTATTTTTTTTACTAAATATTTTGATTGAGTGCCTTTACCAGCGCCTGGTGGACCGAATAAAATAATATTCACTTATTTTCCAAATTGAGTTTTTTTAATCAGTTGCTCATATTGAGAGCTCATTAATCTTGTTTGTATTTGCGTGACTGTATCAATTGCTACTACAACAACTATTAATATTGACGTTCCCCCTAAGTAAAAAGGGATTGGGTAATTTGCAATTAAAAATTCTGGCATCAAACACACCAGAGTTAAATACATAGCGCCAATGGTAGTTAATTTTGTTAAGATATTCTCAATATATAATGCTGTACTTTCACCAGGTCTAATACCAGGTATAAACCCGCCATACTTTCTTAAATTTTCAGCAGTTTCATTTGGATTAAATGTAATAGACGTATAGAAAAATGTAAAAAATATAATTCCTGAAGCATATAATAACATGTAAAGCGGTTGCCCTTGAGAGAAAAATGAAGCTATATTTAAAAATGTTTCATTTTCAGAAATATTAAAATTAGAAAATGTTATTGGCAATAAAAGCAAAGCTGATGCAAATATTGCAGGTATAACGCCAGCTGAATTAATTTTTAAAGGTAAATGAGATGAGTCCCCACCATAAATTTTATTACCAACTTGTCTTTTAGGATAATTTATAGGAATTTTTCTTAAAGCTCTTTCCATAAAAACTATAAACATTATTGTTAAAATTAATATAATAAAAATTGAAATTATTATTACTGTCGATAATGCTCCTGTTCGTCCTAACTCAAATGTTGTTGCTAAAGCCCTAGGTATTTCAGCAACTATTCCTGAAAATATGATTAAAGATATACCGTTTCCAATTCCTCTTTGTGTAATTTGCTCACCCAACCACATTAGAAACATTGTGCCGGCTACAATTGTTGTAACTGTTGATATTTTAAAAAATATTCCGGGATTTATTACTAAATTAGCTGAAGACTCTAATCCTACCGAAAGACCGTATCCCTGTACTGTTGCCAATAATACTGTTCCATATCTTGTTATTTGAGTAATTTTCTGTCTACCTTTTTCTCCTTGAGATTTTAGATTTTTGAAGTAATCAGAAACTCCTGTTAATAGCTGAACTATAATTGATGAGGAAATATATGGCATAATACCTAGAGCAAAAATTGCCATTCTACTGATTGCTCCACCTGCAAAAACATTAAACATACCAAGTAATCCTTTTTGATTACCTTCCATTAAAATTTGCAATTGATTTGGATCAATTCCTGGCAATGGAACAAAAGTACCTAATCTATAAATTGCTAAAATAAATATCGTAAAAAATATTCTATTTCTTAGGTCGTTTTGATTACTAGCGCTCATTAAGAGTTATTTTTAGAAATAAATGATGATCCAGATTTAGAAAGTTTTGTTTTTGCGTTTTTTGATAACAAACTGCTATCAATATTTACTTTTTGTTTAATATCTCCTAGCCCTAAAATTTTGAATTTAGTGACATTTTTTTTTATAATTTTGTTAGTTTTTAATAATTTTAAATCTATTTTTGTTTCAGACGAAATTTTTTTCTTATCTATTAGTATTTGGATTTGTTTTAAATTTATAATTGCACATTTTTCATTATTTTTTAGAGCATTGAATCCTCTTTTAGGTAACCTTCTGTACAACGGCATTTGACCGCCTTCAAAACTTTTAATTGCTACGCCACTTCTTGATTTTTGTCCTTTTACTCCTCTACCAGATGTCTTTCCTTTTCCACTTCCAATACCTCTTCCAACTCTTTTTTTTGTTTCTTTTGTTTTATGTATTGAATTAAGTTTCATAAATTAACCTCTTTTCTCAACAATCTCAGAAATTTTTTTATTTCTTGCGTACGAAATTGATTTTGGTGAATGTTGTTGTTTTAAGGCTTTAATGCATGCTCTAATTACATTGTGTGGGTTTCCAGTGCCAAGTGATTTAGCAACTATATCTTTTATACCGAGAACTTCACATATAGATCTTATAGGTCCACCAGCGATAATTCCTGTACCTTTTGGGGCGGCTCTTAATATTACTTTTCCAGCTCCATCTTTGCTATAAACATCATGATGAATTGTTCTTCCATCTCTCAATGGAATTTTAATTAATTTTCTTCTTGCTAATTCATTAGCTTTTTTGATTGCATCTGGAACCTGTTTGGCTTTTGCATGGGCAACTCCAATTTGCCCATTTTGGTTACCTACCACAACTAATGCTGAAAAACCAAATCTTCTTCCACCTTTAACAACTTTTGTAATTCTATTGATATGCACTAATTTATCTAAAAAATCATTATTATTTTTTTCCATAATTAAAATTCCATCCCATTCTTTCTTAAAGTTTCTGCAAATATTTTAATTCTACCGTGATATTTATATATACCTCTATCAAAATAAACTTTCTTAATATTTTTTTCTTTTGCTTTCTCAGCAATTTTTGAAGCAACAATTTCAGATAATTCAGATTTATTCTTTTTTAAATTTTTAATATCTTTTATATTAGATGTTGCAGAAATAAGTGTTTTATTATTTGCATCATCAATTATTTGGGCAGATATATTTTTGCTCGATCTAGATACGGTCAATCTCATCCTCTTGTTTGGATTATTGCTTTTTAATTTTCTTCTAATTCTAAATCTTTTTCTATCTTTTGTGCTTAGTTTCATTATTTCTTTTTACCCTCTTTTTTTAATATATATTCACCCTGTTCTTTAATACCTTTGCCTTTATATGGTTCTGTTTTTTTGTATGATTTAATCTTAGCTGCAACTGAACCAACTAATTGTTTATTTGATCCTGAAATTTTTATAATAGTTTGTTTCTCAACTGCTATTTTAATTCCTTCTGGTATTTGATGATTTATATCATGGCTAAATCCAATTTGAAGGTTTAACGAACTTCCTTTTACCGCAGCTCTAAATCCTACACCAGTAAGTTCTAAGGTTTTTGAATATCCTTCATTTACACCTTTTATTGCATTATTAATTAAACTTCTATTTAAACCCCAAATTCTTTTAGTATCTTGATTAATTTTTTTTGGTTTAATAGAAACTTCTTTTCCTTCTTTAATATCTAAATCAAATGTATTAACATCAAGTGCAAGATTATCTTTACCCAAAGGTCCTTCCATTTTAAGCATACTTCCTTCTATGGAAACTTTAACTTTTTCAGGGATTGAAATATTTATTTTACCAATTTTAGACATTAAAACACCTTACAAATTATTTCACCACCAACTTGATTTTTTCTTGCGTCCTGATCAGTCATTACACCTTTGGGAGTTGAAATTATAGCTATTCCTAGACCGTTGCTAACTTTTGGCAAACTCTCCGCACTAGAAAATATTCTTCTTCCTGGTTTTGATACCCTTTGAATAGAATTAATAACAGGATTTCCAGAATTATATTTTAAATCAATTAACAAATTGTTTTTTCCATCATTATCTTCAGTTTTATAACCAATTATAAAACCCTCGTTTTTAAGAACATCGGCAATTTTAATTTTAAATTTAGAAGCAGGTATAATTACTTTTTTATAGTTTCTTAAACTAGCGTTTTTAATTCTTGCGATCATATCTCCAATTGGGTCACTTAAACTCATATTTCTCCTTTACCAACTTGATTTAACCATTCCAGGTATTTTTCCCTCTAAAGTCAATTTTCTTAGAGCAATTCTAGATATTTTCAATTTTCTATAAACACCATGTGGTCTACCTGTAATTTGACATCTGTTTACAACTCTAGTTTTAGAAGAATTTCTTGGCAATTTTGATAATTTTTGTTGAGCTTTGAATCTTTCTTCAAGGGGAATCTTCTTATCCATTATTATTTTTTTTAGTTTTTTTCTTTTATCAGAAAATTTATTTGCAAGTTTAATTCTTCTGTTATTCTTATTTACTGAGCTTAACTTTGCCATTAGTTTGTCTCCTTTTCTATAAATGGGAAATTAAATTGTTTTAATAATTCATAACTGTGATCAAATTTTTGGGATTTAATAACTACTGTAATATCTAAACCTCTTATTTTGTCAACTTTATCAAAATTAACTTCAGGAAAAATTATGTGTTCTTTTATCCCAAAGGTATAGTTACCATTCTTATCAAAACCTTTTGGAGAAAGACCTCTAAAGTCTTTAATTCTTGGTAATGCAATATTTACTAATCTATCTAAAAATTCGTACATTCTGTCTTTTCTAAGTGATACTTTTAAACCAGCATTTGTTCCCTTTCTAGTTTTGAAATTTGATATTGATTTTTTAAATTTAGTTAAAACTGGTTTTTGACCTGTGAGTAAGGCTAAATCGTGTTCACATGCTTTTAATATTTTGCTATCATTTCCATCTAGTCCAAGACCCATATTAACAACAATTTTTTCTATTTTTGGACCCATATTTATATTTTTATATCCAAATTTATTTTTTAAATCCTGTACAATATTTTTTTGGTATATTTCTTTTAATCTTGGTGTCATGTATTAGCTTTCTTGCTTTTTTTTACACTTTTTGATGTTTCAACAATCATTAGATTTGAAATATTTATAAAATTTTCTTTTGTTATAATTCCACCTTTTTTCTCTTTAGTAGTTTTCATATGTTTTTTTATCAAATTTAAACCTTTTATTTTTGCACGGTTATTTGGTCTATCAATTTCAATAATTTCACCTTCTTTTTTTTTGTCTTTACCAATTAAAATTTTTACTCTTGCGCCTTTTTTAATCATTATAATACCTCCGGTGCCAAAGAAATTATTTTCATTTGTCCTTTAAATCTAAGTTCTCTTGTTACTGGTCCAAAAATTCTTGTACCTATTGGCTCACCTTTTTCATCTGTTAAAACTGCTGCATTGTTATCAAATCTTACTTTGGAACCATCATTTCTATGAATTCCTTTTTTAACTCTTACTACAACTGCATTATGAACTGAGCCTTTTTTAACTTTTCCTTTAGGAATAGCTTCTTTTACTGAAACTTTAATAATATCACCTATGCTTGCATATCTTCTTTTTGAACCACCTAGCACTTTAATACATTCAACTTTCTTTGCGCCTGTATTATCTGCAACTGTTAATTCTGTTTGAACCTGTATCATCTTTTGTCCTCTACTACCTTAAATCTTTTTGTTTTAGATATTGGTTTTGACTCAATTATTGAAACTCTATCACCGGCATTATATGAATTATTTTCATCATGAACGTGGTATTTTTTTTTAGTTTTAACAACCTTTTGAAGCACTGGATGTTGAAATTTTCTCTCAACAACAACAGTTATAGATTTATCGCCTTTATTACTTACAACAATTCCTTCTAGTACTTTTTTAGGCATGTTCACCTTTCATCATAGTTTTAAATCTAGCAATATTTTTTCTTATTTGTTTAAATTTAGATGGACTTTTTAATTGACCATTATTTTTTTGAAATCTTAAATTAAAAAGATCTTTTTTTGCATTTTCTAAATTTTTTAAAATTTCAGTTTTTGATAATTTTCTTATTTCTTTCTTTTTCATTATATTCTCTTTATAAATTTACATTTTATAGGTAACTTTGCAGATGCTTTATATAATGCTTCTCTAGCGACCTGTTCACTTACTCCATCAACTTCAAATAAAATTCTACCAGGTTTAACTCGACAAGCCCAAAATTCTGGTGATCCTTTGCCTTTACCCATTCTTACTTCAGTTGGTTTTTTTGAAACTGGGATATTTGGAAATACCCTTGTCCAGACTCTTCCTTGTCTTTTCATGTGTCTTGTTAATGCTACTCTGGCAGCTTCAATCTGTTTTGATATAACTCTATCTGGTTGAATTGCTTTTAAACCGTATGCACCGTAATTCATAAAATTACATCTTGATGCCACACCATGTATTCTTCCTTTGTGAGCTTTTCTGAATTTTGTTCTAGTTGGTTGTAACATAATTTAATTTTTATTAGTCTCTTGACTAAACTCCTTCGTAAATATTTCCCCTTTGTATATCCAAACTTTAACACCAATTATGCCATAAGTAGTTAATGCTTCTGCTTCTGCATAGTCAATATCGGCTCTTAAAGTATGAGAAGGTATAGCTCCATCTCTTAACCATTCAGTTCTCGCAATTTCATTTCCACCAAGTCTTCCACTTAAAGCAACTTTTATTCCTTTTGCTCCCAATCTTAATGCAGATTGCATAGCTCTTTTCATTGCTTTTCTATAAGATACTCTTTTCACAAGTTGTTGTGCTATATTTTCGGCAACTAAGTAACTATTTGTTTCAGGTTTTTTTACTTCTTTAATATTAAGCACAACCTCATTTGAAGTTATATCAGATAATTTTTTTTTAATTTTTTCTATGTCACTTCCTTTTTTTCCAATTACAAAACCTGGCCTAGATGTATAAATTGTAACAAAGCATTTTTTTGTTGTTCTTTCTATCATAACTTTTGAAACACCTGAATTAACAACAGTTTTTTTAATATGTTCTCGAATTTTAAAATCTTCGATTAAATAATTTCCAAAATTTTTTTTACTAGCGTACCAAACTGAATCCCAGCCTTTATTAATTCCTAATCTTAAACCTATTGGATTAACTTTTTGACCCATCTTGTTTTAACTCCTTTGATTTTTCAGTTAATATTATTGTAATATTTGAGTAAGGCTTTATAATAGGTGCAGCTCTACCTTTGGCTCTTGCTCTAAATCTTTTCATTATAATTTGTTTTCCACAGAATGCTTCTGCGACAACCAATTTATCAATGTCATATTGATAATTATTTTCTGCATTTGCTACAGCTGAAGAGATTGTCTTTTTAATATCTTTTGAGATTCTTTTTTCTGAAAAAGATAAATCTCTGATTGCTTCGTCTGCTTTTTTTCCAACAATAGATTTCAAAATTGGTGAAAGTTTTCTTGTACTAGATCTAACATTTTTATTTATAGCTCTTACTAATTTTTGATCAGTGATTTTTTTTTGTTTTTTGCTCATAAATTATTTTTTGTCAGCATCTGGTGCTGCCTCTTTAGCTTTTTTATCTGCAGGCGTATGTCCAAAAAACTGCCTTGTTGGTGCAAATTCTCCAAATTTATGTCCAACCATGTCTTCAGATATTGTTATAGGTATAAATTTTTTTCCATTATAAATCAAAAAACTAATCCCAACAAAATCAGGAAGTATTGTAGATTTTCTAGACCATGTTTTAATTGGCTTTCTTTTTGGATTATTTTTTTCTTTTTCAACCTTTTTAATTAAACTTTCTTCAACAAATGGTCCTTTCCAAACTGATCTAGACATTTTATTTTTTACCTCTTCTTCTGACTATAAATTTATCTGTTCTTTTATTATCTCTAGTTTTCAGGCCTTTTGCTGAGACTCCAGTTGGAGAAACAGGATGACGTCCTCCAGCAGTTTTTCCTTCTCCACCTCCGTGAGGGTGGTCCACTGGGTTCATAGCTACACCTCTGGTATGAGGTCTTCTACCCAACCATCTTGATCTACCAGCCTTTCCTATGCTTATATTTTTTTGATCAGGATTAGACAAAACACCTATTGTAGCTAAACACCTTGAATCTATTTTTCTTATTTCCCCTGATAACATCTTGATTACTGAGTAACTGCCATCAGAACCAGAAATAGTAACATGAGCTCCTGCGGCTCTTGCTATTTTGCCTCCTGCCCCAGGATGTAACTCAACGTTATGTATATCCATTCCAACGGGTATATCTTTAAGCGGCAGTGCGTTTCCAACTTTAATTTCTGAATTTGGTCCATTTTGAATTTTGTCACCAACTTTAATTTTTTGAGGAGCTAAATAGTAAGATCTATCACCATCATCAAATTTTATAAGCATTATATGACACGATCTATTTGGATCGTATTCAATTCTTTCAACAGAACCTGAAACATCAAATTTTTTTCTGTAAAAATCAATTACTCTATATTTTTGTTTGTGTCCTCCTCCATGATTTCTAGCTGTTATTCTTCCCAAATTATTTCTACCTTTTACAGATTTGTTAGGCGCTGTAAGAGGCTTATAAGGTTTACCTTTCCATAAGTTTGATCTATCAATTAAAATTGTAGATCTTCTAGATTTTGTGTAGGGTTTGAACTGTTTTAAAGACATATTATTTAAATTCCTGTTGTTAGATCAATATTTTGACCCTTTTTTAAAGTTACAATAGCTTTTTTGTATCCAGGAATACTAATTTTTCTCCCCCTGGTAGATTTGGTTTTTTTCTTTTTATTAACAATATTAATTTTAGTTACTTCTACTTTAAAGATTTTTTCAATATTTTTTTTGATAGTTTTCTTATTAAATTTTTTATTTACTTTAAAAACTATTTTGTTCAATTCAGATTGCTGAGTAGATTTTTCAGTAACTACTGGGCTTATTATATTGTCATAATAATTAAATTTCTTTGTCATATATATCTTTTTTCCAACTCTTTAATTGATGTTTCGGTAAAAATTATTTTTTTATATTTTACTAAATCATATAATGCTAGATTTGCTATATCTGATACTTTTATATTTGGTATATTTTTTAAGGATCTTCCAATTTTTTCTTTTGAAGCAGTATCTAAAATCAAAATTGAACTAGTTGCATCAAATTTTTTCAAAAAAGAAAACATTTCTTTCGTCTTTGTTATTGATTTAGCAAAATCATCAAAAACTATAACATCTTTAAGATTGTATTTTTCTGATATAATTGAGGCTAAACCCATTTTTTTTTCTTTTTTATTTAATTTTCTGGTTTGATATGAATTTTCTCCTTTAGGTCCATGAGCTACACCTCCACCAACAAATAAAGGGGCTTTTCGGCTTGCGTGTCGTGCATTACCAGTTCCCTTTTGAGCATATATCTTCGATGTAGAGCCAATAATTTCATTCTTTTGTTTAGTTTTTGCTTTCCTTCCTTTAAAATTTGCAATATTTTTATATAAAATTTCACTTACTAATTTTCTGTTAATTTTACTTCCAAATATCTTATCCGTTACTTCTAAAGAATTTTTACTTCCATTAATTGTGAATTTTTCTATTTTCATTTTTTTATTTCTTTTTTTTATCCGCTATGTTTTTAGCTTTCTTAGCAGCTTCTAGTTTTTCAAGTATTGTGAATTTTTTTAAATTTTTCACTGATTTAGTCACAGTAACTTCGCTGTTTTTTGATCCTGGAATTGATCCTTTTATAAATAGTAACTGGTTCTCGTTATCTTTTTTTATTAGCTCTAAATTTTGAACAGTTCTAAATTTATCGCCCATATGACCTGCCATTTTTTTATTTTTAAATACTTTACCTGGGTCTTGTCTTTGACCTGTGGATCCATGAGATCTATGAGAAATTGAAACACCGTGAGATGCTCTTAAACCACTAAAATTATGTCTTTTCATAGCACCAGCAAATCCTTTACCTATAGTTTTTGATTTCACATCAACAAATTTAACATTTTCAAAAATCTCAACACCAAATTCATTACCTTCTTTATAATCTTGAATATTTTCTATCCTTATTTCTTTAAGTGTTTTTCTTGGTTCTGTATTTTTTTTTGCAAAAAATCCTTTCATTTGCTTTGACAATTTCGAAGCTTTTATATTACCAAAACCAATTTGTATTGCTGAATAGCCTCTCTTTTCTTTTTCAATGAGATTGATAATTCTAGCTTTTTCCATCTTGAGAACGGTAACAGGTACTGATTGACCACTTTCATAAAACTCTCTAGTCATACCTAATTTTTTTCCAATAAGTTGTAAATTACTCATATTTTAATCTCTACATCTACACCTGATGCCAAATCTAATTTCATTAAAGCCTCAACAGTTTGTGGCGTTGGTTCAATTATATCTATTAATCTCTTATGTGTTCTTGTTTCAAACTGTTCTCTACTTTTTTTGTCTATATGTGGAGATCTTAAAACTGTATATCTTTCAATTTTAGTCGGAAGTGGTATTGGTCCTTTTATATTTGCTCCAGTTCTTTTTACAGTATTAACGATTTCCTCAGTTGACTGGTCTAGGATTTTATTATCATAAGCTCTAAGTTTAATTCTTATATTTTGCTTTTCCATTTTATGTGCCTGTTTTCTTTGTTACTTCATCTTGTACGTTTTGTGGAACTTTATCATAATGATCAAAAAACATTGAATATTGTGCTCGACCCTGCGACATAGATCTTAAAGCATTTATGTAACCAAACATATTCGCTAAAGGTACCATTGCCGTAACAACTGTTGCATTTCCTCTCTGTTCTTGAGTATTAATTTGCCCTCTTCTACTGTTTAAATCTCCAATAACATCTCCCATATAATCTTCAGGGGTAACAACCTCAACTCTCATAATAGGTTCTAAAAGTTTCAATGTTGCTTTTTGACAGGCGTCTTTAAAGCATTGTCTAGATGCAAGCTCAAAGGCTAATACACTCGAGTCAACGTCATGGTGTAATCCATCTACAATCGTAACCTTATAATCAATTATTGGAAATCCTGCTAAAATTCCATTATCCGAAACACTTTCAATACCTTTTTCAACACCAGGTATAAATTCTTTTGGTATCGCACCACCCTTAATTTTATTTTCAACTTCTCTACCTTTACCAGGTTCTAGAGGTTCTAATTGTAATTTTACTCTTGCAAATTGACCAGCGCCTCCACTTTGTTTTTTATGTGTATAATCTGCTTCAGAAGAACCTAATATAGTTTCTCTATAAGCAACTTGTGGAGCGCCTACATTTGCTTCAACTTTAAATTCTCTTTTCATTCTATCTACAATTATGTCTAGATGCAGCTCTCCCATACCTTTTATTATTGTTTGTCCTGATTCTTCATCAGAGGTTACTCTGAAAGATGGATCTTCTTTAGCTAATCTTCCCAAAGCTTCCCCCATTTTTTCTTGGTCACCTTTAGTTTTTGGTTCAACAGCAATTTCAATTACAGGATCAGGAAACTCCATTGGCTCTAACAATATAGGGTTGCTCTCATTTGCAAGTGTGTGGCCAGTTATTGTATTTTTTAATCCTGCTAAAGCTACTATATCACCTGCGTGAGCTTCTTTAATATCTTCTCTTGAATTAGCATGCATTAATAGCATCCTGCCAACTCTTTCTTCTTTGTCTTTTGATGTATTATAGATTCCTGTACCAGATTTAATAGTACCTGAGTAAATTCTTATAAATGTAAGAGAGCCAACAAAAGGGTCGTTAGCAACTTTAAATGCTAAAGCTGAAAATGGAGCATTATCCTCAAATTTCATTTCTATTTCTTCTTCTGTATTTGGCACTGTTCCTTTAATTGATCCTAGATCCTTGGGACTTGGTAAAAAATCTATTACCGCATCCAAAAGAGGTTGAACTCCTTTATTTTTGAAAGCAGATCCTGTTATTACCGGTACAAAATCAAAATTTAAACAACCTTTTCTAATGCATTTGATAAGATCACTTTCTTTGATTTCATCACCATTTAAATAACTTTCCATTAACTTTTCGTCTTGTTCAACTGCAGTTTCAACTAATTCTTGTCTATATTTTTCCGTAATTTCTTTTAAATCATCTGGAATATTTTGATATTCAAATTCTGCACCTAGAGTTTCATCTTTCCAAATTACAGCTTTCATTTTTACTAAATCTACAACACCTTTTAAGGAAGACTCAATACCAACAGGAACTTGTAACACTAAAGGTTTAGCTCCAAGTCTTTCTTTAATCATATCCACACATCTAAAAAAATCTGCACCAGTTCTGTCTAGTTTATTTACAAAACATATTCTTGGAACTTTATATTTATCAGCTTGTCTCCATACAGTTTCTGATTGAGGTTCAACACCAGCAACACCATCGAAAACAGCAACAGCTCCATCTAAAACTTTTAAAGATCTTTCAACTTCAATTGTAAAATCAACATGTCCAGGTGTATCTATTATATTAATTCTGTGATCTCTCCAAAAACAAGTTGTTGCAGCTGAGGTAATAGTTATTCCCCTCTCTTGCTCCTGCTCCATCCAATCCATTGTAGCCGCACCATCATGAACTTCTCCAATTTTATGACTTTTGCCAGTATAATATAAAACTCTTTCGGTTGTTGTTGTTTTGCCGGCATCAATATGGGCCATGATACCAATATTTCTATACTTATCTATATCGTGTGATCTAGCCATAAATAATTACCACCTATAATGTGCAAAAGCTTTATTTGACTCTGCCATCTTATGAGTATCTTCTTTTTTCTTTATTGAAGAACCTTTATTGTTATAAGCATCAAATATTTCATTAAACAATTTATCTGACATTGTTTTATCTTTTCTTTTTCTAGAAGCATCAATTAACCATCTAATAGCAAGTGCTTGTGATCTTTTCGGTCTTACCTCAACAGGAACTTGATATGTGGCTCCACCAACTCTTCTGGATCTTACCTCAACTGTTGGTCGAATATTATTAATTGCCTCATTAAAAACATTAATTGGTTCTTCTTTTGATTTAGATTTAATCTTGTTTAATGCGTCATAAACAATTTTCTCTGCAGTAATTTTTTTTCCATCGAACATAATTGAGTTGACTAATTTAGGTATTATTACAGATTTGAATTTTGGATCTACTAAAGGAATTTTTTTTGGAGCTTTTCTTTTTCTTGACATTTTTATTTTCCTTTTTTAGCTCCATATTTTGATCTTTGTTGTTTTCTAGCCGAGACACCCTGAGTATCAAGATTTCCACGAAGTATATGGTATCTAACTCCTGGCAAATCTTTTACCCTTCCACCACGAATTAAAACTACCGAATGCTCTTGTAAATTGTGTCCTTCTCCTGGAATATATGAAATTACTTCATGACCATTTGAAAGTCTAACCCTTGCAACTTTTCTTAAAGCTGAGTTAGGTTTTTTTGGTGTAGTTGTATATACTTTTAAGCATACACCTCTTTTTTGTGGTGATTGCTCTAAAGCAGGAACTTTGTTTCTAACTTTTGGTCTAGATCTTTTTTTTCTCAGTAATTGGTTTACAGTTGGCATAATATAATATTTTTTGGAATGAAACTTTACAGCGGCTAGTTTGGCAGCGTTTAGTACAGAGTACTACATTCCAACCAAAAAAATATCGCCAAAATACTTAAAAATTTCGATTTGTCAATTTAAAATGGTCTAAAAATGTAGGTATTTATTAGCTTTGAGACTGGGTTTCTAAAGATTCTTGCTTATCTTTTTCAGCTAAGTATGCTTTATCATCATTATTTGCTTTAGAATTCCATTTGACCTTAATAGAACCAGTGCCTGCGGGGACTAACCTTCCTACAATAACGTTTTCTTTCAAACCTCTTAATTTATCAATTTTTCCTTTAATTGCTGCATCTGTTAACACTCTTGTTGTTTCTTGAAAAGATGCTGCAGAAATAAATGACTCTGTTTGAAGTGATGCTTTAGTTATACCCATTAAAATTCTTTCTCCTTCTACTAAATTTTTTCCTTCATCTTTAAGTTTTGCATTTATTTGATCAAAAGATACCTTTTCGATAATCTCACCAGGTAATAAATTTGAATCTCCAGGGGATTTTACCTCAATTTTTTTAAGCATTTGTCTTAATATTACTTCAATATGTTTATCATTTATTATTACACCTTGTAATCTGTAAACTTCTTGAACTTGATTAACGAAGTATTCTGTTAATTCTTTTATACCTAAAATTCTTAGAATATCGTGAGGTAGTGGTTGACCATCTAATAAATATTCACCTTTTTTTATTTTTTCACCTTGATTAAAATTAATATGTTTACCTTTAGGAATTAAATATGAAGAACTATCACCATTTTCTGCTTCAATTGTTATCCTTTGCTTTCCTCTTACTTCTTTTCCAAAAATAACCTTGCCATCATTTTCAGCTATTATTGCGCTATCTTTTGCTTTTCTTGCTTCAAATAATTCAGCTACTCTTGGTAATCCTCCAGTAATATCTTTTGTTTTAGATGTTTCTTTTGGAAGTCTAGCAATAACATCACCGGCATGTATTTTTTGCCCATCTGATACTGATAAGATTGAGTCTGGAACTAAATAATATCTTGCTTCATTATCATCTGCTTTTTTAATTACATTTCCTTTTTCATCTCTAAGTGTAATTCTTGGTTTTAAGTCTGTATTTTTTGATTGTGTTTTCCAGTCAATAACTGTTTTTGTTGAGATACCTGTTGCATCATCTGTTGTTTCGGCAATTGATATACCGTCAATTAAGTCAACAAAATTAGCTGTTCCACTTTTTTCAGCAATTACTGGTGTAGTGTAAGGGTCCCATTCACAAATTTTTGTATTTTTTTTTATTTTTTCTCCATTTTGATAAAATAATCTCGAACCATATGGGACTTTGTAAACAGCTATTTGCATTCCTTTATCGTCTTCAAGTGACAATTGAGTATTTCTTCCCATGACAATCAGATTTTTTTTAGAATCTTCAATTAAGTTTGTGTTAATAATTTTTAATGTTCCTTCTGATTTTGTTACAATCTGACTTTCTTGTTTAATAGATGCAGTACCTCCAACATGGAAAGTTCTCATTGTTAATTGTGTCCCTGGCTCACCAATTGATTGAGCTGATATCATTCCTATAGCCTCTCCAACATTAACAAGTATGCCTCTTGATAAATCTCTTCCATAACATGTTGAACAAACTCCTTCTGAAAGACTGCAAGTAATTACGGAGTAAACATCAATATTTTTAACTCCGGCCGCATCCAGTTTTTCACAACCTTCTTCGTCTATCATTTGTTCTTTTTTAATAATAATTTCACCTGAGATAGGATTTTTAATATCTTTAGCTACAACTCTACCTAGGGCTCTCTCTGATAAACTAACAATCACATTTCCACCTTCGATAATTTCACTTAATTGAATAAAACCAGGTGTTTCACATTTCTTGCTAGCTATTGTTAAATCTTGAGCAACATCGCACAGTCTTCTAGTTAAATATCCAGAATTCGCCGTCTTTAAAGCTGTATCTGCTAGACCTTTTCTTGCTCCATGAGTAGAATTAAAATATTCTAAAGCAGTTAATCCCTCTTTAAAATTTGAGGTTATGGGGCTTTCTATTATTTCTCCAGATGGTTTTGCTATTAAACCTCTCATTCCAGCAAGTTGTTTCATCTGTGCCGCTGATCCTCTTGCGCCACTATCTGCCATCATAAATACAGAATTTATTTTAATACCTTCTTTTGTTACTTCAGTTGCAGAAATCCTTTTCATCATTTCGGATGCTACTTTATCAGTGCATTTTGACCATGCATCAACTACTTTGTTATATTTTTCACCTCTTGTGATTAGACCTTCAGAATATTGATTTTCATATTCAGTAATTAATTTCTTAGTTTCATCAATAAGTTGTTCTTTATTATCTGGAATTACCAAGTCATCTTTACCAAATGAAATTCCAGCTTTAAATGCATATTTAAATCCTAGATCTTTAAGCTTATCACAAAAAATAACTGTATTTTTTTGGCCAGAAAATCTAAATATATGATCTATTACTTCTGAAACTATTCTTTTTGGCAGTAATCTATCAACTAAAGAAAATTTATTATTTATATTTTTTGGTATTATATTGGCTAACAAAAATCTCCCAGCAGTACTAGTGTGAGTTTCTAATTTTTTGTTTCCTTTTTCGTCAACAGTTTCAAATCTTGAGATTATTCTTGAATGGATTTTTATGCTTCCATTTTCGAGAGCTTGTAATATTTCGTCTGTGTTTACGAAATATCCTTCTATTTTTTCACTTTGCTGCGGAGGTTGTGAAAGATAATATATTCCTAAAATCATATCCTGACTCGGAACAATAATTGGCTTTCCATTTGAGGGGCTTAATATGTTATTAGTTGACATCATTAATACTCTTGCTTCTAATTGTGCTTCCAAACTCAATGGAACATGTACAGCCATTTGATCTCCATCAAAATCAGCATTAAAAGCTGCGCAAGTTAATGGATGAAGTTGAATTGCATCACCTTCAATTAATTTTGGTTCAAATGCTTGAACTCCTAACCTATGTAGTGTTGGGGCTCTATTTAATAATACAGGATGCTCTCTTACTATAATTTCTAAAGCATCCCAAACTTCATCTCTTTCTTTTTCTACGAGTTTCTTTGCCTGTTTAATTGTAGATGCTAAGCCAAGTTTATTTAGTCTTGCATATAAAAATGGCTTAAATAGCTCCAATGCCATTTTTTTTGGCAATCCACATTCGTGTAATTTTAAATCGGGACCAACAACAATTACAGATCTACCCGAATAGTCGACTCTTTTTCCTAATAAATTCTGTCTAAATCTACCTTGTTTACCTTTTAACATTTCTGCAAGAGATTTGAGAGGTCTTTTGCCAGTTCCTGTAATAACTCTTCCTCTTCGACCATTATCAAAAAGAGCATCGACTGACTCTTGCAACATTCTTTTCTCATTTCTTATAATAATATCAGGCGCTTTAAGATCTATAAGTCTTTTTAATCTATTATTTCTATTAATTACTCTTCTATATAAATCATTAAGATCAGATGTAGCAAACCGGCCGCCATCAAGAGGAACCAAAGGTCGTAGCTCTGGTGGTATAACTGGAATAGTTGTTAAAATCATCCACTCAGGTTTATTTCCCGTTTCAATGAATGAATCTATCAATTTTAATCTTTTTACATTTCTTTCTTCAGTTACCTTTGATTTTGTCTCCTTTATGGATTTAGAAAGTTTTTCACGTTCAATTTTTAGATCAATAGATTTTAATATTTCTAAGATTGCTTCAGCACCAATTCCTGCTGTAAATGACTCTTCGCCGTATTCATCTTGATATTTAATTAATTCTTCTTCTGACAATAATTGATTTTTTTTCAAACCTGTTAAACCAGGTTCAACAACAATAAAATTTTCAAAATATAAAACTTTTTCAACTTCTTTTAGCTTCATATCAATAACTAATGAAATTCTACTTGGTAAAGATTTTAAAAACCATATATGAGCCACCGGTGTAGCTAAATTAATATGACCCATTCTCTCTCGTCTGACATTAGATTTAGTTACTTCAACACCACACTTTTCACATATAATTCCTCTAAACTTCATTCGTTTATATTTGCCGCAAAGACATTCATAATCTTTGATTGGGCCAAAAATTCTTGCACAAAATAATCCATCTTTTTCTGGCCTAAAAGTTCTATAATTTATTGTTTCTGGTTTTTTTATTTCACCGTAAGTCCAAGACTTAATTTTTTCTGGGCTAGCTAAAGTAATTTTTATACTATTAAAATTTTGACTTTCAGATATTGATTTATCCTTAAATAAATCTGATAATTCTCTACTCATAACTAATTTAACTCCACATTTAGTGCTAATGATTTAATTTCTTTTACTAAAACATTGAACGATTCAGGAATACCAGACTCAAAGTTTTCTTCACCTTTAACTATTGTCTCATATACTTTAACTCTACCTGCAACATCGTCTGATTTAACAGTTAATATTTCTTGCAATGTATAAGAAGCTCCATATGCCTCTAATGCCCAGACTTCCATTTCACCAAATCTTTGACCACCGTTTTGTGCTTTGCCTCCTAGGGGCTGTTGAGTAACAAGACTATAAGGACCAGTAGATCTTGCATGAATTTTATCTTCTACAAGATGATGTAGTTTTAACATATAAATAGTTCCTACTGTCACTGGTCTATCAAATTTTTCACCTGTTCGACCGTCCCAAAGATATGTTTGTCCAGATTCTGGTAATGAAGCAGTTTTAAGCATGCTAGTAACATCAAATTCTTTTGCTCCATCAAAAACTGGAGTAGCAATTGGGATTCCGTTCTTCATATTTTCAATATAATCTGAGAATTCTGTATCTGATAATTTATTGACAACGTTACTATAAAATTCGTTACCATAAACATCAGTTAAAACCTTTTTAATATCAGAATTTTTTTCATTTTTTTTATTCATTTTATTAATTAAAACTTTTAATTTATTTCCAAGTTCAGAGCATGCCCATCCAATATGAGTTTCTAATATTTGACCAACATTCATTCTACTCGGTACCCCAAGTGGATTTAGAACTATGTCAACTGCTTGTCCACTTTCTAAGTAAGGCATGTCCTCTACAGGAACAATTTTACTTACCACCCCTTTATTTCCATGTCTTCCAGACATTTTATCTCCAGGTCTTAGTCTTCTCTTCATCGCAACAAAAACTTTTACCATTTTCATAACACTTGGAAGTAAATCGTCACCTTGCTGTATTTTTAAAACTTTATCCTCAAATCTATTTTGAATATCGAGATTTGCACTATTATATTGATCTTTTAACTTATCCATTGCTTCTGTACCTTTTTTATCTGCAACGCTAATTTTAAATAATTCATTAATTGTTAAATCATTAATTTTATTTTCATTTAAAGCTTCACCTGCCTCTAAATTTTTAATTTTCTTTTCATTTTTCAATCCAGAAAGAATTGATCCAGCTCTTTGTTTAATGCTTCTTTGAAGTATTTCTTCTTCTACTAGCTTGTCTTGTTGAACATTTTCTATTTCTGATCTCTCAATTATTATTGATCTTTCGTCTTTTTCAATACCGTGTCTATTAAAGACTCTAACATCAACTACTGTACCGCTACTACCACTAGGCATCCTTAGTGAAGTATCTGTTACATCAATTGCTTTTTCTCCAAAAATTGATCTTAATAATTTTTCCTCTGGGCCAGATGCGGAGTCACCTTTAGGAGTTACTTTTCCAACTAAAATATCCCCAGGTTTTACTTCAGCACCAATATAAACTATTCCTGACTCATCTAAATTTTTCAATGACTCTTCATTAACATTTGGTATGTCTCTAGTTATATCTTCTTCACCTAGTTTTGTATCTCTTGCCATGACTTCATATTCCTCGATATGAATTGAAGTAAATACATCATCAGTGACACATCTTTCTGATATTAAAATAGAATCCTCAAAATTATATCCTTGCCATGGCATGAATGCTACCGTAACATTTTTACCTAAAGCTAGTTCACCAACTTTAGTTGATGGTCCATCTGCAATTATATCTCCTGTTTTAACCTTGTCTCCTACTCTAACTAAAGGTTTTTGATTAATACATGTGTTTTGATTTGATCTTTTAAATTTTTGTAAATTATAAATATCTACACCAGATTTTGAAAAATCTTTCTCTTCAGATGCTTTAATAACAATTCTTTTACCATCTATTTTATCTACAATTCCATCTCTTTTTGCAACAATTGTAACACCAGAATCTAATGCTACATCACTTTCAATTCCAGTTCCAACTAATGGGGCTTCTGGCTTCATTAATGGCACGGCTTGTCTCATCATATTTGATCCCATCAAAGCTCTATTTGCGTCGTCATTTTCCAAAAAAGGAATTAAAGATGCAGCGACTGAAACAAGTTGTTTGGGCGAAACGTCTATATAATCTACATTTTCAGGTTTTGCTAAAATAAAGTTTAAGTTCTGTCTGCATGAGACTAAATCCTCTGTAAATTTTCCATTTTTATCTAATTTTGAATTTGCTTGTGCAATAGTATATTTGGTTTCTTCCATTGCAGATAAATATTCAATCGTCTCAACTACTTTACCACTTTCAACTTTTTTATATGGGCTTTCAATAAATCCATATTTATTTATTTTTGAGTAAGTAGATAAACTATTAATAAGTCCAATATTCGGACCCTCGGGTGTTTCTATTGGACAAATTCTGCCGTAATGAGTTGGGTGAACGTCCCTAACCTCAAATCCAGCTCTCTCTCTTGTTAATCCACCGGGTCCTAATGCTGAAACTCTTCTTTTGTGAGTTATTTCAGACAATGGATTTGTTTGATCCATGAACTGAGAAAGTTGAGAAGTTGCAAAAAAATCTTTTAATGAGACAGTTAATGGTTTTGCATTAATTAAATCTTGTGGCATTGCCGACTCTACATCTATTGTTGTCATCTTTTCTTTAATTGCTCTCTCCATTCTGTAAACGCCCATTCTTGCTTGGTTTTCAACAAGTTCCCCTACAGATCTGATCCTTCTGTTTCCAAGATGGTCAATGTCATCAATTTCATCTTTGCCATCTCTTAACTCCAACATCTTTTTAATTATTGATATAATATCTTCATTACGTAAAATTGTAATTTTATCTGAACAATTTAACTCGAGCCTAGAATTCATTTTTACTCTTCCTACATCTGAAAGGTCATATCTCTCAGAACTAAAAAAAAGATTGTTAAAAATTTGAGACGCAATCTCAATTGTAGGAGGCTCTCCAGGTCTTAAAACTTTATAAATATCGTTAATCGAATCATTTTTGTTTTCATTTTTGTCGTTTAAAAGAGTAAGTAAAAGATAAGGCCCTTTATTAATAGGATTTGTTTTTGTTATTTCAATATTATATATTTTATTTTCAATTAATTTGTCTAGAATAGTTTCATTTAATTCTGTTCCGATTTCAAATTTTTCGTCTTGATTCTCTAAAACAATTTTTTTATGTAAAAACTTACCAACCAAAGAGTTTTTTGAAACATATATATCTTTAAGACCATCATTTTGTAATTTTTTTGCATTAAGAAAATTTATTTTTTCTCCAGCTTTAATTACGACTTTATTGTTATTAGCATTAATTACTTCTTCTGAAAAATTTTTAGATTTGTAATTTTCAGGATCAAACTTTGTTTTCCACATCTCATTACTTGAATCAAAAACATAGTTTTCCTTCTCATAAAATTCATTTACAATATCATTTTTTGTATATCCTAAAGCTAAAAGTAAAGTGCTTACTAATATTTTCTTTTTTCTATCAATTCTAAAGTATAATAGATCTTTAACGTCAAATTCAAAATCTAACCATGAACCTCGATTTGGAATTACTCTACAATTAAATAATAATTTTCCACTTGCATGAGATTTACCTTTATCATGGTCAAAAAATACTCCTGGACTTCTATGCATTTGATTAACTACTACTCTTTGGACACCATTAATAATAAATGTGCCACTATCTGTCATCATAGGAATTTCACCCATATAAACTTCTTGTTCTTTTGCTGATAAAATCTCTTTAGTATTATTTTCAGAGTCAATTTCGTAAATTACTAATCTTAGTGTGCATTTTAATGCAGCTGAATAAGTTAAACCTCTTGAAATACACTCATCAACATCGAATTTTGGTTTATCAAATCTATAAGAAACGTATTCTAAAGTTGCTTTATCATTAATATCTTCAATAGGAAAAATGCTTTTAAATACCCTATCGAACCCTTTTATTAAGTGTGCTTCGATTTCAGAATTAAACTCTGTTAATTGTCTGTAAGAATTTTTTTGAACCTCAATAAGATTAGGAATTGATAAGCTTTCTTTTAGCTTACCAAAATTTTTTCTTATGTTTTTTTTACCTGTAAAAGATAAATCCATTAATTTTTTTGAGTTACTAACTTAATAAAATTATTTAAGCTAATTACTTGAGTTCTACTTTTGCGCCTGCGGCTTCTAATTTTTGTTTAATTTCTTCTGCTTCTTTTTTATTAACACCAGCTTTTACTTCTTTAGGAGCACCTTCAACTAAATCTTTTGCTTCTTTTAGTCCTAATGATGTAACTGCTCTTATTTCTTTGATAACATTAATTTTTTTGTCACCTGCTGAAGCTAGTACAATAGTGAATTCATCTTTTTCTTCTGCTGGCGCAGCTCCACCTGCTGCTGCTGGTGCTGCTACTGCTGCTGCAGCTGTTACTCCCCACTTCTCTTCAAGTTGTTTTGATAGTTCAGCAGCTTCTACTACTGTTAAACTTGATAATTCGTCTATAATTTTATTTAGATCGGCCATAATATTTTTGTGTCCCTGGTTATTTTTTTGATTTTTCGCTGGCCAAAATAGCGATTTTTGTCGCCGGCGCAAGTAAAATCGTAGCTAATTTTTGAGCTGGAGTCCTTAAAATACCTACTATTTTAGCCCTTGCTTCATCAAGCGTAGGTAAAGTTGCAACATTTTGAACAGCCGCAACGTCAAGAATCTCGTCTCCCATAATTCCACCTAAAATTTTAAGATTAGAATTTTCTTTGGAAAATTTAGTTAGAATTTTTGCAGATGTGATTGCATCATCAGACATTGCTACCGCTGTTGGGCCTGCAAATAATTTGCCCAGTTCTTTAGCTCTAGTTTTTTCTAGTGCTATTTTCGTAATTCTATTTTTTGTAATTTTGAATAATATACCATGTTCTCTCATTTGTTTTCTTAACTGATCTAGTTGTGGCATGTTTAATCCTTGATAATGAGTAACAATTACAGCTTGAGACTTGTCAATTTCTGAAGTCATTTTTTCAATGTAATTTTTCTTTTGATCTTTATTCATATTAAAAATGTTTATCTAATTTTAGTTTATAAGCAATACCCATTGTAGAAGTAAGGTGTATACTTTTTATCATCTCACCTTTAAATGAATTGTTGCCTTTTTCTTTTTCTAATGTCTCAATTATTGCATTAAAGTTTGATAAAATTTTATCGTCAGTGAAAGATTTTTTTCCTAAACTTATTCCTATATTTCCATCTTTATCATTTTTAATCTCAACTTGACCTGCTTTTGCGTTCTTTACAGCCTGTTCAATATCATCAGTTACTGTTCCAAGTTTAGGATTTGGCATTAATCCTTTCGGTCCTAATATTTTACCTAGCTTGGCTAAACTTATCATCATTTTAGGAGTACATATTAATTTTTCAAAATTAAGCTCGCCTGCTTTAATTTTTTCGATTAAGTCGTCTGAGCCAACTATATCCGCACCTGCTTTTTCCGCTGATGTTTTTTTGGAATCATCACATAAAACAGCTACTTTAATTTTTTTTCCTGTTCCTGATGGCATATTTACTACAGTTCTAATATTTACCTCTCCTTTTTTTTGCTTATTGTTTATTTGTAAACTTAGATCAATAGACTCATCAAATTTTGTTGTGCAGTTCTTTTTTATTTCTGGAAGCAACTCCTTTATAGTCTTAGATTTTTTATCTTTAACAATTTCTAATAAATTTTTAAATCTTTTTGATGTCATTAATCTTTTACCTCAATACCCATTGATCTAGCAGAGCCTGCTATAATTTTAGCTGCTTGATTAATATCATGAGCGTTTAAATCAGCCATTTTTTCTTTTGCTATTTCTTCTAACTGTTTTTTTGTGATTGATTTAACTATATTTCTTCCAGGTTCAGATGACCCACTTTTCAATTTCAATTTTTCTTTAATGTAAAAAGTGGCAGGAGGTGTTTTAATTATAAAATCAAACTTTTTATCTTTATAAACAGTTATAATTACAGGCACAGGTTTTCCCATTAAATTTTTTGTCTTTTCATTAAAAGCTTTGCAAAAATCCATAATGTTAATTCCTCTTTGACCTAAAGCTGGACCAACAGGAGGTGCGGGATTAGCTTGACCACCCTTTATTTGTAATTTTACATAACCTGTAATTTCTTTTTTTGCCATTAACTTGCTTTCTCTACTTGGTTAAATTCTAGTTCAACAGGAGTAGGTCTGCCAAAAATTGAAACTGAAACCTTCAATTTAGATTTATCTTCATCTATCTCCTCGACCAAACCACTAAATGATGCAAATGGTCCATCGATAACTTGAACTTTTTCGCCAATGGCGTAATCTATACCAGATTTTGGTTGAACTACACCATCTTTTATTTCGCCTAAAATCTTTTCTATTTCTTTATTAGATACAGGAACTGGGGATCCTTTTGATCCTAAAAAACCACTGACTTTTTTCAAATTTTTAATCATATGATAAATATCATCTGTCATTTCGCATTTAATTAAGACATATCCTGGAAAAAATTTTTTCTTTCTTTGTACTCTTTTTCCTCTCCTAACCTCTGTAACATCATGTGTTGGTACAATTATTTCCTCAATTTTATCTGATACTTTGGTTTTGTCAGCTTCATCTTTAATTTGTTGAGCAACTTTATTCTCAAAACTTGAATGTGATTGTACAATAAACCAATTAGCCATTAGAAACTCACCTTAAGAATTATTTCTAAAAAAAACTTTAAAATTTGATCTAAAAGTAAAAAAAATAAGGAAGCTATTATAGCCATTGCTGCAACCATCAATGAGCCTTGTACAGTCTCTTTCGTTGTGGGCCATGAAACCTTAAAAGCCTCGTTTTTAACTTCTTGAAAAAATTTAAGTGGGTTTTTCATAAATATTTATATCTTTTATGGCAGGAGCGGAGGGAATCGAACCCCCAACCTCTGGTTTTGGAGACCAGCGCTCTACCAATTGAGCTACACTCCTATGGAGTTTTACTCTATAATTTTAGTTACTACTCCAGCTCCTACTGTTCTACCACCTTCTCTAATCGCAAAATTTAACTTCTCACTCATAGCAATAGGAGTAATTAGTTTAACAGTAAATTTAGCATCATCACCTGGCATAACCATCTCTGTTCCAGCAGGTAATTCTACTTCGCCAGTTACATCCGTCGTTCTAAAATAAAACTGAGGTCTATACTTAGTAAAAAATGGAGTGTGTCTTCCACCTTCTTCTTTTTTTAATACATAAGCTTGTGCCTCAAATTTAGTATGTGGAGTGACTGAGCCTGGTTTACAAAGAACTTGACCTCTCTCTACATCTGTTCTTTCAACACCTCTTAATAAGGCCCCGATATTGTCTCCTGCTTCTCCAGTGTCTAGAATTTTTCTGAACATTTCAACACCAGTACATACAGATTTTTTAGTTTCTCTAATTCCAACTATTTCTATTTCTTCACCAGTTTTAACAACACCTTGTTCTACTCTGCCCGTAACAACTGTTCCTCTTCCAGAAATAGAGAATACGTCTTCTACTGGCATTAAAAAAGGTTTATCTTTTGGTCTATCTGGTTGTGGAATAAAATCGTCAACTGCTTTCATTAATTCCATAATTGCATTTTTACCAATTGCTTCATCTTTGCCTTCTACTGCCGCTAAAGCTGAACCCTTAATAATTGGAGTTTTATCACCAGGAAATTTATAAGATGTTAGAAGTTCCTTAATTTCTTCTTCGACTAAATCTATCATTTCTTTATCATCAACCTGATCTACTTTATTTAAGAATACTACAATAGCAGGCACACCAACTTGTCTTGCTAAAAGAATATGTTCTTTAGTTTGTGGCATTGGACCATCTGCAGCGTTTACAACTAATATCGCTCCATCCATTTGTGCTGCACCAGTAATCATATTTTTTACATAGTCAGCGTGACCAGGACAATCTACGTGAGCATAATGTCTTTTTTCTGTCTCATACTCAACGTGAGCTGTTGAAATAGTAATACCTCTCTCTTTCTCTTCTGGCGCTTTATCAATTTGATCATACGCAGTAAATTGCGCTCCACCAGTCTCTGACAATACTTTTGTGATTGCAGCTGTAAGAGTTGTTTTACCGTGGTCTACATGGCCAATTGTACCTATATTACAATGTGGCTTCGATCTATTAAACTTTTCTTTAGACATTATATTTTATACCTCACTTATAATTTTTTTTTTTTACATTTGGAGCGGGTGATGGGAATCGAACCCACGCAACCAGCTTGGAAGGCTAGTGTTCTACCACTGAACTACACCCGCAAACCCAAGTGTTCACTCCTGTTTAAACATTATTAAATGGTGGAGGGGGAAGGATTCGAACCTTCGAAGACCGAAGTCAACGGGTTTACAGCCCGCCCCATTTGACCGCTTTGGTACCCCTCCAAATATTAAATGGAAGAGTGTCCACATGTTTAATAAAGCCTAAACAACAGGCGGTTTATATATTTTTATCTTATAATTGCAATATTAGAATTTATGGTAAAATCTGTTAAAAAACGTGTAAAATAAGGTCAAAATGAATAAATCTACATATTTTATAGTAGGAAAGCACCCTGTAATAGAAGCTCTTAAAAATAATGACAGGAAGGTTCTAAAAATATTTTTAACTGAAGAAAGCAAGAAAACAATAAATAGAGAAAGTCCAAATAAAAACTTACTTAAAGGTTTAAAGATTTTTTATAAAACAAAAAAAGAGTTAGACAATTACTGTAAAAAAGAAGGTATTTTACATCAAGGATTTATTGCAGAAGTTGAAAAATTAGAAAATATTCAACTTAAAGAATTTATTAAAAAAAAAGAAAAATTAAATCTCGTGTGCTTAGCAGGAGCAACTGATCCGAGAAATATTGGCTCAATTATAAGGAGCGCTAGTGCATTTAATATTGATGGATTGATAGTAAGAGAGAGAGATTATCCAGAAACAAGCAAGCTAATGTATAAAGCGGCAAGTGGATGTATAGAGTATTTAAATATATTTATTGTTTCAAATATAAATTCTACTTTAAAATCCTTAAGAGAAAAAAATTTTTGGATATATGGGTTTGATGCATCTGGTAACAAAAAACTTACAGATATAGAGTGGCAAGGAAATAATGTTTTAGTTTTTGGATCTGAAGGATATGGAATGAAAAAACATACAGAAAAATACCTAGACTTCATTGTAAAGATTGAAATAAACACGAAAATAGAAAGTTTAAATCTTTCAAATAGCGCCTCTATTGTATTTCATCATATAAATATTAATAAAAAATAACTTGATCTTATTATAATTACTATTAAAAAACTCTGGACGCCCCTATAGCTCAGTTGGTAGAGCAACTGATTTGTAATCAGTAGGTCCGCGGTTCGAGTCCGTGTGGGGGCACCACAAGCTACTTACCAACCTCATTTCTTAATTGTTCTATTTTAATTTTTTTCTCTATTGATTTATTTTTATTGTAAAGAAGATTAAATACTATTTTTTTATTTTCACTTACTTTTACCATAACTGCATTTCTCACCTCAAAATTATCTGCCACAGCACTAATTGGTCTTTTAAATGGATTGAGGTTTTTTATAATTATTTTTGACTTATTGCTGACAATTTTTCCCCTCCATCTTCTTGGTCTAAAAGGACTTACGGGAGAGATAGCTATTTTGTTTGAATTTAAATTTAAAATGGGCCCATGCACAGAAAGATTATAAGCTGTACTACCAGCAGGTGTTGAAACTAATAAACCATCACCTCTTAATTTCTTTATTATAATTTTAGATCCATTGCTAACAGATAAGGATGCGGCCTGTCTACTTTGTCTTAAAATAGAAACTTCATTAATTGCTATTGATTTTTTAAATTTACCTTTTTTATTTTTTACTATCATTTGGATTGGTGAAATTTTAATTAAGTCTACGTTAGATAAATTTTTGACTAAATTATCTTTTGAAAATTTATTCATTAAAAATCCATAGTCACCAGTATTTATTCCATAAAATGGCTTATTAAATTTATAAAATTTTTTTAATGTCTGAAGCATAAAACCATCACCTCCAAGAACAATAATAATATCCGCTTTATTTAAATTTGAAATTTTTAATTTTTTAACCAGCAATTTTTTAATTTTAATTGATGGCTTATTTTTATCAGAAACTATATAAATTTTCTTTTTAAACATTTTTTATTTTTATGATTTAATTTATCTAAGTGCATGAATTAATTGTTTTATCAATATAAACAAAATAAGTTTCGTTAATATTTAATCTACAAAATATCTCTGCATTAATATTTAGATTTTGTAAAAATTTATCATTTTTGTTAACAATAATCAATTTTGGCTCTATATTAATCTTTTTATCAAAATTCAAAAATTCTAAAATTAGACGATTTATTTCAAACTGTGGAATAATTAATTGTTGAGAATGTAGTGGTGAAGAATTTTTTATATACCTTAGTTCTTCATCATTAAAATCCATACTGTCATTAAATGTTTTTAAGTTATTTGCCTGATATTTCATATAAAAACTGCTACCAATGTTAGGGTTTATAAATCTCCAGCCAGTTTTTTTATTTTCTATAAATTTTTTATAATCCTCAACATCTAATTTAAGATATTTAAATATAGTAATAATTTTTTCTTCCATGATACTATCATTAATGGACGTATTAACACCTAAAACGATATTAAAATTATTATATCCATTCAAAATAAGATTTGTTTGTATTTTTCCATCAAAAGTTAAAATGGGTATATTTTTACTAAAATTTTTACTTTTGAAAAAATTCACAAAATCGTAGATGTGTTTATTTGAATTTAAAGAAGATCTTTTTTTAATATCATCTAACATTGTAATTGAGTAAACAAAAATTAAAAAAATGATTAAAAAATTTGATAAATATTTGTTAAAGATTTCATATTTACCACTAAGAGTATTGATAATCATAAAAATATAAACCAATAAAACAAAAAAACTTAGCGCAACTAAAGAGTTTGAAAAATGGTATATTTCACTAATAGAAGGCGCTAAAACAATAAATAAAATTGGAGCTATAAAAGAACTTAAAAAAATAAAATATAAACAATTTATTGTTCTTTTTTCGTATTTATTGTGAATATTTAAATATACATAAATAGTTGTAATTAATCCAAATATTAAAAGAAACTTGATGTCAATTATTTTTGAAAGAAAGTGTAAAATCAATATTTTTTTTTTGGTAAAATCTAAATCTATAATTCCAACCCTAACTAAGTAGTCTGGTTCACTTTTTACTAATATAAATAATAATGGAACTGAAAATAAAATAACAAAAAAACCTAATATAATTAAATTTTTTATGAATGTTGATATTTTTAATTTTTTATCACTTATTAAAATATATGTATAATAAAATAAAAAAATTAGAGCAGATATGGCAAGGTTATAATAAAAGCTTCCCCACATTAATGCTAAAGTAGCGCCGATTAGTGAGAGTTTTTTTATATTAAATTGATCTCCACTTTTCGTAGTTATCAATAAAAGTAGAAATAAAAAAAAATATAGATGAGTAATTGAAGGTCTTGGAATTCTTAACCCATATAACTCCCCTATTGCTTTATAATAAGCAATATCAAAATTAAAATAATCGATAAAATTCCCCAAACAAAAGATCATTGTTGCAATTAAGGCAGAGTAAAAAATGTTTATTCCAATTTTTTGAAAAAAACTAATCAGTAAGTAAAAAAATATAAATATTATTAAGAAGCTTACAATTACAAAACCATAAATATTAAAAATTTTAAAAAATAAAGCATGGTATAAAATTGAATAGATTGGAAAAGAAAGAAACTTTGAATATTCAACTGTTGGGTCATATGTCGGTGAAAAATTAAAATTAGCAAAATTATAAATCAATGTATAATATTGCCAATCATCAATATTATTTATAAAACTTGCTATTAGATCTTTTCCGTCTGAGTTGTAAAAAATAATAAACCAGTAAATTATAAAAAAAGTAAAAGTAAGAGATAGAACATACCTATTCTTAGCTGTCATGAGTGGTGCCCTCGGCCAGACTCGAACTGGCACTCCGCAAGCGGCAAGGATTTTAAGTCCTTTGTGTCTACCAATTTCACCACGAGGGCATTAATGAATTTCATGAGTGTTTATGCCAATATTTATAATTGAACAAGAGGAATAAGTAAATTTTTTTTATTTTATCTCCCTAGTTTCTAGTCTGTTTCTAGTTATCCTATAAAGTCCCTCAACTTTTTCTTTTTAAACCTACAAGTTTATCTTACTATCTCTCAATATTTTATCTTTGCTTTAATTTGTTCTATTTTTTAATAATTAATCTACAACTTTCATCAACGAAATGTATAAAAGGTTTCGAATTTTGGAAATATTCGTCTACTGCTTTTTTTGCTCCTTGCCAATGTCCATAATCATCTATTATTAAAAATCCGCCACTTACAATTTTGGGATATAAAACCTCTAATTCAATTTTTGTACTTTCGTAAAAATCAGTATCAAGCCTTAAAAGTGAAATTTCTTTTGGTAAATTATTATAAATCAACAAAGTTGTTTCTACTGGTCCTTTTATTAGCTTGATATTATCTGTTAAAAGTTCTTTTTTAATATTTTTTTTAACATCTTCTATGCTTGAATATGCCCAAATATTTTTTCCTCCATCTTTAAATTTATCTATAGATTTCATCATATTTGTCGCAATCCTTTTTTCTATAACATATTCATTCGCTGATCCTTTTTGACTTGTTATTTTTGCTTGTTTGACTTGTACATCATATTCTGTTTCAGAAGTCATTCCTTCAAATGTATCATAGCCAAATATAGTTTTATCAATTTTTAAGTGATTAAGATACTTTTGTGCACAAATAAGATTTCCACCTTTCCAAACGCCGCATTCAACAATATCTCCTTTAATATTATGTGAATTTATATGATCAATGATGTTTAATAATAATGACATCCTTATTCTTCCAGTCATAGAAAATTTTTCACTTTCACTTATTATTTTTTTTTGAATATCATTCATTTCTATTGGAAAAAAATCTCTTGGAAATTCGAACATTTCACGATTTTTATTTATTCTTTTTATAGAATAACCCAGTTTATTAAAAAAAAATTTCAATATTTGTTTTAAAATTTTTTTCATGCTGATATTAAAAATTTATTTTCTTATTTTAATTTTTTCTTCACTAACTTTATCAAATTTAACTTTATCCATTGATAAAGAGTAAGGTCCTTGTTTTACTTCTATCATTTTGACATCTTTAATTACTTTAAACCCATGCCCACCATTTGAAAGCATGATTATATCATTTTTAAAAAGTTTTTTGCTCATTAAATATTTTTCTTTATCATTATAAAAGTCAACTCTAAGTATTCCATCTAGTATGATAATTACTTCAGTAGTTAAAAGGATTTTCGATTTTCTCTTATTATGTCTATGAGGTTTAATATAATAATTTTTTTTATGCCTCATATATCCAAATTGTTGAGTGGCGTTTTGATCTGTAAAAAAATTAACACCTCTCATCTTTAGGTAACTCTTCCTCACTATAAGGGCATATAATTTTTTTTTATGTGTAATTTTTTCAATCATAGCAACTTAGTTTTTTCTAAACCTGATTATTAATACTCTTATAACATAATCTATGCCTAATATAAAAAATCTAAAAATATTACTTGCTGTTTTACTTCCTTCCATATCTGGAGGTTGAACATAAGGTAGTTCACAAATTTTAACCCCATTTTTTTTTATTTTATATAGAAATTCTATAAAAAACTCTCCATGCCCATATGCAATAGGAACGCCTAAATTTAAAACTCTCCTATGCATTAAAAAAATACTACTTGTATAGTCAGTAATTTCACTGCCCAAAATAATCCTACAAATTAAATTAATAATTTTACTTGATAAGACTCTCAGTTTAGATCTTTGATCGTCTCCGTTGTCTATGTACCTTGATAATAGAACAATGTCAGAATTATCTAATTCTTTTTTCATATTATTAAAATGCGAAATTAGTTGAGGCATATTTGAATCAGTCCATCCAATATAGTCTCCATTTGTATTTATCATTCCAAGCAAAAATGCTGATGCTAGCCCCCTTGTCTTCCTTGAAAATACTTTTAAGTTATCGTTTTTAATTGAATGTAGTTTTTCGAGCGTTCCATCATTTGAGTTGTCGTCAACAACAACAACTTCTACATTTTCTAATTTTAAAAAAATTTCATTAATTGTTTTTTCGACTGTATTAATTTCATTATAAGTTGATAAAATTATTGATATTTTGTTGTTCATTAATATTTTTTCATTTCATTATCCATCATGATTTTGATTAAACTGTTTAAATCTGTTTTTACCTTAAATTTAATATCTTTTTTTGCTTTTCTTGTATCTGCTAGTAGATTTCTAGTTTTTGCAGGTCTGAATAATTTTTTATCTATTTTAATATAGCTCTTATAGTTCATTCCAAAATACTCAAAACACTTTTTTACAAAATGTTCTACTGTATTGTTCTGTCCTGTACCGATTATATAAAAATCTGGTTTGTTTTTTTGCATAATTTTATACGCATATTCCATATATTCTTTTGCGTAGCCCCAATCAATTTTAGATTTAATATTACCTAAGTAAATATGTTTTCTTTTTCCATGATAAATTTCACAAACTTGCTCAACTATTTTTTTTGAAACATAGTCTGCAGGTCTCTTTGGTGATTCATGATTAAAAAATATTGCCCCACAGATATGCAAATTATAAACCTTTGTATACATTTTAGAGGCATAAAATGCAGTAGTTTTTGCTAACGCGTAAATACTCGTAGGTTCAGGGGGTGTATTTTCATTTTGTTTTTTTATTTTTGTTTCCCCAAAGATGTTTGACGAAATTGGTTGGAAAAATTTAATTTTCCTTTTCTTTTTCCGTAATATTTCAAATATTTCAATAACAGATAACGCTGTTGTTCTAAATGAATAAGAAGGTATATCATAGCTCCAAGCAACATGATCTTGGTCAGCAAAGTTATAGATTTCTTTAGCATTTGTTATATCAATTATATTGTTGAGTGATACTGAATCAAGAAGGTCTCCTTTATGGAGAAAAAATTTCTTATTAAATATTTTTCTATTTGAGATTATATGGTCTATATTTTTTGTATTTCCAACTGATGATTTTCGATACATTCCATGAACTTCATAATTTTTTGAAAGAAGTAACTCAATCATGTATGAGCCATCCTGGCCTGTAGCTCCTAAAACTAATGCTTTTTTTTTCATTTATTTACAATTTTAAATTTTGGATAAGGTAATATAAATCTACCACCTGAATTTATCCATTTTTTTTCACGTTTAACAAATTCCTTTATAAATCCGTAAGGCATAACAAAAAAGTAATCTGGTTTAAGTTTTCTAGCATCTTCCTCTGATAAAATTTTAACACCTGACCCTATAGTGTATTTCCCCCATTTTGTTTTTGTCCTTTCAGCAGCATAAGGTATATCCTTATTTGTTAAACCATAATATTGTAGTAGAGTATTTCCTTTGGTGGAAGCTCCATATAAAAATATTTTCTTACCTAATTTGTTGCTATTATTTATAAAATTAACAGTTGTTTTCTTATTTTTTTTAACTCTTTTTACAAACTTAATAATTTCACTATAGCTTGCTTTTTCTTTATATTTAATAGATTTTTTTATATTTTTCTTACAATAAATTCTATATGAACCACCATTAATTTTATTTTCGCTCATTTTAAAAATTTTTAGACCATTTTTTTCAAATAGATATTTAAGTGATTTGTAGGAATAATATTCCAAATGCTCATGACATATGTTGCCAAGATCATTTGTTTTAAACATAGAATGAGAGCACATTAGTTGTGCAACAAAAATTCCATCATCATCTAGTGCATCTGCTGCATGTTTAATAAATTTAGATGGGTCTTCTAAATCATAAAACATACCAATAGCTGAAACTACTTTTAATTTTTGATGTTTTTTTGGTATTTTCTTTAAATGTTTTGTGTGCCAAAAATCATTTATCATATAATGGCAATTTCGTTTCAATTCTTTTTTTAAATTATTCGCTGGCTCGCACCCGATAGTTATGATGCGATCTTTTTTAAAATATTTTAAAAAAGTTCCATCATTGGCTCCTATATCCAAAATAACATCTCCAGCTTGTATATTGCAATTTTTTTTTATGTCTTGATAAAGTTCTCTTAAACCATCTCTCATAGTTTTAGTAATTCCTGACTTGTACCAATAAAACTTCTTATACATAATTTCCTGAGGCGCAGAATGCTCTAACTGAAGTAAGTGACAATTATTGCAATAAACTAAATTTAAAGGTGCTTTAACTCCCTTATAGATTGAGACTTTATTAACAAAATTACTCACAAAATGATTTCCAAAATTATAAATTTGTTTAAGTTTTGGATTTTTACAAAGTCTACATTTTTTTATTTTAAATGTTTTTGGAATTCTCATATTGATTGAATTCTATATACTATAGCAGAAATAGTATTGTCCAGAAGGAAATTAATCCAGACAAAATAGTAATAACTAAATTTTTTGACAAAATACCAATTAAAAAAGCAATCGATATAGCTACCACTTTAGGATCAGCTAATTGAACTAAGTTCCCATCTTGATTTAGAAATACTGCAGGAAAAATTATTGCAGGAAATACCGCTGAAGGAACGTATTTTAGAATTTGCTTTGTATTGTCATTCATTTTTGACGGTTTGAAAATTAATATAGATCCTAGTCTTGTTAGATAATTAATGATACCCGCAATAATTATTGAAATCCAAATGCTCATTTTTTTTTTATTTTTATTAAAATTAGGGCTCCGAATAGAGCAATTATGCTTGATAAAATTATATAGGACTTAAATGGTGCATCAAAAAAAAATATTGATGATACTCCTGATAAAATTATAACAATCAAATGATCAGTCTTTCTTAAATAATTTACTAACAAAGCTAAAAAAGTAAGTGGAATTGTAAAAGTTAAACCTAACTCATCTGGAACTATTGAACCTAAAAAAATTCCTATAATAGTAGTCGCTTGCCAAATGAACCATAAAGTTAAACCTGAGCCTACAAGATGGTAATGTTTAAATTTGTTTTCAGAATTTTTTTTTAAATATTCGTTTGAAACTGCAAATGCTTGATCGGTCAATAAATATGACAATCCAACTTTCCAATACATAGATAAATGACCAAGATGTTGACTAACTACAGCTCCATATAAAAGATGTCTTGTGCTTACAACAGATGATGACGTAATTGAAATTAAAGGAGATGCTCCAGCGCTTAATAATTGTAAAATTACAATTTGACTTGCGCCACTGAAAATTATTATTGATGTTGCATAAGTAACATATGGGCCAAATCCAAGTTCAATTCCTATTGCGCCAAAAATTATCCCAAAAGGCACAACAGGTATCATTAAAGGCAAAACATCTAAAGCTCCTCTTAAAAAAATTTTAAACTTTAAAGACATTTACTTAATTGGATTTAAAGCTTTTAGTAAAAAAGATTTATCTAAACCGCAATCTTTATAACCTTTTTTTACAATATTGAGATACCTTTCTGTTGGGTATCTGAAATCACTTTTATGATTCATGATGTAAGTCATAACTTTCTTATTATAATATTTAAAATAAATTTTTGTGTATAATTTTGGAAAGTCTTCATAAACATCCAGTTTCTTTTCATCACTTTTTGAAATTTCAAATAAACCTCCCGGCACTATAGAATTTTTTTTCTTTTCGATATCAGCAGCTCTATATTTGCTTCTAAAATTTAATTTATATCCCTTAAGTTCAAATTTTTTTATAAAAATAGAGTCTTTGCATCTCCTTTTCATTTGAAAATGATTAAGGTTACTTCCGTATGCAAAATAAAGCATTATACATTCTCAACAATTTCTATACGTTTAGAATTAACTAATTTTAAAATCTCTAAATTACATTGATCCAATTTATTTTTATCAGCTGATCTTAAAACAATTGATACACCTAATTTACCAGCTCTAAAAAATGGATAGCTTCCAATCTCAACATCTTTATTTTTGTTTTGAATTAGTGTAATTGAATGTGCAATTTCACTTTCTACAGTTCTAAGATTAATTGTTATATTTAAAATTGGATCTCCACCTATCAAAACATTGTTCAAACCACCTATCATTGACTCAAGTATAGACGGCACACCAGGTAAACAAAATACATTTTCAATATAAAATCCAGGTGCACCACTGGTTGGATTTAAAATTAAATTTGCAGTTGTTGGCATTTTTGCCATTTTTTGTCTGCCATCATTAAACTGACCAGGTTTATAATATTTTTCTAAAATTGAATAAGCTTCTTTATGAAAACCATATTCCAAATTAAATGCTTTAGATATAGACTCTGCAGTAATATCATCATGAGTTGGTCCAATACCACCAGTTGTAAAAATATAATTAAATCTTTTTCTTAGTTTATTTACCGTTTCGATAATTATCTTTTCTATATCAGGGATTATTCTTACTTCTTTTACTTCAATACCAAGGGAATTTAACCACTTTGCCAAAGTACTTGTATTAATATCTTTTGTCCTACCTGATAAAACTTCATTACCAATGATAATAATCCCAGCAGTTATTTCTTTTTTATTTGTCATTTCTTAATATAAATAAATTTAAATGAAATTTACCAACAGTTTAATCAAAGGCAAATTTATTAAAAGATATAAAAGATTTTTTGTAGATGTTGAAGTAAATAATAAAATAATTACAGCTCACTGCCCTAATACTGGATCTATGCTAGGTTTATTAGACAAAGGTAATGATGTTTGGATTTCAAAAGCAGATGATCCAAAAAGAAAGCTAAAATTTACACTTGAAATGATCAAATCAAATCAAAAAATTATTGGAGTAAATACACATAGAGCAAACCGTATTGTTGAGCATGGATTAAAGAATAAATTATTTAAAGAATTTTTATCAATAAAAAAAATCAAACCAGAATTCAAGTATTCAGATGATACAAGATTTGATTTTTTATGTGACAAAAAATTAATTGAAGTTAAAAACGTAACTCTTAATAGAAATGATGATATTGCAGAATTTCCTGATGCCGTCACATCAAGAGGCACAAAACACCTAAAAAAATTAATGGAATCAATAAACCAAGGTTATAAACCATATGTTTTATTTTTGGTACAGATTCAAAATATTTCTAAATTTAGAATAGCAAAAGATATAGATTCAGATTATTATAAGCATTTTATTGAGGCCAATAAAAATGGTTTAAAATTTATTGCATATAGTTGCAAATTAAATTCAAAAGAAATTGTCATAGGAAAAAAAATAGAAATTGAACATGATTAAGTATAAAGAAAAATTTGAAAAAATGAGAATTGCAGGCAACCTTGCATCAAGAACATTGGACATGCTAACGGCTTTTATAAAACCAGGAATTGCAACAGATAAAATAGATGACTTAGCCTATAATTTTATTAAAGATAATGGTGGTTACTCAGCGCCACAATTCTATAGGGGTTTTAAAAAATCACTCTGCACTTCTTTAAATCATGTAGTTTGCCATGGAATTCCATCTGATCGTATTCTAGAAGATGGCGATGTAATAAACGTAGATGTTACTGCTGTTGTTGATGGATATTACGGTGATACAAGTAGAATGTTTACAATAGGAAATTCATCTATAAAAGCAAACAATTTAATTGATACTACCTACGAGTCAATGATGAAAGCAATTAAGATTTTAAAACCAGGAGTTAAGTTAGGAGATATAGGAAATGTAATCCAAAATTTTGTTGAAGAAAAAGGATATTCTGTTGTTAGAGATTTCTGCGGCCATGGTATTAGCAATACATTTCATGAGTCCCCTAATATTTTGCACTATGGAAAGAAAAATACTGGTCCTGAAATTTTTCCAGGTATGACTTTTACAATTGAACCAATGATCAATGCTGGAAAATATCATGTAAAAATTTTAAATGATGGATGGACTGCTGTGACTAAAGATAAGTCTTTATCTGCACAATTTGAACATACAGTTGGAATTACTGAAAATGGATATGAAATTTTCACAGAATCTGGTAAAGGATATAATAAACCCCCTTATTAATAATGATTGATAGATACTCAAGAAAAGAACTTAAAAACATTTGGTCTGAAGAAAACAAATATAAAATCTGGCTAGAAATTGAAATTGCTGCAGCAGAGGCAATGGAAAAATTTAAATTCATACCAAAAGGGGTATCCTCAATAGTTAAAAGAAAAGCAAATATAAAGGTTAAAAGAATTCATGATATTGAAGCAAAAATTAAACATGATGTAATTGCTTTTCTAACATCAATTACTGAACAAGTTGGTATTAAAGCAAGATATCTTCATCAAGGAATGACATCTTCCGACGTTTTAGATACTGCGTTCAATATTCAATTAAAACAATCTGGTGAAACCCTATTAAAAGATATTGATAAAATTCTTTCTGTTTTAAAAAGACAAGCAAAAAAACATAAATTTACACCTTGTATCGGAAGGAGTCATGGAATACACGCTGAGCCAATAACATTTGGTTTAAAATTAGCATCGTTTTACGAGGAATTTAAAAGAAATAAAAAAAGATTAGCAAGCGCAATATTTGATATTTCTACGTGTGCAATATCTGGTGCTGTTGGAACTTTTGCAAATATTGATCCAAAAGTTGAAAGTTATGTTGCAAAAAAACTAAATCTTTATCCAGAACCAATTTCTACCCAAATAATACCCAGAGATAGACACGCACACTATTTTTCTATTTTAGGTATTATAGCTGGAAGTATTGAAAGAGTAGCTACAGAAATTAGACATCTGCAAAGATCCGAAGTTTATGAGTTACAAGAATTCTTTACGAAAGACCAAAAAGGATCATCAGCAATGCCGCATAAAAAAAATCCAATCTTGAGTGAAAATTTAACTGGTCTTGCAAGAATTGTAAGAAGCCATACCCTTCCAGCGCTGGAAAATATCGCTTTGTGGCATGAAAGAGATATATCTCACTCTAGTGTAGAAAGAAATATTGGACCAGATGCAAATATTACTTTAGATTTTGCTTTAGTTAGATTGTCAAATGTTCTCGATAAAATGGTTATTTATCCAAAAAAAATGATCCAAAATTTAAATATGACTAAAGGTTTAATATTTTCTCAGGAAATTATGCTAGAGCTTACAAAGGCTGGAATGACTAGAGAAAAGTCATATAAAATTGTTCAAAGTTATGCAAAAAGATGCTTTTCAGAAAATAAAAATTTATTTGATTTAATATCTAATGATAGAAAAATTATGAGATTAATTAGTGAAAAAAAGATGAAATCAATTTTTAATTATTCTAGACATTTCAAAAATGTAAACTTTATTTTTAAAAGAGTATTTAAGTAATGAAAAAAGGTAAAAAACTTTATGAGGGTAAAGCAAAAATCATTTTTGCTTCTACTGATAAGAACTTAGTAATTCAACATTTTAAAGATGATGCAACGGCATTTAATAATCAAAAAAAAGCTAATATAGAAGGTAAGGGAATATTAAATAATAGAATTTCAGAACATATTTTATCTGCATTAAAAGATGCAAATATAGAAAATCATCTAATAAAAAGACTTAATATGAGAGAACAATTAATCGATTTGGTTGAAATTATACCAATTGAATTTATCGTAAGAAATATTGTTACAGGCTCCTTAACTAAAAGACTAAACATAGAAGACGGTACTAAGCTAAACCGACCATTAATAGAATTTTGCTACAAGAATGATGGACTTGGCGATCCATTAGTTGCTAAAGAACATATTTATGCTTTTGAATGGGCATCCGAAAAAGAAATAGATTATATAACAGAACAATGTATGCGTATTAATGATTTTTTATTAGGCATGTTTAAAGGAATAGGGATTAAATTAGTTGATTTCAAAATTGAATTTGGAAAAAGAAAATCTGATGGCAAAATTATTTTAGCTGATGAAATTAGTCCTGATACATGCAGATTATGGGATGCTGAAACTGATAAAAAATTAGATAAAGATAGATTTAGAAAAGATTTGGGTGAAATTATTGAGGGATATCAAGAAGTTGCAAGAAGACTAGGAATCTTACATGAGCAAACTAACAATATCAGGCCAATAAAATTCCCAAAACCCATAGAAGTAAAAATTAAGAAAAAATAATGAAAATTAAAGTAATAGTCACTCTAAAAAATGGTGTCTTAGATCCTCAGGGCAAAGCAATTCAACAAACTTTAAATGGGATGAACTTTAATAGTGTAACTGAAGTCAGGCAAGGAAAATTCTTTGAAATAAATGTAAATGAAGATAATGAAACTAAAGCAAAGTTGAATGTTGAAGAAATGTGTAAAAAATTATTAGCCAATCTTGTGATAGAGGATTATAAAATTATTTAATTATTGATGAAATCTTCAGTAATTATTTTTCCTGGATCAAATTGTGATAGAGATATGGATGTTGCTTTAAATAAATATGGTTTTAAAAATCAAATGGTTTGGCATAACGACCAGTTTATACCTAAAAGTGATTTAATAGTTTTGCCCGGTGGTTTTTCTTATGGAGATTATTTAAGATGTGGAAGTATTGCATCAAAATCAAAAATAATTAAATCTGTAGTTGATTTTGCAAATTCAGGTGGATTAGTTCTTGGAATATGTAATGGGTTTCAGATATTAACTGAAACAGGCTTACTGCCTGGAATACTTTTGCAAAATAAGTATCTTAATTTTATTTGCAAAAATGTTTTTGTAAAAGTTAAAGATAAAAAAAATAAATATTTTAAAAATTTAAAGAAAGATATTTTAGAATTACATATCGCTCATAATGAGGGAAATTTTTTTTGTACACAACAAGAACTAAAAGCTTTAGAAGATAATAACCAAATAGCAATAACCTATTGTGATTCAGACGGTTTAGAAAATAATGAAAATAACCCTAATGGAGCTATAAAAAATATAGCTGGAATTTTTAATAAAAATAAAAATGTATTGGGAATGATGCCTCATCCAGAACGAATGATTGATAATTACCTTTCTGGTGAAGACGGATCTTTATTCTTTGAAAACCTTTTAGGAAATCTAAGATAATGGAAGTTAATGAAACTGTAGCAATTGAACATGGATTAAAAAAAGAAGAATTTTCAAAAATTTGTAATTTATTAAAAAGAACACCAAATATTACAGAAATTGCAATATTCTCTGCTATGTGGAACGAACATTGTTCATATAAATCATCAAGAAAACATCTTAAAAAACATCACACTAAAGGTATTCAAGTAATCCAAGGTCCGGGAGAAAATGCAGGCGTTGTTGATATTGAAGATGATGATGCAATTGTTTTTAAAATAGAAAGTCATAATCATCCATCATTTATAGAACCTTACCAAGGTGCTGCTACTGGTGTTGGGGGTATTATGAGAGATGTTTTTACGATGGGGGCTAGACCAATAGCAAATTTGAATTCTATTCATTTTGGTTCCCCTCAACATAAAAAAACTAAAAATTTATTAAGGGGAGTTGTGAAAGGAATTGGTGGATATGGGAATTGCATTGGGGTTCCCACCATTGGAGGACAAACTTCGTTTGATGAGTCATACAATGGTAATATTTTAGTTAATGCAATGACATTAGGTCTGGTCAATAAAAATAAAATATTTTACTCAAAAGCAACTGGATTAAATAAACCTGTTATATACGTTGGATCAAAAACTGGAAGAGATGGTATACATGGTGCAAGTATGGCGTCTGCTACTTTTGATGATAAGATTGAAGAAAAAAAACCAACAGTTCAAGTAGGAGATCCATTTACAGAAAAACTATTATTAGAAGCTTGTTTGGAATTGATGGCTGATAATTCAATTATTGCAATACAAGATATGGGTGCGGCCGGACTTACTTCATCAAGCGTTGAAATGGCCTCCAAAGGTAACTTGGGTATTGAGTTAAATTTGAGCAAAGTGCCATGTAGAGAGGAAAAGATGTCACCCTATGAAATCATGCTTTCAGAAAGTCAAGAAAGAATGTTGATAGTTTTAGAAAATGGGAAAGAAGATCATGCAAAAAAAATTTTTGATAAATGGAATTTAGATTTTGCAGTGATTGGTAAAACAACTAATTCAAAAAATATTGAATTGATTTTTGACGATATAAAAGTAGCAGAAATTCCTATAAATCTACTTGCAGAAAATGCACCGGTTTATGATAGAAAATGGAAAAAAACAAAACTTCCACAGAAAATTAAATTTAATAAAGATAATTTTAAATCATTAAGTTTATCTGATTGTTTAAAAAAAATTTTAAGTAATCCAAATATTTCTGAAAAAAAATGGATATGGGATCAATATGATCATACAGTTATGGGTAATACAGTTCAAAAACCTGGTGGCGATGCTGGTGTCGTTAGAGTTCATGGTACAAAAAAAGCTATTGCCGCAACGGTAGACTCCTCTGCATCTTATTGCTTCTCTCATCCTCTTACAGGTGGAAAGCAAGTTGTCTGTGAAAGTTGGAGAAATTTAATTTCTGTTGGAGCAAAACCAATAGCTATTACAAATTGTTTGAATTTTGGTAATCCAGAAAAAGAAAAAAATATGGGTGAATTTGTAGAGTGTGTAGAGGGTATAGCAGAAGCATGTAAATTTTTAGAGTTTCCCGCAGTTTCAGGAAATGTATCTTTTTATAATGAAACAAAAGACAAAGGTATTAAACCTACTCCTACAATTGGAGGTGTCGGATTAATAAAAAACTATGAAAATATGATAACTATGGATTTTAAAAATAGTGGCAATATTGTTTATGTAATTGGAAAAACTGAAGGTCATTTAGATCAAAGTATATTTGCAAAAGATATACTTAACGAAAAAAAAGGGCCTCCGCCAAGCATTAATTTATTTAATGAAAAAAATATTGGTGAAACAATCTTAGATTTAATTGTAAAAAAACTTTTGATAAGTTGCCATGATATATCAAAAGGGGGAATATTAACTGCTGTTTCAAAAATGTGTATAAAGGGTAAGAAGGGTTTAAAAATTAATTCTATTAAGGGATTAACTAATAAATATGAATATTTTTTTGGAGAAGATCAGGCACGTTATATAGTTGAAATATCAAAAGATAATATTCAAAAGGTAGTTGAAATATTAAACAAGAACTCAATACACTTTGATGATTTTGGTGTTATTCAGGATAAAAACTTGACTTTTAATGGTGATATAAATTTACCTATTGAAGAATTAGCAGATGCGCATAAATATTGGCTAAAAGAATATATGGATAATTAATGGCAATGAATTTAAAAGAAATTGAGACTTTGATAAAGGAGGCTATGCCAGATGCCGTTATTGAAATTCAAGATTTAGCAGGTGATGGAAATCATTATTCAGCAACTATAACATCGTCAAAGTTTTCTGGTAAGACAAAAATTGAACAACACAAAATGGTTTATAATTCATTAAAAGGTAAAATGGGAAATGAACTTCATGCATTAGCAATTAAAACAAAGGAGAATTAAAATGGACCAACGAATAAATGAAATGATTAAAAATGAGATTGACGGCAATGAAATATGCCTGTTTATGAAAGGGACTCCAGATGCACCTCAATGCGGTTTTTCAATGGCTGTATCTAATATGTTAAAAATTTTAGAAGTGAACTTTAAAGGAATAAATGTTTTAGAAAATGAAAATTTGAGACAAGGAATCAAAGAATATAGCGATTGGCCTACAATACCTCAGCTTTATATAAAAAAAGAATTTATTGGTGGATGTGATATTGTTAAAGAAATGTATGAGAACGGAGAATTAAAACAGTTACTGGATAAACATTCAATAAATTATAAAAAATAACTAGAAAATACTTCTAATTTTTTTTGAAATATATTTCCTTAGTAGCGAAAGTCTAGAGATTTTTTCTAAATTATTAGCACTATCTTTGCTTAAAGAATAATTAATTTCTCCCTCCCAATAAAGTTCAATTACAAGACTTTTTCTAAAATATTTTTGAAATTTTTTAATAGTTGATACTGTTAGAATTGGTTCAATATAATTTTCTTTTTTTGAAATTAATAATTTATTTTCATCATCGTCAAAGTCTAAATGCCAAAGATGATCTTTTTTATTTTCAAAAACTAAGTTATCCTCGAGTTTTGTGGGCACTTCTATATATCCACCTTTTGAGGAAACTCTCTGAATTTCATTTAAAAAAAATATAGGGTCTTCAACATGTTCAAGAACATGGCTTGCTATGATAAAATCAAATTCATTATCTTTAAATGGAAGTTTTTTATCATTTAATTGTACAAAATTTTTATCTTTATAAAAACTTTTTAAGTCTTGTGTATCACAAATTACGTTTGCATATTTATTAGCTGTATAACCACACCCAATATCTAAAACTAACCAGTTATTTTTTTCGAGAATTTTCTCTACTTTATTTTTTGAAGATCTCTTAATCAATTTTTATCTAGAATAATATTCAACAACTAAGTTAGGTTCCATAACAACAGGATAAGGAACTTCTTCAAATTTTGGCACTCTAACAAACTTAACTTTCTTATTTTTTTCATCTACTTGAATATATTCGGGAGTTTCTCTCTCTTTACTTGCCATCGCAACATCAACAATAGCTAATTGTTTTGACTTATCTCTTATCTCAATAGTATCTTCTTCTTTAACTTGATAGCTAGATATATTTACTTTTTTTCCATTAACTTTAACGTGTCCATGGTTAATAAGCTGTCTTGAGGAAAAAATTGTATTGGCAAATTTTGATCTATAAACGACTGCATCTAACCTTCTCTCTAAAAGTCCAATCAAATTTTCAGCCGTGTTACCTTTTGACATAATGGCTTTTTTATACAAATTTCTAAATTGCCTTTCATTCATATTTCCATAATATGATTTTAACTTTTGTTTAGCCATTAATTGAACACCAAAATCTGAAGGTTTAGAAGATTTGGATTGACCATGTTGTCCTGGTGGATATGATCTAGAGTTAAATGGACTTTTTGGCCTTCCCCATAAGTTAACTCTTAATCTTCTATCTATTTTGTGTTTAGATTTTAATCTTTTTGTCATTGAATATTGGGGTTTATAAGCAGATGATTAGTTTTGTCAATCGACCTTTTTTTTAGTTAAACCCGCAAATACACTCGATAATATGCGAGTTTCTTTTTGAGAAAGGTTTAGTTTAAAAAATATACTTCTTAGATTTTCCAACATAATAGGTTTCTTTTCCTGTGGATGAAAAAAATGTCTATCCTCTAGATTTTTAATACATAGAGATAGCATATCGTTTATATCTTTTTTAGATGCATTTTTTATCTTTTTTGACATTTCAAATTTTTTTTTGTCAATTGATATTAGTCCATTTACTATTTGAGCGATAATTATTAGACTGTGCGATATATTCAGTGATCTAAAATTTTCATTACTAGGTATCTGTAAAGTATAATCTGCATAACTTACTTCATTATTAGATAAGCCCGAAGCCTCAGACCCAAATAGAAATCCAATTTTTTTTGAGAAATCAATTTTTTTAATATCAGATAGAGTGATATGTTTAATATTTTTATTTCTAAAACGTGCAGATGTAGCAATCAAAATATCAATTTTGCTTAAAGCATCTTCTAAATTATTAAAAACTTTTGCTTTTTTAACTATATCTCTAGCACCTACTGAAGTTGCTATTATTTTATCATTTGGAAAAGCTGGTTTTGGATTGATTAATAATAGTTTATTAAAACTGAAATTTTTGATAGCCCTCGCACATGCTCCAATATTTTCAGATAATTGAGGTTTATGTAAAATAAATGAAATATTGTTATAATTCATTACGTGCTGGCAGGAGCATTATCTTTAAATAATTTGTAATCTAAACTATCTACTAAAGCTTTAAATGATGCATCGATAATGTTAGGAGAAACTCCTATTGTAAACCAATTTTTTCCTTTTGAGTCCGTGCTCTCAATAGATACTCTTGTCGTAGCTTCAGTGCCTGTATTAAGAATTCTTACTTTATAATCAACAAGTTTTAAATCCTTTAAATATTCAGAATATTTAGCTAACTTATCTATATTATTTCTAATTGCATTATCTAATGCGTGAACTGGTCCATTGCCCTCGCCCTCACATAAAATTGAATTATTATCGACAACTAATTTTGCTTTAGCAAATGATACTATCTCATCTTTAGATACTTTTTTTACTGTAACTTCGTAGTCATTAATTGAAATGTATCTTGGTATTGTTCCAATAATTCTTCTGGCCAATAATTCAAATGATGCGTCAGCTCCATCATAACTATATCCAATAAATTCTCTACCTTTCACTTCGTCTAATAATTTTTTAATCCTAGGATCATTTTCTTGAAAATCTATTCCAATAGAATTTAATCTAGAGATTATATTAGATTTCCCTGACTGATCAGAAACGACAATATTTCTTGAGTTGCCTACCAATTCTGGCTGGATATGTTCGTAAGTTTTTGGATCTTTTTGAACTGCAGATACATGCAGTCCTCCTTTATGAGAAAATGCTGAAGCACCAACATAAGGAAGATGTTGGTTTGGTTTTCTATTTAATATTTCATCTAATAATCTTGAGCATTGTGTAAGATTCTTTATATTTTCCTCTTTAATATTAGTCACAAATTTTTCTTTAAAAACTTTTTTTAAATGTAAACTTGGAATAATTGACATTAAATTAGCATTTCCACATCTTTCTCCTAATCCATTAATAGTTCCTTGAATTTGCCTTGCTCCTGCAAGAATCGCTGAAAGTGAATTTGATACAGCATTTTCAGTATCATTATGAGCATGAATTCCTAAATTATTTCCAGGAATAACTTTTGTTACTTCAGAAACTATATCAAATACTTCATTAGGCATAGTGCCTCCATTTGTATCACAGAGGACAACCCATCTGGCTCCATTTTCATAAGCTGCTTTAATACAAGAGAGCGCATAATCTTTATTACTTTTATATCCATCAAAAAAATGTTCAGCATCAAATATGAATTCTTTTTTTTGACGAATAAAATGTTTAGCACTTTCAGAGATATTTTCTAAGTTTTCTTCTTTAGAAATACCTAGCGCTACATCTACATGAAAATCCCAAGATTTACCCACTAAACATATTGCAGGAGAATTTGTATTTAATAATGCAGAAAGGCCAGGGTCATTTTCAGCACTTCTTCCAGCTTTTTTTGTCATTCCAAAAGCTGTCAGAGTAGAGTTTTTAAGTTTTTTTATTTTTTGAAAAAATTCTGTGTCAGTTGGATTAGCTCCTGGCCATCCTCCTTCGATATAATCGACTCCTAAAATATCTAGACAACTAGCAATTTTAAGTTTGTCATCTATTGAGAAATCTACACCTTGTGTTTGTGCACCGTCTCTTAAAGTAGTATCAAAAATGTATATTTTTTCTTTACTCATTTATATTTCCATGATGTTGTATC
>CACOPK010000001.1 GCA_902629075.1 uncultured Pelagibacteraceae bacterium | reverse complement strand
ACTTGATATTTTACAAAAAGTTTATTTAGTTCATTTTGATTTTCTTTTTTGTGTATTCCATTGAGAATAAATAAAGAATTAAAATTCTGAAGATTGGCACCTCTAATATCGGTATTAAGATTGTCTCCAATACACAAAACTGACTTATTTTTTTTATTACTTGATTTTTCGTATACAAGAGGATAAGGCTTACCAAAGTATTTTACCTTCCCTCCTATTTTCTCAAAAACCTTTGCAACAGAACCTGCGCAATATTCCGTAATATCTCCTCTATCGACAATTAAATCAGGATTAGTACAAACCATTTCCTTTTTAATTAATGGGGATAAAAATTCCTCATAAAATTCGATATTTTCGTATTCATCAAATAAACCTGTACAAATTATATAATCAGACTCTTCAGCTTTATTTTGTTTTAGTGATTTAAAGTTTTCAAATAAGTTAAAGTCTCTTTTTGGACCTAAATGAAAAAATTTTAAATTTTTTTTTTCGTTACTTAAATAGTTTAATGACGCTTGACCCGAAGTATAAACTTTAGCTCTTTTTTCATCATCTAGTCCAAGTTTTTCCAAAAATTTTTCAACATCAGAGTTTGGCCTAGGCGCATTTGTGAGCAGCACATACTCTTTTCCTAATTTATCTAATTCTGAAAGTACATTTACTGCATCTTGGTTCAATTTAATCCCATTATGCAGAACTCCCCATATATCAATATAAAAAAGATCAAAGCTATTTACTATTTCTCTGAGACCTTTATCGCTTAAATTTACTGTCATATTAATAAACTATTAAAAAAAGCTATATATTCTTTGATTTTTTAAAGCAATAACCTTCTTGAAAATAGTCTGGAGTATATTTATATGTCCTCTCATATTTATAGGAGAATTTATGAAGTTTAAACCTTTACATGATAGAGTTTTAATAGAAGTTTTAGATAATTTAGAAAAAACTTCTGGTGGTATAATTATTCCAGACTCAGCTCAAGAAAAACCACAAGAAGGCAAGGTTGTTGCTGTAGGTGGTGGGGCAAAAACTGAAGATGGCAAACTAATTCCAATGGACGTTAAAGTTGGAGACAAAGTCCTTTTTGGCAAATGGTCAGGAACTGAAATCAAAATCGATGGCAAAGAATATAGCATAATGAAAGAGTCAGACATTATGGGTATTTCAACAGGAAAATAATTTAAAGAAAGAAAAGAAGGAGAATAATATGGCAAAGATAGTAAAGTTCGACACTGAGGCTAGAACAGCAATGCTTAAAGGTGTTGATATTCTTGCTAACACTGTAAAGGTAACTCTTGGTCCTAAGGGAAGAAATGTTGTAATTGACAAATCTTATGGTGCGCCAAGAACTACAAAAGACGGTGTATCTGTAGCAAAAGAAATTGAGCTTGATGATAAGTTTGAAAATATGGGAGCTCAAATGGTAAAGGAAGTTGCGAGTAAAACAAATGATGAAGCAGGAGATGGTACAACTACTGCAACAATTCTAGCTCAAGCGATTGTTAAAGAAGGTTGCAAATACGTAACTGCAGGCATGAATCCAATGGATGTTAAGAGAGGAATTGATGCAGCTGTAGAAATGGTAAAAGAAAAACTAATTTCATCCGCAAAAAAAGTTAAAGATAGTGATGAAATAGCTCAAGTTGGAACAATATCAGCAAATGGTGATAAAGAAATAGGTAACATGATCGCTAAAGCAATGCAAAAAGTTGGTAACGAAGGAGTAATTACTGTTGAAGAGGCAAAAGGAATTGAAACTGAGCTTGATGTAGTTGAAGGTATGCAATTTGATAGAGGATACTTGTCACCTTACTTCATTACAAATGCAGAGAAAATGACAACAGAATTAGAAAATCCTTTAATTCTTTTGCATGAGAAAAAATTAACTAACTTACAACCAATGGTTCCTCTTTTAGAAGCTGTTGTACAATCTGGAAGACCATTAATGATAATTTCAGAAGACGTAGAAGGCGAAGCTTTGGCTACGCTTGTGGTAAACAAATTAAGAGGTGGTTTAAAAGTTGTAGCTGTTAAAGCTCCAGGATTTGGAGATAGAAGAAAAGCAATGCTAGAGGATATTGCTATTTTAACTGGAGGAACAGTGATATCTGAGGATTTAGGTATTAAACTTGAAAACGTAAAACTAACTGATTTGGGTTCTGCGAAAAAAGCAAAAGTAGACAAAGAAAATAGTACGATTGTAAGTGGAACTGGTAAAAAATCTGATATCGAAGCGAGATGTACACAGATTAAACAACAAATCGATGAAACAACATCTGACTATGATAGAGAAAAATTACAAGAAAGATTAGCTAAACTTGCTGGTGGTGTTGCTGTAATTAAAGTTGGTGGAGCTACTGAAGTAGAGGTTAAAGAAAGAAAAGATAGAGTTGAAGATGCACTTAATGCAACGAGAGCAGCTGTTGAAGAAGGAATAGTCGTTGGTGGTGGATGTGCATTGCTTTATGCATCACATGAGCTTGATAAAGTCAAAGTAAAAGGTGACGATCAAAAAGCTGGAGTGGAAATTGTTAAAAGCGCTCTTCAAGCACCTATTAGACAAATTGCAACTAATGCAGGTGTAGATGGATCTGTAGTTGTTGGAAAATTAACTGAAGGGAATAAACCTTCACAAGGTTATGATGCACAAACTGAGCAATACGTTGATATGTTTAAAGAAGGTATCATTGACCCAGTAAAAGTTGTGAGAACTGCTTTACAAGATGCTGCTTCTATTTCTGGATTATTAGTAACTACAGAAGCAATGGTTGCAGATAAACCAGAACCAAAAGATGCAGGTCCAGCTGGTGGAATGCCTCCGGGAGGAATGGGTGGCATGGGTGGTATGGGTGGCATGATGTAACCCCTAATTTAAACAAGATAAATTCTAAAAAAACCCCCACATGTTGGGGGTTTTTTTTTACAATAAATTAATTGTTAAAAATTTTATCTACTAAATAAAGGCCTAAAGCTACAGCTGGGCCAATTCCAAATGCAAACAATAGAGTTCCAATTCCAACTGTACCACCTAAATACCACCCAACAGAAACAACGCTAATTTCAATAAATGCTCTTACAGCAGCAATTGGTAAATTTGATACTTTTTGCAAACCAATCATAAGACCATCTCTCGCACCTGGTCCTAAATTTGCAACCAGGTATATTCCACCACCTAAACCAACCGTTAGAACAGCAACTATTGCTAAGATTATTTGTGAAATAAAATTTTCAGGAGAAGGTACAAAATTTATACAAAAATCAATCATTCCAGCAATAATTAATGCATTTAATATAGTCCCCATGCCTGGTTTTTGTTTTAGTGGTATCCATATAATCAAAACAACAACGCTTATTATAAAAGTTATAAATCCAATTGAGTAATTTGCATTTAATGAAATACCTTGAGCAAGAACGCTCCAAGGTGAAGCTCCACTTAATGAAACAATTAGTAAGCCCTCGCCCAATCCAAAGAGTATTAAGCCAAAACATAAAAAGAAAAATGTTGACAATTTTGGTTTAAAATTAAATGTATTTTTTGAACTCCAATTAGTTCGTGGTATTTTTTTTATAGATAAAAACATAATATTATAATTTCTTATATATCTTAAAATAAATAATTAATATAAAATTTAAGAATGAAAATTAAATTTCACTATATTGTTTTAGCATTAATTATTTCAATTTGTACATTTTCAAATTTATATTCTCACACAGGCCATTATAAAAACCTAAAGCTAATAGAAATGGATATTTATAGAAATGGCGAAATAATTGGGTACAGTAATTATTTTTTTAATAGCTATGGAGATATTTTTGAAGTTAGTAATGAAACTCAGTTTGAGGTAAAAATAGCCGGTATAAAACTATTTTCTGTAAAAAGTATAAGTAAAGAAAAGTACAAAAACGATCAATTGATAGAATTCAACTCTGAGACAATGCAAAATGATAAGAGAAAATTCGTAAATTTGGTTTATGATAAATCGAGCGGATTTTTTATAATTGATGGTTCTTCATATAAAGGTAATGCTAATAAAGAAAATATTGTAGGAAATTGGTGGAACCATAAAATACTAACAAGTGATAGTCAAATTAGTCCTCTTTCTGGAAGTGTTAAACAACAAGAGGTAAATTTTATTTCAAAAGAAACCTTAACAATTAATGGAAATGATATTTTAGTTGACCACTTTAAATTAAAATCTACAGATGACAATTTAGAGGCAGATAAAAGATTGGATTTTAATATTTGGTACGATAGTAAAAATAATATAATTGTAAAAGTTGAGTACAACAGACTTGGAAAATGGGAGTATATTTTAAAAAAAATTGAATGATATTTTGACTATTTTCCAGCCACTGTCATATTTTCAATTAAAACAGAAGGAGAATTTGTTGAATAGTTAAATTGTAAATCATTTGCCAATACCATCTTCATAAACATTTGATTTAAATTGCCTGCAATTGTTACTTCACTAATTGGATATGTAAATTCACCATTTTCTATCATTATACCCCCTGCTCCAAGCGAATAATCCCCTGTTACAATATTTGTACCATGTCCTATTGTTTCAGTAACATAAAAAATTTTTTTGCTTGAATTCATTAAGTCTTTAAGATCCTTTTTTCCATTTTCAAAATATAAATTTGTTGTGCCTCCACTTCTTCCATTAGAAGCTATATTGAGTTTTTTTCCATAATATGTGTCTATCAAGTAATCATTTAATACACCTTTATTAATTAAAGAAAGATTTTGTATTTTAACTCCTTCATTGTCAAAATATTTTGATCCATTTCCTCTTTTGATATCTGCTCTATCAACTATATTTATGTTATCTGAAAATATTTTTTTATTAATTTTATCTTTAAGGAAAGATGTCCCTCTGTAAATTGATGAGCCAGTAATTGCGCTACTAAAATAATTTAAGAAACTTTTCGAAATTCTCTTATCAAAAATTATATCAAATTTTCCACTATTAATTTTTTGAGGTTTAAGCTTTCTTATTGCAAACTTTGCTGCATTTGATCCTAGTTCTGAGGGTTTTAGTAAATCTTCAAAATGACGTTTTGAAGTGTACTCATAATCTCTTTCCATGCTTCCATTATTTTTTGAAACTACTTCGCAATAGGCAGTAAAGTTTGAAGTATTATATCCGTTTTTGAAACCTTTACTATTACCAAGGACTACCTCTGTTTTACTTTCGCTAAATGATGAACCATTGGTATTTATAATCTCTTTATTTTTAAAAGCTACTTCCTCTGCTTCTTGAAGGTAATCAATTTTTTGATTATTTTCTAAATGGGTTTCGTCAAATAAATCTAATTCATCAGAATTTTTAAAAAATAACTCTTCATCAGGAAGAGAATTGAATTCATCTTCGGGTGTTATTTTTGCTGCTTCTACACATCTTTCAATTAGCTTTTCTAAATTATCAGTTTTTAAATTAGATGATAAAACTGAATTTTTTTTTTTATTAATATATGCAGTTAATGATAACTCAATATTTTCAGATCTATCAGATTCATCTAATTTTTTATTTCTAAAACTAACTGTTTCAGCAGTACTTTTTACAATTCCAACCTCAACATCGGTTGCGCCTTTTTTTTTGGCATTAGAAATACAATTATCAACGATTTCACTTAATTTATTACTATATACCAACATTTTATAGTTGAGTGCCACCAACAGTCATTTTATTAATCAATAATGATGGTTGGCCAACTCCAACGGGTACACCTTGACCGGCTTTTCCACAGGTTCCAATTCCTGGATCTAACATCATATCATTTCCTACCATTGAAACTTCTTTGAGAGCTGATGGACCATCACCAATTAAAGTTGCACCTTTAATCGGTGAACATACTTTTCCATTTATAATTTCATAAGCTTCTGTACAGTTAAAAACAAATTTACCAGAGGTAATATCTACTTGTCCTCCACCAAAACTGACAGCGAATATTCCTTTTTTAACTGATTTAATCATTTCCTCTTGTGAGTGATTTCCATTTAACATTATTGTATTCCTCATTCTTGGCATAACAACGTGCTTGTAGCTTTCTCTTCTTCCATTTCCTGTTGATCTTGTATTCATTAACCTTGCATTTAATCTGTCTTGCATAAAGTTTTTTAATATTCCATTTTCTATTAAAATAGTTTTTTCTGTAGGAGTTCCTTCATCATCAATAGTTAAGCTGCCTCTTTTGTTTTCTAATGTACCGTCATCTATTATTGTAACACCTTCACTTGCAACTTTTCGACCAACTAAATCATGAAAGGCTGAAGTTTTTTTTCGATTAAAATCTCCTTCTAATCCATGTCCAATTGCTTCGTGAATTAAAATTGCTGGCCAACCAGGTCCTAAAACTACTTGCATCTCTCCCGCAGGCGCTGGTTTACTATTTAGGTTTACATCTGCGATCCTAAGCGCTTCATCACAAACATCTTTCCAATTTTTTTCATTTAAATATGCATCGTAATTTTGTCTACCGCCTATGCCATAAACCGCAGATTCTTTTCTACCGTTTTTTTCAAGCATTATTGAAACATTAAATCTCACAAGAGGCCTATCATCAGACAAAAGTTCTCCACCACTTCTAAGTATTTCTATTGATCTATGTTCACCCAATAAAGTAGCTGTTACTTGTCTAACTGAACTATTTTTATTTCTTACGTAATCGTTTACCTGGTTTAATACTTCTATTTTTGACTTAAAATTTTTTTCCTCAATTGGATCTTGCTCTGAATAATATTTTTTATTTGTTTTTTTTATTTCAAAATTATAAGTTCCATTTGAAGTAGATAGAGTTGATTTAAGATTCTTGCTAGATTCATTTAAAGATTTTTTTGATAAATCACTTGAATGAGAATAAGCAACTACTTCTCCAGTAATTGCTCTCAATCCATATCCTAAATCAGATTTATAAGAAGATGATTTAATTTTATTATCGTCTAGAATAATTGACTCTGATTTTGAGTCCTCTAAATATAATTCGCCATCGTCACACTTATTAAGTGTTTCCGAAACAATGCTACTTGCTGTAGAAATATCTAATTCAGAGTTTTTTAAAATTTTAGACATATGTCTAATTTAGGGAACTGTTGAAATTTTTCAATTAGGCGTTTTTGCTTATATAAATTTTAATTAAAATGGGTATATAGCTAATCTATGAAGATATTTTTCAATAATTCTTGCTCTATTTGTAGATCTGAAATTAATGTCTATAAAAAACAGGGCATAAAACAGTTAGAATGGGTAGATATAACCAATAATAAAGATGCTGAAAGAGATACCCAAAAAACAAATAAAGATCTCTTGAGAAGATTGCATGTAGAATCTGATGGTAAAATTTACTCTGGAGCAAAAGCATTCATTGTATTGTGGAATAAAATGCCGAAATTTAAACTTCTTGGTAAAATATTATCGATTCCTATTATTTATCATATTTTTTCTCTAATATATGAAATTGTTGCTTTTTTTTTATATCTAAAGAATAGAAAGCAACTTAAAAGTTAACTTTGAATAATCAATAGAATTTGACTGACAAAAGACATTAAAACTAAAAATCCAAGGAAAACAACTAAATACATATAAGTAATTATTTTATTTTTTTTCCTTCTTAGGACCACAAATTTTTTATCATCTAACACTGAAATGTCTCTTTTTCCAAGCACTGGATAATCATAACTCCATCTCCAAGTAGAATTACCCAATCTATCATCAAGTTTGTTATAATAATTTATCCAAGAAACAATCCACAAGTAAATTATAAATATTAAAGTTAATGTTAAAAAAGTTGTTATCATTTAATATTTTAATTATATTGAAAAATTGATTTATGTCTATCTGGGGAAGTTTAATAGGAGGAATGATTGGTTTTTCACTTGGTGGACCTTTTGGGATGCTATTAGGTTCGCTTTTAGGTGGAAAAATTTCAAGAGCAAGAGCTGGTGCAAGTTTTTCTAATCCTGCACAAAGTCAGCAAATGTTTGCTTTATCATTAATTGTTCTATCTGCAAAACTTAGTAAAGCGGATGGTCAGGTAAGTAAAGAGGAATTGATTGCAGTAAAAGATAAATTAAAAATACCAGATAATGAATTAGATCAAGTTGGAAAAATATTTAACCAAGCAAAAAAGGAAAGCGCTGGATATGAGCCTTATGCTCAACAAATTGCTCAATTCTATAGTGGCAATATAAATATATTGGAAGAAGTAATAAATATATTGTTTTATATAGCAGAGTCTGATGGTGAGGTAAGTTCATCTGAACTTATAATGATTGAAAATATTTCAAAAATTTTTGGTTTAAGTGAGACACAATACCAAAGTATTAAAGAAAGTAGAAAAGGATCAGACAAATTAAATCCCTATATAGTTTTGGAGAGTAAACCTGATGATGATTTGCAAATAATTAGAAAAAGATATCTTGATTTAAGTAAGCAGCATCATCCTGATTTATTATTAAGTAAAGGTGTTCCTAAAGAGGTTATTGAGGAAAGTAAAAATAAAATGAGAGCAATAAATAGTGCTTGGGATCAAATTCAAAAGTTGAAAAAAAATTAAATGATAAAAAATATTATTAAAATTATTTTATACATAAATTTGATATATTCTTCTTGCTTTGTTTTTACAAATGCTTCGGAGATTTATCATAAAAATAAGTTAGAAAAATATTTTTCAGATTTAAAAAAATCTAAAAATTTAGATGAAGCAATTGGTATAGAAAAAAATATTTGGACTTTATGGAATTTACATCCAAATAATCAATTTTTAACTAATAAGTTAGAGTTAGGAACTGAACTTATGGAAAATGGTCAACATAGGTATGCATATAAAATTTTTTCTAACATTATATTTGAAGATCCAAATTGGTCTGAAGCTTGGAATAAAAGAGCTACAGTACTTTTTTTAATGAATGAGTATGATTTATCCTTAACAGATATAGAAAAAACACTAAATTTAGAGCCTCGTCATTTTGGTGCTTTATCTGGTAGAGCTCAAATTTATATCGATCAGAAAGAATATCAAAAAGCATTGGATAATTTAATACTAACTAAAAAAATCTATCCTTTATCAAAAAGTAGCAATATAATTCCTAAACTTGAAAAAATTTTAAATATTGAGGAAATTTAGGTATCTTTGTTAGATCTCATCCTTGCTATCAATTGAGTAAGAGAGTCAACCATCATATCAGATGCTTTGAATATTTCATTTGACTGAAATTCATTAGAAATATTTTTTTCAGGATTCGTTTTATCTTCAATAACAATTCCTTGATTTGGAGAATTATCTTTTATGTAAATTAATATTAACCACTCGTCATCTTGGCTTTCATCCCATTTAATAAAAATTTCACCACTTTCAAACCTTTTGTCTATACATCTAAAAATCGACATATGTCTTGTGATATATCGTTTATTTAATTGAAAAACTAAACTATTTGCACTTCTATAAAAACTTTCCAGTGCAAATTCTATTTTTTGTCTATCTAGATTGTATTGTTTTTCTTTTTCTAATAATATTTCTCGATTATCACCATCTTGAATTTCAACACCGAGTGCTTCTACTCTTTCTCTAATTTTTTGGTCTCGTATTTGCTGATATTTTTCTTTAAGTTTTGCAATTCTATCTTGAAGACCCTCGTAGTCTTCTCTTTGTTCCTGCAGTGAGATTTTTTCGAGCTTTTCAAGCTCCTTAATTTCTCTAATTCTGAATTTCTCAATTTGTTTTTCTAGTCTTATTTCTTGAAGAAATCTTTTTTGTCTTTCAGCTTGTTCTTTTCGTATAAGAGCTTGTTCTTTTCTTAGAAATAATTTTAAGTCTCTTGCTCTTTCTTTTTCCAATCTTTGTTCATCTTTAAGCTGTTTTTCTTTTAGCTTTAAGGCTCTTAAGTTTTCTTCTTCCTCTTTTCTTATTCTTGATTGTTTCTCTTTCTCTTCTTTTTCTAATATTTGGATAATATTTTTTTGTTTTTCCTCCTCTCTTAAAGCTTTATAAGAGATAATCTTTTTTTCTATTCCTGAAAAAAAACTTTGAATTTTTTTATCAAGGGTTGAAAAAAAAGAAAATTTAATTTTAGGAAAAGTTGTAAGTCTATTCTGAATTCTAGCTATTTTAAGAATTAAAGATTCTTTCGTATTTTTCAATTTTTTGATTGGGAGGAATTTTTTTTTATTGTTTATTTTTTTTAAATTTTTTCTTTTTTTTTTTACTTTTGGTTTTCTATTTAATATTTTTCTTTTCTTATTAGAATTTCGGGATTTTTTAATTATTTTTTTTTTATTATTTTTTTTTGAAAATTTTTTTTTTATTTTTTTCTTTTTTTTCATCGAATAGTTGTTTTACTACCAACAAATTATGAATAAATATAGTCTCTAGTATTAGGAGCTGCCGAATGTTTTTTTATTAGTTGCATTTGAAATACAACCTGATCACCCCATTTGAATGCCATTTCACAACCAGCGAGATAAAATTCCCACATTCTTAAGAATTTTTCATCAAACATTTCTAATACTTTTTCTCTTTTGCCTAAAAATCTTTCCTTCCAATGTCTTAATGTATGAGAATAATGCATTCTCCAAACTTCCAGATCTGACATTATTAAACCTGATTTTTCAATAGGTTTTGCAACCTCGCTTAGACTTGGTGTGTATCCACCTGGAAAGATATATTTAGTTATCCAAGGATGTGGATCCCTCGGTGGATTTACCGAACCTATAGTATGTATTAAAGCCACTCCATCCTCGTTTAATAATTTCGAAACTGAATTAAAGTATGTGTTATAAAATTTTCTTCCGACATGCTCAAACATTCCAACGCTTACAATTCTATCAAACTTTTCATTTAAATCTCTATAGTCTGTTAGACTAAAACGGACTTGGTTTTCAAGTCCACTCGCCTTTGCTTTTTCAACACTATGCTTATATTGGTTTTCAGATAAAGTAACTCCAAGTACTTCACATTGAGATTTTTTAGCTATTTCTATTGCAAGAGATCCCCAACCAGAACCTATGTCTAAAACTTTTTGATTTGGTTTTAAATTTAATTTTTTTATTATATGGTCGATTTTATTTTTTTGGGCTTCTTCTAAGCTATCAGTTTCATTTTTAAAATATGCACAAGAGTACTGTCTTTTTTTATCTAAAAATAAATCATATAATTTTTCTGAAATATCATAATGATGAGCTACGTTAGATTTAGATTTTTTTTTCAAATTAAAGTTTGTTAAAAATCTATAAGTTCCTCTTAGTTTATTAATAGCTGCATTAAAGGAATTTGTTTCATTTCTACCAATATTTCTTAGGGCTATATCTAAAAATTCTGTAAGTGTTCCATTTTCTATTATTATAGATCCATTTGTATAAGCTTCACCAAAATATAAATCTGGTAAAAGTAGGAGTTTTGTGTGTAAACTTTTATCTAAAATTTTCAGAGTTATAGGATTTTCTTTAGTAGGTTTACCAATTAAATGTTTGTTCTTGTTGGCATCAATTAACAAGAAACCATCATCTTTAATTAGATTATTTAAAAATTCAATTAATTTCATAAAACTAAATTTTAAAATTTAATGAGTTTAATTCAAGAATAAGTTTTTCTTTTTTTTCTTTATTTAAAATACTTATAGGGGGTAAAATGTTATTGTATTCACTTTCTTTTGTTCCAATTAGAGTGTGGAGAGCCGATACTAAATTAAATTGATCAAATACTGCTCTTACCTTACATAGTTTTTCATTTTCAGTTTGCTCTTTGTTATTATTAAAATCGTCAAAAACTTTTCTAGCAAGTTTACTGGTAACATTACAAGTGGCCGTTATAATGCCTGAGCAGCCCAATTTTAAACCTTTCAATAATTTAGATTCAGAACCAGGCAAAATTGAAAAATTATCAATTTTTAATGTTTCAAATAAATTGTAAGAACTATCTTTGACACCAACTATTTGTTTTGGAAATTTTCCAACAAGTTTTTGTACACATTCAGAACTAAATTTATAGCCACATAATTTTTCAAAATTATATAAAACAATTTGAATATCTTGATGAGTATTTATTATTCTTGAATAATAATTGAATGCTTCATCATCACCATACTTGTAATAAGCTGGTGGCATAATTAGAAAACTTTTAAAACCTAAAGACTTAGAAATTGAAATTAAATTAATTGTTTCATTAAGAGAATTTAAACCTGTCCCAATCAAATAAGTATCTTTGTATTTACTCTTTGATAGTTCATTCAATAAACTAATTTTTTCTGAGACAGATAAGAGTTGAGCTTGGCCGGTGCTACCAAAAATAGCTACCCCATGACAACCATTGTCTATTAAGTTTTCAGCGTGTTTAATTGTTTTTTTTACATCTAGAGCCAAATTCTCATCTAATACTGATAGCCCCGCCGCATAAATACCATTAATTTTACTCATAAATAAAATTTATATTAAAATTAGTTTTAGTAAAGATTATAAAATTAGAATGAAAATTTTAGCAGTTCAAAACAGAATGGGAATTGGTGATATGGTAATTTTTTTACCATTCATCGAGGCTGTATCCAAAAAGTTTAAATCACCTGTAAGTTTATTAGTTAAAGAAAGTTCTAAAGCAAATGAATATCTTCAAAACACAAAATATATTGACCAAATAATTCCATTATTGCGAAACAATAAAAATTTAGAGCATGACGGGATTATTGGTTTTTTTAAGTTAGCTAATAAATTAAGAAAATATAAATTTGATAGTATTTTCATTTTTAATTCATCAGCTAGATTTAATTTAATTGCTAAAATCGCAGGTATTCAAAATGTTTATCAATATCCTGTTTTCAAAAAAAAAAATCAGCATATTATCAAAACTGCACAAAAATTTATTAAAAAAGAATTAAATATTTTAGTAAAACCAAATCCTAAAATAAATATTGGAAAAAAACAGATTTTTTCAGCTAGAAAAAAATTTAAAATTAAACCAAAAGAAAAAAATATCCTTTTAGGAATTGGTGGATCAGGTCCAACTAAACGAGTTCCAGCAAAAAAGTTTATTGAGTTTATTGAGTTGGTTTCAAAAAAATATAAATCTAAGTTTTTTTTAGCCACTGGTAAAAGCTCAGAAGAACAAAAAATATTAAAAGAAATTTTAAAATCAAAACACAAAAAAAAATGTCAAAGATTAGATAATTTAGCAATCAACAGTATATTGCCACTTATAAGTAATTGTGACATTGCGGTTTGTAACGACTCTAGTTTTAGTCATTTGTCTTCTGCTCTAGGAATTAATACAATTGTGTTAATGACAGACACTCCATTAATGTATGGAAGTTATAGTAAATTTATGCACCCTATTATTCCTGATGGAGAAAAAAATGTTACACACAATACTCTTGGAAAAAATAAAATTAGTTCAAAAAAAATTTTTAATAAGTTTAAAAAATTGATTAGGTAATATCTTTTAAAACAATCTCTTTTGCTTCATTAACTAAACTAGATAATCTAGTAGTTTCCGGTGAAATATCTGGATGGATTTTTTTTTGGATTTTGGCATGGGCTTTTTTAACATCATCCTTGGTAATTTTTTTACTTCTATCTAAATTTAATATTTTATAGGCTTCATCAATATTAAGAGTTGAATTATTCATGCTGGAAGTTTGATTAAACGAAAATCTATTTGATGATCTTAAATACTGTATAAGTCTAAATAAGCCAATTAGTTGATAAAGAGTAAGTCCTTTCAATTTTATTATTCCGAGGCTTAATAGAATTAATGGTAATGAAAATAAAAATCTCCCACCAAAAGCTAATAAAATAGCAAGAAGTAATGATCCTAAAAAAATTAAAATTCTAAATGCTTTTGATATTTTTTTTGCTGAAGCCCTTGCAATAAGCCTTAATAATAAATAAATAATTACGAAAGCAATTAAAGTAAAAATTATAACATTCATCTATTATGAAAATACCACAGTTATCAAAAAAACCTGAATTAAAATCTTGTCACAATATTAATTGGGAGGATAACTATAGCTGGATTCATCAAAATAATATTTTAGAGGTCTTAAGGGATAGCTCAAAACTTTTACCAGATGTAAGAAAATACCTCGAAGAAGAAAACGCTTATACAGAGCACCATTTAAAAGACACAAAAGATATTCAAAAAAAATTATTTGACGAGATCAAAGGTAGAATTAAGCTAGATGACGAGTCTTTGCCCTTCAAGGACACGGTCTATGAATATTGGACTAAAACTACCACAAAAGGAAATTACTCTATAAAACTTAGAAAAAAAATTGGATCAGATAAAGTAGAAGAAATTTGGAATGGTGATAATGAGAAAGAAAAATTAAAAACTGATTATTTTGGTGTAGGTGACATAGAGGTAAGTTATAATGATAAATATCTTGGTTACTCTTTAGATTTAAAAGGATCTGAATATTATACTATTTATATAAGAGACATTGAAACCAATGAATTGATTACAGAAAAAATTGAGGAAACCAGTGGCAGTATTACTTTTAGCTTAGATGACAAATATATTTATTATTCAAAATTGGATGAGCATCATAGACCAAGAAAAATATTTAGGCATAAATTGGGAACTTCAACTCAAGATGATCAATTAATCTTTGAAGAAAAAAGTGAGGCTTTTACTTGTGGAATTGGCATAAGTTCAGATGAGAAATATTATTTTATATCAACTTCAGATCACAATACATCAGAACAATATTATTTTTTAAAAGACGAGGAAAATCCAAAACCAAAATTAATAAAAGAGAGAAAAAGAGGTGTCATTTATTCTATTAATTCTTGGGATGGAATGTTTTATTTGCACACAAATGAACAAGCTGAGGATTTTAAAATTGATTATTGCGATGATCTTAATAATCAAAATTGGAAATCATTTATTCCAGCAAAGGAAGAGGTTTTAATTGGTGGACTTGTATTTTTAAATGATTGGATAATAAGATCTGAAACTTCAGATGCTTTAGGTAAGTTAATTATAAGAAATCCTAAAACTGGTGAAGAAAATGATCTAAACTTTGTAGATGAAAAAGTTATAGTTCCTGGCATATCATTAAAACAAAGGGATAAAAATACAGATGAAGTGTATTTATCATATTCTTCTCCCAAAACTCCAGGCAAAACATATTTATATAATTTAAAAACAAAAGATAAAAAACTAGTTAAAGAACAAGAAATTCCATCGGGTCATAATCCAGATGATTACATTGTAGAAAGATTGGAGTGTACTTCCCATGATGGAAGATTAGTTCCTTTAACTATTACAAGACACAAAAAAACTAAAATTGATGGAAGAGCAAACATACTTTTATATGGTTATGGATCTTATGGTAATTCAATGTCGCCTGGATTTTCATCAACAAGACTAAGTTTAATTGATAGAGATATAATTTGGGTAACAGCTCATATTAGAGGTGGAATGGAAAGAGGCATGAAGTGGTGGAAAGAAGGTAAATTATTAAACAAGAAAAATACATTTAAAGATTATATTGCTGCTGCAAATCATTTAATTGATAAAAAATATACTTCAAAAGGAAAAATAATTGGAATGGGAGGATCTGCTGGCGGATTGTTAATGGGTGCTGTAGTAAATGAAGCCCCAGAATTATTTTTAGGAATGATAATGGCAGTTCCTTTTGTTGATTCATTGACTACAAACCTTGATCATTCATTACCATTAACAGTGGGTGAATTTGATGAATTTGGAAACGCAAAAGATAATAAAGAACATTTTGATTACATTTATTCTTATGCGCCATATAATAATATTAAGAAAATGGATTACCCTCATATTTTTATTACAACTAGTTTAAGTGATAATAGAGTTTTGTTTGATGAGCCTGCAAAATTCACAGCCAAACTAAGAGATTACAAAACTGATAATAATTTACTTTTATTGAAAACAGAAATGAACGCAGGTCACGGTGGAAAAACAGGAAGAGATAGTGCTATCGAAGAAGTTGCATTAGACTACGCGTTTGCATTAAAAATTTCTGACAAAATATAATTTAACCTGCTTGAAAATCTAAAATTTATTCCTATATAAATCCTTGTAAGTCGCCTGATGGGACTTGCAAAATTAAACTTGCTTAAAAAGGAGGATATATATGACAAGTAAGGATCTATCTATATTCAACTCATTAAGACCGTTTTCGATTGGTTTCGACGATATGTTTGACCAATTTGAAAGCATGTTGGGCAATGGAAGTTTGACTATGCAGTCAAATTATCCACCATACAACATAAGAAAAACAGGTAAGGACAACTATGCAATAGAAGTTGCTCTTGCTGGTTTTAACAAAGATGATGTTGAGGTTGAGTTTGAGGATAATTTATTAACCGTAAGAACTAAACAGGTTAATAAGTCCGAAAACAAAAATGATGATGGTGAGGTAATTCACAGAGGTATTTCACAAAGACAATTTGCTAGATCATTCACAATTGCAGATGATGTGAAAGTAAACGGTGCAGAGTTAAAAGATGGTCTTTTGACAGTAGCATGTGAAAGAATTTTGCCTGATCATAGGAAAAAAAGACTTATTGAAATTAAATAAGTATTAAACCTTGCTTGTGGGGATTTCTCCCCACAAGTTTAAAATAATTTATTTATTTGGTAAAGTAGCATTTAGAATAAATGCTAATAATCCAGCAGGTATTAAACCTGTTGTAAGCAATAATCCTAATTTAATTCCTAAATCTGGTACATGCGCAACAAACTCAGGAAATGCATATAGTCCTATTCCAAAGGATAAAGATAATGCTAAAATTAAAATATTTCTTTGGCTCATTTCTGATTTTGAAATTAATTTAATTCCTGCGCCAGCAATTAATCCGAACATAATTATAGCTGCACCGCCTATTACTGAGTCTGGCATTGCCGCAATAATTCCACCAAGCTTTGGAAACAACCCTAACAAAATTAAAATAACACCAGCAACTGTACCAACGTGTCTACTAATTACTCCAGTGAATGCAACTAAACCAGCATTTTGTGAATAAGAAGTATTCGGCATAGCATTAAAAATTGATGCAAAAGCTGTTCCAACTCCATCAGCCATTATTCCACCGGAAAGTTCTTTATTAGTAGCTTCTCTATTTGCTCCACCCATTGTTGTAGCACTGATGTCTCCAATAGTTTCTATTGTTGTAACTATAGACATAAATAGCATTAATATTACAGCACCCCATACAAAATCTATTCCGTATTGCATAGGCATTGGGATAGCAAACCAGTCAGCAGCTGCAATTTTTTCCCATCTAACTTCTCCAAGCATAGCTGCAACTATGAAGCCTGCAACTATTCCAATTAAAATTGATGCTGCGGATACCATCCCTTTTCCCTTAAGATTTGTTAAAAGTGCAACTATTAAAACTGTACCTGCTATTGTTAAATGATGCCAGTTCGCAAAAATTTCTGGTTTGTTGTTCATCAACCATACTCCACCACCAGCGTATTTAAATCCAACTTTAAGAAGACTAATTCCAATCATTAACACGACTATTCCAGTTACTAATGGAGGAAACATATGACGAATCGGTTTTAACATTTTTCCAATCCATATTTGAAAAATTCCTCCTATAAATGCAGCTGTAAATATTGCTCCCAAACCAAATGCTTTGAAAGGTAACATTATTGGAATGAAAGCGAAACTTGTACCTTGTATTATCGGTAGTCTTGAACCAATATCTTTATAACCAACTGTTTGTATAATTGTCGCCACACCAGCAGCAAACAATGCCATTTGAATTAAAAAAATCTTTTCTCCAGTAGTCACTCCAAAAACACCAGCAACAATTAGTGGAACTGTTATATTCCCAGCAAACATCGCAAACACATGCTGAATACCTAGTGGTATTGACTGATTGAGAGGCAGCTTTCTATCAGCAGCTCCTAAAGATGTAACTTTTTTCTTTGCCATATATCCTCCATTTACTTTACATTTACTTAAAAGGACCCTAACAAAACACATATTAATGTAAATTAAAATGAATTAAAATTATTTAAGTAAATAAGGTATATTTGACTAAATTAGCTCAAATTGGTTTTTTTGAAATTAGATACATCCGCTCGAGGAAAATTTTACAATTGTTCCGTTTGAATTAATTTCAAATTTTCTTTCACAGGGAATTCCATACTTTTTTGTTTTATATACTAAAATCTCATTACCATTTTCACTTATGAAATCTGAAGATGGTGCACCAATTTCCATCCTAAGTTCACTAACAGGTTTTCCTACAAACAATCCAAATTTCTCATTTTCTTTTTCAACTACTTCATCGGATTTCTCTTTGATAGTTTGGCATCCAGATGCTGTTATAAAAATTAACAGCAAAAGTTTTATAAATTTAAGTTTCATGCCTGTTTAATAACAATAAATTGTGTCATAAATAAAATTAAATTATTAGTTGTAAATATCTCTTCATTAACCACATTTTGATCTTAAAAGGTCGATTTTATTAGGATTTTTTAAAACGAATCAATTACTGTTTCAGCAAATAATGGAGGTCTAATGTTAGATAACTACTTTAATTATAAAAAACATAAGACGGATTTTAAAACAGAGGTTGTTGCCGGTGTGTCAACTTTTTTGACAATGGCATACATAATGTTTTTGAACCCGCTTATTTTGTCTGAGGGGGGCTTTGACAGAGGTGGAGTATTTACTGCCACTGCGTGTGCGACGGCACTTGCTTGTTTCATTTGCGCCTTTTATGCAAAAACTTGGCCTGTTGGTCTTGCACCTGGTATGGGAATAAATGCATTTATTGCTTACGGTGTTTGTCTTGGAATGCAATATACGCCTGAAGAAGCTTTAGGCGCTGTATTAGTTGCTGGTATAGTGTTCTTAATAATTTCACTTACACCAATAAGGGCTTGGTTAATTAACTCAATTCCAAAAAGTTTAAAACTTGGTATTGGAGCCGGGATTGGATTATTCTTAGCTATAATTGGTTTCCAAATTATGGGATTAACTTCAGATAATCCTGCAACTTTGGTTGGCCTTGGAGATCTTTCCAACCCACTTCTATTACTTGGTGCTGGAGCTTTTGTTTCAATGATTGTAATGGAACAAAAAGGTATCAAAGGAAACATAATTATTGGAATTGTAGGATTTAGTGCAATAGCTTGGATAACAGGCTTAGGAGATTTTTATGGTGTAGTTTCACCACCACCATCAATGACTTATCTCTTTAAGTTTGATTTAGGTGCTGCATTATCAGCTTCAATGGTAACAGTAATATTTACTTTATTCTTTATCGACTTTTTTGATACTGCTGGAACACTTACAAGTGTTGCTAATGTTTCTGGAAAAATTGATAAAGATGGTAAAATACAAGACATTGATAAAGCAATGTTGTCGGACAGTGTATCAACAGTTGCTGGTGCAATGATGGGTACTTCTACTGTAACTACTTATGTTGAGTCAGCTGCAGGAGTTAAAGCAGGTGGTAGAACAGGAATGACATCATTAGTAATAGGTATACTATTTCTTTTATGTTTGTTCTTCAGTCCACTTGCTACTAGTTTACCTAAAGAAATAGATGGAGCCGCACTAATATATATCGCAACTCTTTTCGTTAGAAATATAACTGACATAGAGTGGGACGATATATCTGAATCAGGTCCTGCTGTTCTTGCTATGATAGCAATGCCGTTTACATATTCTATATCACATGGAATTGCATTGGCATTTATTTCATATGCTGCAGTAAAACTTGTAACAGGTAAGTTTGATACAAGTCCTGCAATTTGGGTAATAGCAATAGCAAGTGTAATAAGTTTTGCTATATAAATTGTAGAAATAAATTTAATTTAAAATTAAAGGCGATCTTTGAAGATCGCCTTTTTTTATTTATGATGTTTTTTCTTTATATCTTCTATTCTAATTTCCTCATAGATCTCAAAAGGTTGTACGATCCATGGATCTGTATCTAATTTGACAGCACAAAAATCAGGTTTAAAAGTAGATTTCTTTTTCTTCCAAAGTGTAGCTGTTTTGATTTCATCAATTTTGCCTTTTATAGGACCATATTGTTTAAGCCAATCTATACTCTTGTTAAAAGTAATTCCTGTGTCGGATAAATCATCACAAAGTAAAATTCTTCCTCCCATATTTGGTGCAATAGAACTCATTTCTCTTGAAAAAACTATATCTCCTTGCTCATCTTCAATACCTTTGCCACTATAAGATTCTACAGCTAGATATGCACATTTTAATTTGAAAATTCTACTTAACACATCTATCATTGGCGCGGCTCCTCTCATAATGCCAATCAATATAGTTGGTTTAAATGTACTTTCATCAACCTGAATAGCTAATTTTTCGACCGTTTTGTAATACTCTTCCCAATTAACAATTAATTTTTCTGACATTTAAATAAGACTAATTTTTGAAAATAAAAATTATAGCCGCTAGAATTATCAAAGCAACTATTGATGCTACTAAATAATGCAACCTGTGAATGTTTCTACCTCTCAGGTTAAAATAATGTCTTGCTAAAACTGAAATTATTCCAATTAATACAAATATTGCCCAATTATATTTATGATAAACTAAAAAACTAGAGTGACCTGACAACATTATAAATAATACTAAAAATGTAGAATAATTATTATGTATTGATCTTTGTTTTGCTGCTAGAGAGAGACTCATATCAAATTTTTTAGATCTTTTGCTGCTATTAATAATATTCATTTGGTTAGGAATTATGACTGTAAAAACGTTTGCAAACATATTTGAGCCAATTATTAATCCTACGCTTAAGATTGCAAACTTTGGACCGAATATTTTTGTTAAGCCAAAAGTTAAGACGGTTAACAAAATTAACATTGTGGTAAGAAATAAGAACTCATTTTTAATTAAATCAGATTTGCATAAAAAATCATATATAAACCAAGAAATTACCAGGGAAAGAACCGAATATAAAATAGCTGAGGTTGGTGAAATAATTAGGACCCTTTTATCAACCATTAAAACACCTGCGTTGTAATAATAAATTACAAAAAGGAGTAAAATTCCAGTTACAAATGTTAGGTAACTTTGCCACTTAAATATCACCAGTTGTTTGAGATAAATACTATCAGGAGATGTTTTAAGTCTTGAGAGCTTGTAAAAAAAACCTGAATGCATCAAATAACCTTCACCATCGATGTCTTTGCTAGTGATTTTTTTATTTAATTTATTGTCTAAATAATTAAATAAAAAACTATTACCTACCCATAGAATAGCGAACAGTACGTGCGCCCATCTTAAAATAACCTCAGACCACTTTATTGTATAAGTTAAAATATCCATTTAATATTTAATTTTATCTTCTTTCTTATCCCAAATTTTAAATGCTTCCAAAGCTTCATCTCGATGTATTTGATACATTTTTATTTTTCTAGAATTTATTTTTTTATTCATTTCTGAGTAAATGAAAGAATCATCAAAATCAATATTCTTTGCATCCAATCTAGTGTTTGCGTAATAAATATTTTCAATATGTGCCCAGTAAATTGCAGAAAGACACATTGGACATGGTTCGCATGTAGAATAAAGATCACATTCTTTTAGGAAGAAATTATTTTCATTTTGACATGCATTTCTTATAGCTACAATCTCTGCATGGGCAGTTGGATCATTATTAGATGTTACTTGATTAAAGCCTTCAGCAATAATTTTATTATTTTTTACAATTACGCAGCCAAAAGGTCCTCCATTTGCTTTTGCGCTACGAATTGATAGCTCTATAGCTCTTAACATAAATTTTGATTTATTTTCCATTAGATTTAATTTTTCTTTTTAATTTGTTTATACTCATTAATATTTTTTCAGGAGTTGCGGGTGCATCAAGTTCAGGAGTTTTTTTGTAATTTGAAATAGATGCTATTGCATCTTTAATTGCAAAGAAAACACTCATAGCAAGCATCAATGGAGGTTCTCCTGTAGTTTTTTGTTTATTTACGACATTTTCAACATTGGAACCTCTTTTAAAAATTTCTACATTAAATTCATCCGGAGTATCTGTTACAGCTGGAATTTTATAAGTAGAAGGTGAAAAAGTTCTTAATTTTCCAGATTTGTCCCAAACCACTTCCTCCATAGTAAGCCATCCTTGTCCTTGAACAAATCCACCCTCTATCTGTCCAAGTTCTAGAGCTGGATTAATGGCATTGCCTGCGTCATGAATTATATCAACTCTGTCTACTTTATTTTCTCCAGTTAGCGTATCAATTGTTACCTCGGTTACAGCTGCACCGTAACAAAAGTAATAAAATGGCCTTCCTTTAAATTTCTGCTTATCAAAGTTTATTTTTGGGGTCGAGTAAAAACCTGATGAGGATAGTGAAATTCTATTTAAATAAGCCTCTTGAATAATTTTTTTAAAATTGAAAGTTCTGTTACCGATATAAATATTTTCATTTCTATATACAGGTTCAATTTTAGATAAAATATTATATTTTTTTTTAATAAAATTATTTAGATTTGTTTTAATTTTTTCTGTTGCATTTAATGTTGCTGCTCCGTTTAAATCTGTTGTAGATGACGCTGCGCTAGCTGATGTGTTAGGAACTTTCGAGGTATTTGTTGAGGATATTTGTACTTTTTCAAATGGTAGTCCAAATGTATTTGCTACAAGTTGGGCTATTTTTGTGTGTGTACCCTGCCCCATTTCAATACCTCCATGGTTGAGGTGTATACTTCCATCAGTATATATGTGTACTAATGCACCAGCTTGATTTAAATGAATTGTTGTAAAAGAAATTCCAAATTTAACTGGAGTTAGAGCTATCCCCCTTTTTTTAAATTTATTTTTTAAATTAAAATTTTTAATTTGATTATATCTATTTTTATAATTTGATTTATCTAACAGACTTTTAAAAATATCATGTATTACGTTATCATTAATTTTCATTCCATAGTGAGTTATATTTTTTTCATTTTGACCATAAAAATTTTCTTTTCTAACATCACTTGGATCTTTTTTTAAAAATCGTGAGATATTATCTATAATATTTTCTATTGCCATCATGCCTTGATTGCCCCCAAACCCTCTAAATGCTGTCGAAGATGATGTGTTTGTTTTACACAAATAATTTTTAACTTCCAAATCTGATAAATAGTACGCATTATCTAAATGTAGTAATGCTCGTTCATTTATCGCATATGAAAGATCAGGAGACATTCCGCATCTTGATGCAAGTTTTAATTTTAATCCTTCGATTTTACCGTTATCATTAAATCCTACTTCATACTCAGAATAAAAATCGTGCCGTTTTCCTGTTAATATAATATCATCATCTCTATCAAGTCTAAGTTTAATTGGTTGTTTTGTTTTATGTGATAACAATGCACAAATAGCTGCTGTCATAAAATTTGTTTCTTTGCCACCAAATCCACCACCAATTCTTCTAACTGTAACAGTTATTGAATTACTTTTTTGTTTTAGCATCTTTGCAATAATTTGTTGTGTTTCAGAAGGATGTTGCGTTGAACTAAAAACTTGCAAATTATTGTCTTCTTGGGGAATTACTAAACAAACTTGTCCCTCCAAATAAAAATGTTCTTGGCTACCTGTATTAAATTTGCCAGTTAATTTATTTTTAGACTTATTAATTTTATTTTGTGGATTTCCTTTTTTGATAATTCTTGGTTTAAAAAGAAGATTATTTTTTTTAAGTGCCTCTTGAATGGTTATAATAGGTTTTAATTCTGAATAAGTAATTTTAGCTTTTAAAACTGCTTTTCTTGCAAATTCTGTGGTAGTTGCCGCCACTGCAAATAGTGGTTGACCAAAATATTCAACTTTTGTTTTGGGAAATATTGGGTCCCCATCAAATACTGGACCTACATCATTACGTCCTGGAATATCTTTAAATGTTGCAACCGATATTACTCCTTCACTTTTTTCTACATCGCTCAAATCAATTTTTTTTATCTTGGCATGAGCTTTCTCACTCCATCCAATTGCTCCATGTAAAGTATTAGAAGGTTCGGCAATATCATCGGTGTATTGGGCAAACCCAGACACGTGCTTTGATGCACTATCGTGCGGTATACTTTGACCTTTTAATAGTTCCTCGTTTCTCATTAATTAATTCTTATTGTTTGTTTATTCTTTATTTCATAGAAAGCTTTCAATAATAAATTTTTAGCTACGGCCAATCTATACTCACTGCTTGCCCGCATGTCATCTAATGGTGAAAAATCTTTATTTATTAAATCAACAGCATTACTAAATGAGTTTTCAGTAAACTCTGAATTTACAAGTTTTTTTTCAATTGCTGATGCTCTTTTAGGAATAGCAGACATACCACCATAAGCTATTGCAGCTTTTGTGATTTTATTTTTTTTTATTAAAAAACTAAATGAACCACAAACTGAAGAAATGTCATCATCAAACCTTTTTGAAATTTTATAGGCTTTAAAAATATTATCTTTATTGATAGGAATTTTTATTGAATATATAAATTCACCTTTCTTCAATTTTGTTTTCCTATAAGAGATAAAGAATTCACTTAAAGAAAAAATCTTTTTTTGATTTTTTCCTTGAACAACTATTTTTGCATCAAGTGTTAATAATAGAGGTAGTGTATCTCCAATAGGTGAGGCTGTTGCAATATTTCCTGCTATTGTGCCTACATTTCTTATTTGTAAAGACCCATATCTTTTTAATATATCGTGAAAATCTAAAAAATAATTTTTAATAAAGTTTTGGAACTCTAAAAGTGATGTTGTGGCACCTATCTCTAATAAGTTTTTATTTTTCTTTATAAAATTTAACTTTTCGACAGAATTTAATGAAATAATTGTTTTAATCTCTTTTCTGAATTTTGTAACTTCGAGGGATAGATCTGTGCCTCCGCTCAAAATTTTCGCGTCTGGGTATTTATTTAATATTTTTTTTAAATTAGTAATTGTTTTTGGTGCAAAAAACTTTTTTCCACTATTATTAATTTCGATATCTATACTTTTTATCCTTTTTAATAGTTTAATAGTTTTATTTTGTTTTTGTTTAAATTGGTCTTGATCGTTTTTATTATTTAAACTTTTCGCAGCATCAATTATAGGCCTATATCCGGTACATCTACATAAATTTCCAGATAATGCCTCGTCCACTACCTCATTATTAATCGATCGATTGTTTTTATGCATAGAAAATAAAGACATTGTGAAACCTGGTGTACAAAAACCACATTGAGAACCATGATACTTAATCATTGCTTCTTGCACGGGATGAAGTTTATTACCGTTATTTAAATCTTCTACTAAAATTAGCTGTTTTCCATTTAAGATGGGTAAAAAACTTATACATGCGTTTATAGCTTTATAAACTATTTTATTTTTATTAAGTTCACCTAATACTATTGTACAAGCGCCACAACCTCCCTCTGCACAACCTTCTTTAGTACCCATCATTTTTAAATTGTTACGAATATAATTTAAAATAGTTTTATTTGGATTGGGATTTTTTATCTTTATAATTTTATTATTTAATATGAATTGAATTGTATCGGAAACCATTAGCTCCCTCTATAAGTTGAATAACTCCAAGGAGATACCAATAATGGAACATGATAATGATCATTATTATTTGAAATACCAAATCTTATAATAACATCATCTAAAAAAGGAGTAGTATCAGATTTAAGAATATTTTTAAAATAGTCACCTATATAAAAAACTAATTCATATTTTCCATTTTTAAAATTTTCTTTTTCAATTAGAGGACCTTCAGGTCTTCCATCAGAATTTAGAATTACAGAATTCAACTTTGATCTCTGTTTTCCATTTACATAAAATAATTCTACTTTTATTCCTTTTCCTGGTCTTCCAGAATAAATATCAAGAACATGGGTGGTTAATTTGGTCATATTGATTATTGTATATTACACAAAAACAAATAATTAATATATTAAAACTTAAAAAAACGTCCACTATGAGCTTAGAAAATGATCTCAACAATTTAAATAGAGACAAATTTGTATACCTGTTTGGAGAAATTTTTGAAAAAACTGAATGGATTGCTGAAAAACTTTTGGAATATAAACCATTCAAAGATAAAGATGATTTAATAAATAAAATGTTTCAAATTTATGAGGCATCACAAAAAAATGATATTTTAGATATTTTAAAATCTCACCCTAAATTAGCTATTGAAAAAAACTTGACCCAATATTCAAGTAAGGAGCAATCACTGGCAAATCTCAAAAATTGTACGGAAGCTGAATATGAAGAGTTTAAAACTCTCAATAATGAATATGAAAAAAAATTTGGTTTTCCATTTATAATAGCTGTGAAAGGTAAAGATAAAATTGAAATATTAAATAATTTTAGACAAAGAATTAATAATGATGTAGAATTAGAGTTCAAAGAGGCAAAAAGCCAAGTTAAAAAAATTGCTCTATTCCGATTAAATGAATTATTTACAAAATGAAAAAAAATAAATTTAAAAGCACTGTTAATTTAGCTGAAACAAAATTTGGGTCTAAAATTATTTATAAAACCGATGAATTTTTTGGAGCAGCAAATAGAATTCTAAGCGCAACAAAACCAGTCTTTAAAGAAGGAGTTTATGATAAACATGGAAAATGGATGGATGGATGGGAAACAAGAAGAAAGAGGGAGAATGGTCATGATTTTTTAATTATAAAATTAGGAAGACCTGGTAAAATATTTAATATAGACATCGACACATCTTATTTTTCAGGAAACCAACCTTCTCAAGCCTCGTTGCAAGCATGTTACTCAAAAAAGTATCCCACAAAAAAAACAATCTGGAAAATGATATTAAATAAAAAAAAACTTGGTCCAAATAGAAATCATAATTTTAAAATAAAAAACCACTCAACTTTCAATTTTATTAAGTTGAACATTTTTCCTGATGGTGGTGTTGCAAGAATAAGACTTAATGGAGTAGTAGATTTAGAAAAAATAAATCTAAGTGGAAAAAATGTAAATTTAAGCTCTATACTAAACGGATCTACAATTATTGGTTGTAATAATGAACATTTTGGTAAAGCTGAAAATGTTCTTAGTCCCGGAACTGGGGTTAATATGGGTGATGGATGGGAAACAAGAAGAAGTAGAGGTAAAAATTTTGATTGGATAATTATTAAATTTGGCAAACCTGGAATTATTAAAAAGTTAGAAATTGATACTCACCATTTTAAAGGAAATTATCCAGAATCACTTACAGTTCAATCAGCTCTAATATCAAATAAACTAAAATTAAAAAAAATTATTTCTAATTCAAAAAAATGGAGGATTTTTTTAACAAAAACTAAATTGAAACCTCATAAAAAACACTTTTTTAAAAGTAATTCTAATGGAAAAAATAAAGTGAACTGTTTAAAAATAAATATTTTTCCTGATGGTGGTATTTCTAGAATAAGGGCTTTTGGTAAAGTAGTAAAATGAAGTTGATTGTAAAACCTAAAAAAGTTAGTAAAAAAAATTTTAAAAAATTTGGACAGATTATTGATACAAGTAAAAAAAAATATTTTAAAATCAACAATGGTTTTGCAAAAAGATATGATAATCTCGGAAAAATAAATACGTCTACAAAAAAAGGTTCAACTATAGTAAGTATTTTTTCAGCAAAAAAAAGAAGTTTTCCAATGAAAGTTGACATGATGGAGAAACATCCATTAGGGAGTCAGGCATTTGTACCTATGAAAGAAACTTCATTTCTTGTGTTTGTTGCACCGAAAGGAGAGAGGCCTAATTTAAAAAAAATAGAATCATTTAGAATCCCAAAACAAACAGGAATAAATTTAAACCCAGGAATTTGGCATTTTCCACTTATTTCAACGAAAAATATGAATTTTTTGGTTATTGATAGAAAAGGCAAAGGAAACAACTTAATTATTCATAAATTTAAAAAAGAAAAAATATATCTTTCAAAATGAAAAATAAATATCCACGAAATATGTTAGGCTATGGTGCAAATCCTCCAAAAGTTAGATGGCCAAACAATTCAAAAATAGCAGTTCAATTTGTTCTTAATTACGAAGAAGGTGGAGAGAGTTCTATTTTACACGGTGACAAATCTTCTGAGATTTTTTTATCTGAGATAATTAATGCTAAAGCGATTAAGGGACGTCATATTAATATGGAATCACTTTATGAATATGGATCAAGAGTTGGTTTTTGGAGAATACATAAATTATTTAAAAAATATAATCTTCCTTTGACAATATTTGGGGTTGGTATGGCTTTTGAGAGAAATCTTGAAATTTGTAAAGAAATGAAAAAATCAAACTATGAGATTGCCTCTCATGGTTGGAGGTGGATTGATTATCAAAATGTTTCTAGGACAGTTGAAAAAAAACATATGCAAAAAGCAATTATGAGTATTAATAAAATTTTTGGACATAAGCCTGTTGGATGGTATACTGGAAGATGTAGCCCAAATACTTTGGACCTTGTAATTGAAAATGGTGGTTTTTTATATTGTAGTGACACATACAGTGATGATCTTCCGTATTGGGAAAAAAGAGGTAAAAAAAAACAACTAATGATACCTTATACTCTTGATAATAATGATATGAGATTTCTTACAAATCAAGGCTTCAACTCTGGTGATCAGTTTTTTAATTATTTAAAAGATAGTTTTGATGCATTGTATGAAGAAGGAAAAGATAATCCTAAAATGATGTCAGTTGGTTTGCATTGCAGAATAATTGGCAAACCAGGTAGGATAAAGTCACTGGAAAGGTTTATAGATTATATTACTAATATGGACAAAGTGTGGATTTGTAAAAGAGAAGAAATTGCAAATTATTGGATTAAAAATCACAATATCTGAAATTAATTTATAGATGCCTCCGAAACATAATATGCGACTGCTTCTATTTCTTTATCAGATAAAATTCCTAGCATTGATGGCATTACACCGATACCATTCGTAACTGAATTAATAACTCTTCCAATATCAGGTCTAATCTCATTTAAATTTGGTCCTACATTTGCTACTGAGCCAGCATCTTTAAGTGAATGACAAGTTGCACAGTTGCCACTATTTAAAAAAATATCTTTTCCTTGATTATAAATGTCATCTGAAAATGACTGATTAGATACTACAAAACTTAATATTAATAATAAGATAATTTTTATTTTCATAATTTACTAATTATTTAATTTATTCTTCGATTTATTTCAAAAATTATATTAAAACAGTTGCTCAGAATGAGAATTTTTGATTGTTTCATGTATTTTGATGAGGAAATTGTCCTAGATACTAGGCTAAATTATCTAGATAAATATGTAGACTATTTCGTAATAATCGAATCCTGCTTCACCCACAAAGGTGATAAACGTGATTTAAAATTTGATATTAATAAATTTGGAAAATTTAAAAAAAAAATTATTTATAAAATTTACAACGAGACTCCCTTCGAAATTCAGAAAGTACATGAAAAAGATGATGAGGCTACAAAGTCAACTAAATATATTATGAACGCACTTTATAGAGAAAATGGTCAAAGAAATTATATTAGAGAAGGTCTTAAAGAAGCAAAGGATGAGGATATTATATTAATTTCTGATGTTGATGAGATACCAAATTTGTCAAATATTGATATCAAAAAAATTAAAGAGAAGATTATCTTATTTAAACAGGATATGTTTTACTACAAATTCAATTTAAAATTACCAAATATGCAATGGACAGGCACGAAAGCTTGCCGAAAAAAAAATTTTGTTAATGCTCAATGGCTTCGAAACATCAAGGACAGAAAATATCCTTTTTTTAGAATAGATGCTTTATTTTCAGATAAAAAGTTTATTAGTGTAAATATAATAAATAATGGTGGTTGGCATTTTTCAAATATTAAAAGTGCTGAAGAAATAGAGCATAAGTTAAAATCGTATCTTCATCACAGAGAATTTGATTTAGAACCTATTAATGTGCAAGATATAAAAAAAATAATGGAAAGTAAGCAAGCAATTTACGATTTAAGAGTCGATAAAACTATAAATAAAATAGGAGGTGGAGAAAAACTTGAAAAATATAATTTAGAGAATTTACCAGAAACAATTAAATTGAATTTAAACAAATATAAAGAATGGTTAGATTAATATGAAAAAAGGATATTGGGTTAGTTTATATTATAAAGTTGAAAATCAAGAAAATTTAAAAAGATATGCAGAAACAGTGACACCAATTATAAAAAGTTTTGGTGGTGTTCCGCTAATAAGAGGTGGTGATCACAAAACATGTGAAGGTGAAGATTTTATTAGAACAGTCGTTTGGGAATTTCCTAGTTATCAAAAAGCTTTGGAATGTAAAAATTCAAAAGAGTATAAGGCTGGTTGGGACATTGCGAAGAATACAACAAAACGTCATATGCAAGTTGTTGAAGGATTTAATACTGAATAGGCTCAGGATCAATGCTTCTCCATAGATACCATGTTGCTACAGAACAATAAGGTGTATATCTTTTCTTAAGTAAATTAACAAATTTTTCAGGAGGTAAGTATTTTTTTTTATAATTTTTTGAAATTGCTCTCAGGAGGCCAATATCTTGAATAGGCCAAATATTAGATCTATTATAAGTGAAAAGTAGTATCATCTCTGCTGACCATCTTCCAATCTGTTTTAAATTAGATAAATAATTTATAGCTTCTTCGTCATTCATTTTATTTATCAATTTAGGATTAAAAGATTTATTAATTGTTTGTTTTGCTAAACTTTTAATTCCTAAAACTTTTTGACGGCTTAGGCCACAATTTTTTAACTGGCTAAAAGTTAAATTAGAGACAGTCTTTGCACTTATTTTGTTATTACATTTTTTTTTAAATTTTAAAAAAACAGAATTAGCTGCAGCTACACTGATTTGTTGACCAATGATACTTTTACATAGTGAGAAAAAAATATCTTTTCGCGACGTCAAATTTGCGTCGGAGTATCTGTATATTAAATTCCTCATTATAGTATCTTTTTTAGAAAGATATCTCTTTGCATTATTCCAATAAGATGGTTGTTTACTCATGTCTTGTAATTGAAACTTGCTTTTTTAAATACATTTCTCTTCTAAAGATTATAAAAGACGAGGTGATTACTAGTAAAGCGCCCATAAGTGTTTTTATTGTTGGAACTTCATCCCATATAAAATATCCAAATATTATTGCAAATACTAATGCTAAATATTTTAATGGAGTTACTAGGCTAACTTCAGAATATTTATATGATTGGGTAAGCCATAAATTTGCTAATCCTCCAAGGACTCCAATCATAGATAATAGAGATAAATCAATTAAGCTTGGCATTTTCCAACCCTGATAAAAAGTTAAAAAACTCAAAATCATTATTGAAAATGAAAAGAAAAAGCCGATTAACCATACAGGTTCAGTTGTAGATAATTTTCTTATTGCTATTGCAACATAAGACAAGCCTAAACAAAAAATTATTGGATATAAGTAATAAATATTTAATGAAGTAAGTCCTGGTTCAGAAATAATTATAACTCCTAAAAATCCCACAAGAACTGCCAGCCATCTATATAAACGAACTTTTTCATTTAACAAAAAAATTGAGAAAATTGTTGTAAATATTGGTGCAGCAAAAGTAATACTCACAACTGTTGCTAATGGAAGATTTCTTAGTGCGACAAATATAGAGATTAGTGCTATCAAACCTGCAAGACATCTCTTTAAATGTAGAAAGGGTCTGTCAGTTTTGTAAAAATTTAAAAATCTATCTTTGGGAATGAGAAACAATATAGGTATCATGCCACAAAAACCTCTGAAAAATAAAACTTGCCCAACCGGATAATCATCGGACCACTTAACAATAACGTCCATTAAAGAGAAAGCACATACTGAAATGAACATGTAGAAAAAACCTAATTGATTTTTGGAAAGCATAAGATTATCTTTAATTAAAAATGAGGAATAATCAATGGAAATAGCTGTTTTAGCATTAGGTTGTTTTTGGGGACCAGAAAAAAAATTTGGTGAATTAGAAGGTATTGTTGAGACCGAAGTAGGATATTGTGGAGGAAAAATGTCTAACGCTACTTATAAAGAAGTATGTACAGGGAAAACTGAACATGCAGAAGTTGTTAAATTAACATTTGATCCAAAAAAAATATCTTACGAACAAATACTTGATTATTTTTTTGAATTTCATGATCCAACAACTCTTAATAGGCAAGGACCAGATATAGGAACCCAATATAGAAGTGAAATATTTTTTAACAACGATGAACAGAAAAAAATTTCATTAAATAAGATTGAAAAATTTAATGATAAATTTGACTCAAAAATTACTACAAAGGTCTCTGAAATAAAAAATTATTCTAAAGCTGAAGAATACCATCAAAAATATTTAGAAAAAAATAGATTTTAATGTCTATAGTAACTAGTGATTGGTTAATTGAAAATTTAGACAAAGTGAAAATAATTGATAGCACTTGGCACTTGCCTAATCAAAATAGAAACGCAATAAAAGAATATTCTGATGAGCACATAAAAAATTCAATTTTTTTTGATATAGATAAAAATTCAAACCCAAAAACAAAACTGCCACATATGCTGCCTTCATTAGAAATGTGGGAAGATATAGTCTCTGATTTAGGAATTTCAAATAATGATAATATAATTATATACGATAATTCAGATTTAATAAGTTCTTGCAGATGCTGGTATACTTTCAGATATTTTGGTCATGATCCATCACTGGTTTCTGTGTTAGACGGCGGATTAAAAAAATGGAAACAAGAGGGAAAGCCTACTGTTAATTATGAGACAACTATTAATAAAAGTAATTATAAGGCTATTGAAGATAAAAAGATGGTAAAATCTAAAATAGAAATTCATAAAAATATAAAAATAAATAAATTTAAAGTAGTTGACGCAAGAAGTTACGAAAGATTTAAGGGTATAGTTCCAGAGTTAAGACCTAATGTAAAAAGTGGATCTATAAAAGGATCCAGCTGTTTACCATTTACCCAAATTATTAATAAAAATAATAATACTTTTAAAAAAAAGGATGATCTAAATCAAATTTTTAAAAAAGTTATAAATACTCAAGATAATAATGTAGTTTTTAGCTGTGGCTCAGGTGTTACTGCCTCAGTTTTAGCGCTTGCATATTCTTTGATTAATACTAAATATACTCCTACCATTTACGATGGTTCATGGAGTGAATACGGATTAATTAAATGAAAAGATCAACTAAAATTTTATCAATTATAATAATTTTCTTTCTAATAATTGCATCAGTAATTATTGCCAGAACAATGATTGGAAATCATTTTAAGAAAAAATTTGGAAAGATACCGCCTCCAGGAATTATGGTTACAGAAGTAATTGAAAATAGATTTTTTGAAAAAATTGAAACTTTTGGCACTGCGATATCAAATAGAAATGACTCATTTCGTATTAAAAAGGATGATCTTTTAAATGAACTAAACCTAAACAACTATGTCAATAAAGGAGATATAATTGTTAAATTAAAAAGTGGTGATATTATAGCTCCATTTAGTGGGGTTCTCGGCTACACTGGATTAACTGAGGATATATTTGTTTCTGATAAAACTATAATTATTACACTGGATGATACTAAAGTAATTTACTCAGACATAAAAATTCCAGAAAATTATTCTTCCGTTCTCGAAAAAGGTTTACCTATTGAAGCAAAAGTATCTAGTTTTAAAAACAAAATTTTTATCGGTGAAATTGATTTTATTTCAAGCAGAATTAATGCAGATACTAGAAGTTTACTTACAAGAATAAAGATTGATAATTCGAACCTAGAGCTTATTTCAGGATCTCTTTTAGAAGTGAGTGTTATGTTTAATATGAGAAATTCGTTAGGTGTACCAGATACAAGTGTAATCATGGAGGGTGAGAAAACATTTGTATACAAGGTGTCACCAGAAAATATAGTTAATAAAATAGAGGTCCAGACAGGTAACAGAAGTGAAGGTAAAGTCGAAATATTATCAGGACTTAATGCAGGTGATGTAGTAGTTGCTGAGGGATTAAAAAAGGTATACCCGCGAGCTAAAATAAATCCAATTAAAGAAGGGGAAGAAATAAGTCAAAATAGTTGGAAAAAAAAAGAAGATAATAATTAATCAAATGTTTATAACTGATGTAAGTATAAGAAGACCAGTTGTTTCCTGGGTAATGTCTTTAATTCTTATTACGTTTGGTATTTTTGTTTTTTGGAAATTACCTGTTAGAGAATTACCAGCTGGTATTCAGCCTCCAGTAGTGCAAGTGCAAGTAGATTACTCATCAGCAGCTGCACCTATAGTTGATCAAGAAGTAACACAAGTAATTGAGGATGTAATTGGGGGAGCTGAAGGAATTAAAAACATAGAATCAAAATCTGAAAATGGAAGAAGTACAATAAATATAGAATTTGATACAAGCATAGATCTAGATAACGCTGCTAATGATATTAGAGAAAGAGTAGCAAGAGTTGTGGATAATCTTCCAAGTGAGTCTGATCCACCTCAAATTTTAAAAAGAGCTGCTGGATTTACAACAACTATGTGGCTTGCATTATCTTCTCCCACTTGGAGTGATTTAGAGCTGGGGGATTATGCTGATAGATATTTAGTAGATACATTTTCAAGCGTTAAAAATGTTGGAAGAATTTTAGTAGGAGGTCTAAGAGAATTAAGTATCAGAGTTTGGTTAGATCCAGTAAAACTAGCAGCTAATGACTTAACTGTTCAAGAGGTAGAAAAAGCTTTAAGAGGAGAAAATATTAGACTTCCCGCAGGTACTTTAGAGGCAAATAATATTGATCTAACTCTTAATTTAGATAAATCTTACAATAGCATCGAGACCATTGAACAATTACCGATAAAAAAAACAAGTAGACGTACAATTATACTCTCAGATGTTGCAAACATCGAATTTGGGCCAGTATCAGAAAAAACTTTATTTAAAGCTCAGAGGAAGGACCAATTAAATTTAAAAACAGTTGGTATTGGAATATATGCTAAAAGTGGAGCATCTACTGTGGAGCTTTCAAAAGAAATCAAAAAAAAAATTAAGGAAGTTAAAAAATCTCTCCCAGATGGTTTGGATCTTGAAATAGCATTCAATAGAGCAACTTATGTGGGGGCTGCAATTAATGAAGTATACAAAACACTTATGATTGCTTTTGTCTTAGTAGTATTAATTATTTATTTATTCTTAGGTAATTTAAAAGCCGTAATTGTTCCTGCCATAGCTTTACCCGTAAGTTTGATTGCCTCATTTTTAGGAATTTATATATTTGGGCTATCTATAAATATATTTGTTCTCTTAAGTTTTATACTTGCAATTGGAATTATTACTGATGACTCCGTTATAATGACAGATGCAATATATAGAAGAATAGAAAATGGTGAAACACCTTTGGTTGCGGCCTATAAAGGGTCTAAACAAATTACCTTTGCAATTGTCGCAACAACTTTAATTTTAATTGCAGTATTTTTACCGTTAATTTTTATAGAAGGAATTTCTGGAACCTTATTTAGAGAAACAGCCATAGCTCTTTCTTTTTCAATAGTAGTATCTTCTTTTGTTGCTTTAACACTTTCTCCAATGCTAGGAAGTAAATTCTTAACAAAAAAAACTCATAAAAATTTCATAATTAAAAAGTTTGAGAATTTATTTTTGAGCTTTTCAAAATTCTATCAAGAGACGTTATCCGTCTCTTTAAATAAAACTAAAACCGTAACTTTTTTTATATTATTTGTTGTTATTTCATCAGTTTTACTTTTTAATTTTTCAAAAAAGGAATTACTTCCACTGGAAGATAGGGGGGCGTATTTAATTATTGGATTTACAGATGAAGGAAGTTCTTTTGAGTATACGGAGGAAAAAGCTCAAATAATTGAGCAAAGATTAATTCCACTTCTCCAAGCGGAAGATAGTCCCTACCAGAGATTTATAATGCGTGTTCCCGGTTTTGGTAGTTCTGCAAATTCTTATAATAGCTTCATAATTATTGCACTTTTAGATCATTGGAAAAATAGGAATCAAGATTCTCAAACTGTAATGAGACAAGCAATTGGAAAAATAGTTACTGTACCACAAGCAGTAGCATTTCCAATTTCTCCACAGTCGATCAGAGTTTCAAGTTATAACAAGCCAGTTCAAATGGTTATTTACGGAACTACTTATGAAGAACTTGAAAAAATACAAAAAGAGGTGATTGGAAAACTAAGAAGAAATTCAAACTTATCAAGAATTGAGTCTGACTACTCAAGAAATAAACCTGAGGTAAAACTTTTAATAAATAAAAATAAAGCTAAAGATCTAGGAGTTTCTGCAGAATCAATTGGTAGAACTCTAGAAACTTTATATGGGGGAAAAAAGGTTACAACTTTTAATAAACTTGGAAAAGAGTACCCAATTATACTTCAGCAATATTTATCTGATAGAAGAAACAAAGAGGGAATATCTAAAATATTTGTAAGGTCGGAAACTAATGGCAAATTAGTTTCATTAGTGAATTTAGTTGAATTTAAAGAGGAGGGAGCGGCAAAAGAGCTTGCTAGATATAATCGACAAAGAGCAGTGACTATTTCGGCAAATATATCTGAAAATTATTCTCTGCATGAAGCAATAAAATATTTGGAAAAAACAATGGCAGAAGTTGCTCCCCAAAATCAAATTACCTGGAAAGGAAAATCTGAAGAGGTTAAAGAAACTAGCAATGAACTATTTATCATTTTTGCTTTAGCATTATTAACTGCTTATTTAGTAATGGCAGCAACGTTTAATTCCTTTGTACATCCATTCATTATTGTATTGACGGTTCCACTAGCAATATTGGGTGGTTTAATATTTATTTTATTTTTAAACAGTTCAATAAATATATTTTCTCAAATAGCATTGATTATTTTGATCGGTATATCGACAAAAAACAGTATTTTAATTGTTGATTATGCAAATCAAATTAGAACCACTGGCAAAAATATCGAAATTGCAATTAAAGAGGCGTGCAACATTAGGTTTCGACCAATTATAATGACATCTTTAAGTACAATGATCGCTATGTTACCTCTTGTAATTGGTAATTTTGGACCTGGTGCAGGAGAAGGGTCTAGGTTAGCTGTAGGATCAACAATTCTTGGAGGTATGATTATTTCTACATTTTTCACTCTTTATGTTACTCCAACAATGTACCTTGCTTTAGCTAAAAATACTAAAAGAATTGACGCTGTTGATATTGAACTTAAAAAAGAACTTCATTAAAAAATAATATACCTATTCCTGTTTAATTTTTTTTCACAGTCAGAAAGTTGTTTTCTATATTTATTTGTTTGTTGCTCTACTCTTTTTGCTAAAGAAATTACTTTTGAATTTTTTTTATAATTTTTATAATTTCCCCATCCCTCATGATAAGCAATATATTGTCTAAAGGAGTCTTTTTTAGAAATCTTTAATATTTTTTCAGTTTTGTTTGTATACCAACCAATAAAATCAACACTATCCTTAAATCTCACTCTGGTAGCTAAAGGATTATTAGTTTCATTTTTATACTGTTCCCATGTTCCTTTTACTGCTTGGGAATAACCCAAAGAACTAGACTTCCTTTTATATGGAATAACTTTAAAAAGTTTATGTCGTGGTGGTTTCGCCAACCAATCAAAATCAGATTCCATTTTGATTATACCCAATTGTAAGCTAATAGGTGTTCCCCATTTTTTCTCAGTTTTTTTTGCATGCTTGTACCAAAGATATCTCTCTGAAAATATAGAACAACCATCTGATGTATTTTTTGGAATAGATGAACATGAAACTAAAAAAAATAGTAAAATAAATAAAAACTTATTTTTCACTATCCTATCCACATTTTTTTTCCCATGATGGTTCAAAATTCATATTCCAGATTCCTAATTTTTTTGTTTTGGCATATTTTTGTTCTTTAGCATATTTTTTTTTTGAATACTTTACATAATCACATGCATAACCATTTTTTACCATATATGATGAAATACTTTCATATCCAATAAAACATTCAGCAACTGTCCTCCCCCAAGGATCTAATTTTGGCTCTCTTATGCATACAACAATATTTTTGCCAATTTTTTTTTTTAGTTGAATTTTTGAATAGTTATGACCAGGTTTATTTCTTTCAGGTGTATCAATACCAGCAAAACGTATTTTTTCTCCCTTAATTATAATTGTATCACCATCGATTATGCTAGCCTTACCTATGGCAACATTTTTTTCTGAACCCAAAGCAGAAGATAGAATAAAAAAATATATAATTAGAATGCTATTTAAACTCAGACTTAGCTTTTTCATTAAGCTCATCCATTTTTTTTCTAATCTCTTCGTCTGAAATATTGTGATCCTTTAAATCACTTTTTAATTTTCTAAAAACATCATCATCACCAGCTTCTGCAAAATCAGCTTTTATAACAGATTGAATATAATTTTTTTCTTTTTCATCATTGTAACCAAGGATTTTTGATGCCCATTCCCCTAAATATTTATTTTTTCTAGCACTAATTTTAAATTGTATTTCTTCATCATGTGCAAATTTTTTTTCAAAACCTTTTTCTCTTTCATCAAATGAACTCATTTTTTCTCCAAATAATCATAAATTTTTATTATCAAAATTGATATTAGTACACCAAGAATATTACCAAATAAGTCACCAAATTGGAATGATCTGTTTGGTACAATTAGATGAGTTAGTTCCAAAAAAATTGATATAAATATAAAATAAAAAATAATTTTTTTTTTATTAATATGACAAATCATGCCAAATAAGCTTAATAACATGAAGGCATACACGTGATTTGAAGAAAAATAAAAATCTGGGGTAACTTGTGGTTGTTTACCTAAATTACCATATACCAAAAAACCTAATATACTTCCTGGATAAAGGTAAAATAATAGAAATATTAAGTTTATTATATGAAAAAAAATTTTTGTTATTTTCATATAAATCTTATAAATAAAAATTATCAATGAGTCATTTAATATTAGTCAGACATGGACAAAGTGAGTGGAATTTACAAAATAGATTTACTGGATGGGTAGATGTTGATTTAACAGCTGAAGGTAAATTAGAAGCATGTAAAGCTGGTGAATTAATTAAAGATTTAAATATTGAAATAAATTTTTTTTATTCATCATACCAAAAAAGAGCTCTTGATACACTGAAGCTCATATTAAACACTATAAGAGTAAAAAATAAAAAAATTTTCAAGGCTTGGGAGCTCAATGAAAGACATTATGGTAAACTTACAGGATTAAATAAAGATGAAATGAAAAAAAAATTTGGAGAGGACAAAATTTTTGAATTTAGAAGATCTTGGGATGTGCCTCCTGAACCACTAAATAAAAATAACCCATATCATCCTGTTAATATTGAAACGTATAACGATATCCCAAGAGAAAAATTACCTGATACAGAGTCGTTAAAGGATACTTATGAAAGAGTTATTAAGTATTATTTAGATAACATCAAAGAAAATTTAGATAAAAATATTTTAATTGCTGCACACGGGAATTCTATAAGGGCATTATGCAAGTATTTATTTAAGCTTGATAATGAGAATATTTCAAAACTGGAAATTCCAACTGGAAATCCACTTTTACTTACTTTTGATAATTTCGAAGTTAAAGAGGCAAAATACCTAGATTCTTCTAGAGCTAAAGATTTAATTAAATTTTAGTTAGTTTTTTATAAATTTCTAAATCAGTTAAGTGAGTAAATTTTACCTCACTTTCAAATCCGTAAAGTTTTTGTTCTAAAATCAAGTCTTCCCATATTTTATTCATAGAAAACGCTACTATTTTATAATTTTTAAAAACACTTTTGTTTATAATTTGACAACCTGTAAATATATAGTTCTTGTTAGATAATTTATTTAAGATATTATTCTCAAAGGAAAAGTCGCCTTTCATTCTTTTATCAAAACTCTTTAATTTTTCTACAACTAGCAGGATATTTTTTATTTTTTTTTCAAAATAAAATTTTTCCATTTTTTTTATTTCAGTAATATAACTTTCGTTCCAAATTGTATCAGGGTTAAAAACTAAAAAATCATTTGTATTCGAGTTATCTATTAAATTTAAAATACCACCTCCTGTATCTAAAATTTCAACTCCATCCTTAATAACCTTTAAATTTAAATTATAGCTAGCAACATAATTTTCAATTTGATCACTTAAATAAAATGAATTAATTAAAATATTTTTAACACCAAGGGAATTAACTAAGTTCAAAGTATTTTGAAGAAGTGTAGTTTTGTTTATTTCAATAAGAGGTTTTGGTTTATTTAATGTGATTGGGTTTAATCTTTTTCCGTAACCTGCACACAAGATTAAAGCTGTATTTATTTCCATTTTTTTGACCTTACTTTTTTACTAAAATATTTATTTAATTTCATTTCTAAATCTTTAAAAAGAAAATTTTCTGACATTCTATGTTCAATCATTTTCCAGGCATAAGGTATCATCTTCATGTAATTTTTTTTTCTATCACGTATAGCTAATCTGGTAAATATTCCTATAATTTTAAGATTTCTTAACACTGATAAAATTTCAAAATCATTTCTAAGTTTATTTTTATCTATTGAATAATTTAATTTTACAAACATGTTAAATATCCTATTTTTTAATTCTTTAGATGTTTTTAATCTTACATCATCAATTAAGGAGGCTAAATCATAAGCTATGTTTCCATAAACTGCATCTTGACTGTCGATTAAATATATTTTTTTTTTATAGTACATCATATTTGAAATATGAAAGTCTCTATGAACAAATACTTTTTGATTTAATTTCAAATTTTTATAAATGTCATCAAAAGTATTTTTGATCTCTTTTTTTGCTTTTTTTATTTTTGATTTTTTAATAATAAATGGCAAATACCATTCTAAAAAAAGGTTCGACTCCTCTAATAATTTAAATTTGGTATATTTAGGTATTTTATAATTTTTTTTTTTAAGAGTTATTATTTTGTTTGTTTGAATTTTTTGAAGTATTTTAAGGATTTTAATTATATTGAAATATATTTTATTTTTATATGCTTTTTTTTTTAATAATTTTAAAATCGAATTATCTCCTAGATCCTCTATCTCAATATAATTTTTGTTATAAAAATTTTTTTTCAATTTTGGAGCATTAATACCATTTTTATTAAGACACTTATTGATTGCTTCGTAAATAAGTAAATTTGAATATTTATTTTTTTTTGAAAAAACAATTACTGAACCATTTGTTGATCTATAAAACTTTCTAAATGAGGCATCTCCGGCTAATAATTTAAATTTATTAAAATTCATCAATCATTTTATTTTTATAATTTGTAGAAATTATCAAATTTCTACTTTTGAATCCTTCGCAATATGAAAACTCAAATTTTATATATTTAATGTTGTATGAATTTAGTATTTCTGGCCATTCAATTATGGTTATAGCATCTTTTTCTTCAAAAATACCGAGGTTATCCAGCTCTTCTTTTTGTTTAATTCTATATAGATCGTAGTGTTTTACATTTAAATTATTAATTTGGTATTCATTTAGAATATTAAATGTAGGACTTAATACTTCTGTTGTATTAATTTTGTTTTCAGATTGCATTTGGTTAATTAAAAGCCTTGTAAATGTGGTTTTTCCAACACCAATTTCACCATATAAAAGAAGAGTATCGCCCTCTTTAATATATTTTGAAATTTTATTTACTACTTCAAATAAAATTTTTTGGGTGGAAATGTCAATATTATTACTTTTAGTAACGATATGCCTCTGGTTTGTATGGTCCTTGTTCTGATACACCTATATACTCTGCCTGATCTTTTGAAAGCTTTGTTAGTTTAGCTCCAACTTTTTCAAGATGAAGCATTGCAACTTTTTCATCAAGTTTTTTTGGTAAAACATACACTTTATTTTTATATTTGTCAGAATTATTCCACAATTCAATTTGTGCAATTGTTTGATTTGTAAATGAAGCGCTCATAACAAAACTAGGATGGCCCGTAGCGCATCCTAGATTCACCAGCCTGCCCTCTGCTAATAAAATTATTCTTTTTTTACTTGGCAAAGTTATCTCATGAACTTGGGGTTTAATCTCATCCCATTTATAGTTTTTTAATGCTTCGACTTGTATTTCATTATCAAAATGACCTATATTACATAAAATTGCTCTATCTTTCATCTCTCTCATATGGTCTGCTGTTACAATATCTTTATTTCCAGTTGCAGTTACAACAATATCTGCTTGTCCTATCATATCGTCCATAGTGACTACTTCATAACCTTCCATTGCTGCCTGCAAGGCACAAATGGGATCTGTTTCTGTTATCATAACCCTAGCGCCAGATTGCCTTAAAGAAGCTGCGCTACCTTTGCCAACATCTCCAAAACCCGCAACGATTGCAACTTTACCTGACATCATAACGTCTGTTGCTCTTTTTATTCCATCAACCAAGCTTTCTCTACAACCATACAAATTGTCAAATTTAGATTTAGTTACAGAGTCGTTTACATTAATTGCTGGGACTAATAATTTTCCTTCAATCTCCATTTTTTTAAGTGCCAAAACTCCTGTTGTAGTTTCCTCAGATAAGCCTTTAACGTCTTTTAATAAATTTTTATAATCTTTATGCATTAGTGCAGTTAGATCGCCCCCATCATCCAGTATCATGTTGGGTTTCCAATCTTTATTGCCTTCAATTGTTTGTCTTACACACCACCAGTACTCTTCTTCAGTTTCTCCTTTCCATGCAAAAACTGGTATTCCTGCTTTTGCAATTGCTGCCGCAGCATGATCTTGAGTTGAAAAAATATTGCAAGATGACCATCTTACTTCTGCTCCTAATTCAACTAAGGTCTCAATTAAAACGGCTGTCTGAATAGTCATATGAAGACAACCTACAATTTTTGCTCCTTTAAGGGGTTTTTTTCCTCTATATTCTTTTCTCAATGCCATTAATCCTGGCATTTCAGTTTCTGCAATAGAAATTTCCTTTCTACCAAATTCTGCTTCGTTTATATCTTTTACTTTAAAATCTTTCATGTTGCCGGATTTATCAGCTTTAATTTAAATTATCAACTTTTAGTTATAGTTTTTTGGAAATTTAATTTCAATTATAGCTCCACCCTTAGGACTATTTGATGCATGTATTTCACCTTTATGTATTTGTACAAGATTTTTAACAATATTAAGACCTAGTCCAGAATGTTCACCAAAATTATCTGGTCTATTACTATAAAATCTATCAAAAACTTTTTTAATATCTGATTCCTTAAAGCCTTCACCATCATCGGAGACTTTTAAAATTATTGATTTATTGTTTTCATTCAAGTCGACGTTAATCATCGATCCATTTTTACTAAATGAAACAGAGTTATCTAACAAATTTGCAATTATTTGCTCAATTCTATTACTTATTCCTTTGATAAGATACTTTTTTGAACCAGATGTATTAAATTTAATATTTACATTTTTTTTCTCATTAAAAATATTATTAAAATCATCTACAACAGATTCTATTATTGGTTTTAAATTCAAATCCTCCATTTGCTCTGAAGATATTGCTGACTCATCTTTTAACATTTGGGAATAGTCGGTAATTAATCTATCTATCCTAGATACATCATGTGTCATAATTTTAAGTAGTTTTTCTTGCTTTTCTTTATCATCCGTATCTGAAATAATTTCTGAAGCACTTTTAAGAGATGCAAGAGGATTTCTTATTTCATGTACTAGGTCAGTTGAAAAGTTTTCAGTTGCTTTAATTCTATTATTTAATTCTTTTGTCATTTCATCTAAAGATTTTGATAAAACTCCAAGTTCATCATTTCTATTTTTAATTTGTTCTATCTTTGTTGCTTTTTGACTTTTTGATTTTATTATTTTTGTATAATCAACTAAATTTTTAATTGGTTTAAGAAAATATCTATTAAGAACTATTGAAAATATTAAAATTACAATCGCTACTAATATTGCAGTTCTAAGTATAAAATTTTTTCTTTCTTCAATTGCAGCCTTTATATCAAGAGAATTTTCACTTATTGCTATGTATCCAATATTTCCATTATCTTTTGAAACATTTTTCAAAGTTATCAATATAAATTGATTATAATTTTCTTCAACAAAAGTGAAGGGTTTGCCAATTTCATTTGATAAAGCATAATTTTCGACTCGTTTATTTAAAGTATAAACTTTTGTTTCATTTTTTTCAGAAAAATTGTTTTCATTTTCAATTGATTTTTCATTTAGATTATCCAGCTGAATTATTTCTGAGCTTTGTCCAAAAGATCGTGGATCTAAATCTAATGTATCTGTATCCCCTATTAAATTATATTCATTATCAAAAATTGTAACCCTATCTAAGTTTTGAAATAAAAATCTTGTTGAAAATAAAAAATTTCTTATTTCATCCTGGTTAAATCCAATATTTAATCTATTAAAATGTCCAATTGTGTTATTTAAAATTTCAATGTGTTTTGATTGTTTTGCTTTTATTAGATTGGGCTGAACGCTATTTAAATACAAAATTGTTATAAGGCCAATTATTATAAATATTAAAAAGTTAATAAATAGAAATTTTCTTAATATTGAAAGATTTTTTAAAAAGTAACTAAACATCAACTAACATTCCATCTATAGCCACTTCCATATCTAGTTTCTATAGCAGAAAAATTATTATCTACCCTTTTGAATTTTTTTCTAATTCTCTTTATATGGCTATCGATAGTTCTATCCTCAATATCAGTATCTTCTCTATAAGCGATATCCATTAATTGCGATCTTTCTTTAATAATTCCCGGTCTTTTAGCTAATTCTTTTACAATTAAAAATTCTGTGGTTGTTAGTTTATCAGGAAGTTGTTTGCCATTCCATTCACATTCTAGCTGGGATGGATCTAATCTCAATTTTCCATGAGAAATTATATTTTTATTTTCATCAATATTTGTAATATCTTTTTTTCTAAGTTGTACTCTAATTCTCTCGATTAAGACCTTGATAGAAAACCCGCCAGATTTTTTTATAAAATCATCGGCACCTAATTTTAAACCAAGCAGCTCATCTACTTCCTCATCTTTAGAAGTTAATAAAATAACTGGTAATGAAGTTTTTTTTCGGAGTTTTCTCAAGAGTTCTTCACCATCCATTTTAGGCATCTTCACATCAATCACCGCTAAATCAGGTGGAGTTCTTGTTATTCCAATATAGGCACTTTCTCCATCTAAATATGTTTGAACTGTAAATCCCTCTTTTTCTAAAGCAATACTTATGCTTGTTAAAATATTTCTATCATCATCAACTAATGCAATTGTCTGTTTCATATATTTGTTATAAAAATACTAAATTGTTCTAATTAGGGCAATAGAACTTAATTAGTGCAACATGCCCCAGTTTTCTCCAGAATTTAAATCTATTAAAAGAGGAACTGTAAATTTATGATATTCACTTTTATTAGCACCATTCATGATTTCTCTAATTAATGCTGACATTTCCTTAAGCTTTGAAGACTTAATTTCAAAAATTAATTCATCATGAATTTGAAGTAAAATTTTTATATTTTCACTATTATATTCTGAAAATTTGTTTTGTAATCTAATCATTGCTAAACGCATTATCTCAGATGCTGAGCCCTGAATTGGGGCATTAATTGCAGCCCTCTCTTGAAAGTTTCTTATATTATAATTTTTATCGTTTATTCCACTTAAATGGGTTCTTCTACCAAAAATATTATTTACATAACCACTTTTTCTACAAAATTTAATAGTCTCATTCATATAATCTTTTATTTCTGGAAACTTGATAAAGTATGCATTTAAAAAATCTTCTGCTTCCGCATTTGAAACTCCAATTTGCTTAGCTAAACCATATTGTGAAATTCCATAAATAATTCCGAAATTTATTGCTTTTGCCTGTCTTCTTAAATTTGAGTCAATTTCTTTAATTTTTTTATTAAAAACTTGGCTTGCTGTAATTGAATGTATATCTTCATTATTAACGAAAGCTTTTTTTAATTCTTTAACATCTGCAATCTCAGCTAAAATTCTCATCTCGATTTGATTATAGTCTGCTGATAACAAAGAATATCCATTTTCAGCAATAAAAGATTTTCTTATTTCTTTACCATCATCAGTTTTAATCGGTATATTTTGTAAGTTTGGATCGCTTGATGCTAAACGACCAGTGGTAGTTGCTGCTAACAAAAATGAGGTATGAATCCTTTTTGAACTTGGGTTAATGTGTTCAGGCAAAGAGTCAGAATAGGTATTTTTTAATTTGGTTAACTGCCTCCAATCTAAAATCAATTTCGGAAGTTTATGTCCTTTAAAAGCTAAATCTTCTAAAACCGATGCGCTGGTTGCAAAACTACCCTTCTTAGTTTTTTTAAGAGTAGCAATTTTTAATTCATTATATAATATTTGACCAAGTTGCTTAGTTGACCCTATATTAAATTTAGATTTTGTGATTGTAAAAATATCTTTTTCTAAATTTTGAATTTTTTTACTAAATTTATCTGAAAGTTTTGATAAAAATTTATTATCAATTTTTACACCATGTATTTCCATTTGTGCAAGAATCTCAACCATCGGTTTTTCAAAATTTTCATAAATCAATAATAATTTTTCATTTATTAAACTCTGATGGAAAAGTTTGTACAATCTTAATGTAATATCAGCATCCTCTGCAGCATAATCTTTTGCGGATGATATATCTACTTCACTAAAATTCAATTGCTTCTTGCCAGAGCCAACAATGTCTTTAAAAGATATATTTTTGTGTTGAAGATGTATTTCTGCAAGAGTATCTAAATTATGTCTATTTTTTCCAGCATCTAATACATAGGACATTAACATAGTATCTTCTAATGAAGAAATTTTAATTCCTCTTTTAAGAAAAACTATGTAATCAAACTTAATATTTTGTCCTATTTTTTTTATACTTTTATCCTCAAGATAAGGTTTTAATATTTTTAAAACCTTAGACGTATCTAAATTTTTACCAGACTTATGAGCTAATGGAATGTATCCCGAACGACCGGGTTCTTTGCATAAAGAGACTCCGACTAAAGCTGTTTGGTGAGCATCTAATGATGTGGTTTCGGTATCAATTGCAAATTCACCAATTTCATCCGCATCTTTAAGCCAATTTTCAATTTCTTCTTCATTTTTAAACAAAAAATAATTATCTTTAGATATTTTATTATTTTCTGATTTATTTTTAATTTTTTTTTGATTATTTGAATCTAAGTCTGCTTCACCATAAGTAGAAATAACAGAGCTTAAAAGTCTATTAAATTCCATTTCTCTCAAAAATGTATACAGTTTGTCTTTATCTATTTTTTTAAGAATGAAATCTTCTAATTGGTTCTTAATAGGAACATCTTTTTTTAAAGTTACAAGTTTCTTGCTAACAATTGCTTTGTCTTTGTTTTCTAAAAGAGTTTCCCTTCTTTTATTTTGTTTAATTGTATGAGCATTTTTTAATAGTTTCTCAAGGGAACCAAAAATATTAATTAACTCTGCTGCAGTTTTTACACCAATTCCTGGAACCCCAGGAACATTGTCGCTAGTATCGCCAGCTAGTGACTGAACATCTATGATTTGTTCAGGTTTGACCCCAAACTTTTGCTTGATATCATCGATTCCAAGAAACTTATTTTTCATAGGATCAAAAATCCTTGTATTTTTTCCATAAAGTTGCATTAAATCCTTATCTGAAGAGACTATAGTCGCTTTTGCGCCAACTTTATTAATCTGCTCGACATAGGTTGCTATTAAATCATCAGCTTCATAATTAATTTGTTCAATTGAAGGTAGATTAAATGCTAGAACTGATTTTCTAATAAAGTCGAATTGAGGAATTAAATCGTCTGGTGCGTCTGATCTATTTGCCTTATAGTCACTGTAAATTTCATTTCTAAAGTTTTTTCTAGCTGAATCAAAAATAACAGCAAAATGTGTTGGTCTTTCATCGTTATCCTCTGATTTAGCATCTTCTAATAATTTAAATAACATATTACAAAATCCACTAACTGCGCCAACAGGCAAACCATCGCTTTTTCTTGTTAGTGGAGGTAATGCATAATATGCTCTGAAAATATATCCTGATCCATCAATTAAATAGAAATGGTCTGTTTTTTTTATTTTAGACATAAAAAGTATGAATTAGTTTATACTAATTATACTATATATCTACGTATCAAAGACTTTATTAAGATATATTTGTAAGATTATTGAAAAACTTGTAATATGAATCAATGGAATTAGCAAAAAAAATAGAATCATTAAATATTTTAAAGAAAATCTCGTTAATTTTGTTTGGAACTTTATTGTTAACTATTTCTGCAAAAATAAAAGTTCCTTTTTATCCTGTGCCAATGACTATGCAAACTTTTGTTGTAGTATTGATTGGTATAACTTTAGGATGGAAATTAGGTTTAATTACAATTTTTGCTTATCTTTTTGAAGGTGCAATAGGACTTCCAGTTTTTGCTGGCACTCCTGAAAAAGGTATAGGAATAAGTTATATGTTAGGACATACAGGAGGGTATTTGGTTGGATTTATTTTATCTGTATTTGTTTCAGGATTTGTTAATTATAATAAAAATATATTTATTAAATTTTTGCTTATTTCACTATCTATATTTGTAATTTATTTAACTGGTGTTCCATGGTTGGCATATTTAGCTGGATGGGAAGTGGCATATGTTTGGGGAATTAAAAACTTTATTTTAGCTGAAATATTTAAAATCTCTATATTGGCATTATTGGTGGATAAATTATTAAAATTAAGAAAACTTACTTAGGAGATCTTTTAGATAAAATTCTTTGCAAAGTCCTTCTATGCATTTTTAGTCTTCTTGCTGTCTCTGACACATTTCTGTTACAAAGCTCAAAAACTCTATGGATATGTTCCCATTTAACTCTATCAGCTGACATTGGATTTTCTGGTGGAGATGCTTTTTTATTAGGGTCTGCTAATAATGCTTTTTCAACATCTTCTGCATCTGCTGGTTTAGCTAAATAGTCAATTGCTCCATCTTTTACTGCTGCTACAGCTGTTGGAATGTTTCCATAACCTGTTAACATTATAATTCTACTATCTGGACCTAATTTTTTTATTTCCTTTACAACCTCAAGTCCGTTACCATCTCCAAGTCTGAGATCTACTACTGCGAATCCTGGACATGATTGTTTTACTGCTTCTATACCTTTTTTTACACTCTCAGCTTGTGAAACTTGAAAACCCTTTTTTTCCATGGCTCTAGCCAACCTTTCTCTAAAAGGACTATCATCATCAACTAATAGTAAGTTTTTATTGCTAAAATCAGTAATTTTTTTCATTTCTACGTCCATATTCATGCTCCTTAATATGGGGTGGATAAAATTAATTTCAAGAGAAGATTTAACTTTACATTGCTTAATATATCTCATAAATGGTCGATTATTGACAATTCGCATAACAGATATGCGAATTTTTTTTGTTAAATTTTTTTTGGGGAGCAAGAAATGAAAAAATTTAAATCAGTTGACGAATTAATTAGTCAACTACAACCTGATAAACCGGTTTATTGTATAAGAAAAAAATCTATACAAGTTGCCTCAAGTTTTTTTCAAGATAAGTTTCCAGGAAACATTCTTTACGCAGTAAAGACAAATCCAAATAAAGAAGTATTAAAAACAATTATTCAGAGTGGAATTAAAAAATTCGATGTTGCATCTGTGGAGGAAATTAAGAATATCAAACAAATAGATCCGAAGTTACATTGCAGTTATATGCATACAGTCAAAAGCAGAAAAAATATTAAAGAAGCCTATTTTAATTATGGAGTGAAGGATTTTTCATTAGATACTAAAGAAGAATTAATCAAAATTCTAGAAAGTACAAATAATGCAAAAGATTTAAATCTTTTCGTCAGGGTGGCAGTTTCAAATGAGCATGCAGAAATAGATTTATCAAAAAAATTTGGAGCATTAACATCAGAGGCAATGGGACTATTTAGATTAGCTAAAGCAAACTCAAAAAAAGTTGGTTTAAGTTTCCACGTTGGTTCACAGTGCATGCATCCAATTTCATATGCAAAAGGTATAACTGAAATTGGTAATATAATTAAAAAAACTAAAATTATACCTGATTATATAAACATTGGTGGAGGATTTCCTACAATTTATCCAGATTTAGTTCCTCAATCCATGGAAAATTATTTTAAAGAAATAAAAACTAGTTTAGCTAAACTTAAAATAGATAAAATGCCAGAAATTTTATGTGAGCCTGGAAGAGCTATTGTCGCCGAAAGCGGATCTACAATTGTTAAAGTAAACTTAAGAAAGAAACAAAAACTGTATATTAATGATGGGACTTATGGATCTCTTTTTGACGCTGGAGTTCCAAATATAGTTTATCCAACAAGGCTTATAACTAATGGAAGAATTATTTCAAAAAAATTAACTTCATTTGACTTTTATGGACCTACATGTGATAGCATGGATTATATGAAAGGTCCTTTTTTGCTTCCAAATAATATTAAAGAAAATGACTATATTGAACTAGGACAACTAGGTGCATATGGTTTAACTTTTAGAACTCAATTTAATGGTTTCTTTTCGGATGAAATTTATGAGGTTGAGGACAACCCTATAATGTCATTATATAATCAAGAAACTAAAAATCAGTTTCTTGTTGCTTAAATGTCGGAGAAAAAAAATCCAGGTCACAACAGTAAAAAAGAGTTTCTAAGCAGACCGGTAGAACATATAGATATAACTTCTTTTGATGCTAGAAAGATTATCTCATCTATGGAAAAAATGTCTTTTGTTTCGAGAGAAACTGCGAACGCAGCTAAGATTTATAATGAAATGTTAAAAGATAAAGATTGTACAATTTTTCTTACACTTGCTGGTTCAACTTCAGCTGCTGGATGTATGCATATATACAGGGATATGGTTAAATATAATATGATAGATGCAATAGTGGCGACTGGAGCATCTATAATTGATATGGATTTTTTTGAAGCCCTTGGATTTAAACATTATCAAGGATCGCAATTTCAAAATGATACCGAACTAAGAAATAATTATATAGACAGAATTTATGATACTTATATTGATGAAGATGAACTTCAGATGTGTGATAAAATAATAGGTGAAATTGCAGATAGTCTAGAACCCAAAAGTTATACTTCTAGAGAATTTATTAACGAAATGGGTAAATATTTGAAAAAAAATGCTAAGAAGAAAAACTCATTAATTGAGGTTGCATATGATAATAATTTACCAATATTTTGTCCTGCTTTTACAGACTCTAGTGCTGGATTTGGTTTAGTAATGCATCAAGAAAGAAATCCAAAAAAACATATTACGATTGATTCCATAAGAGAATTTAGAGAATTAACAGAAATTAAAATTAGGTCAAAAGGTTCAGGTTTGTTTATGATTGGTGGAGGGGTTCCAAAAAACTTTATTCAAGATACAGTGATATGCGCTGAGCTGTTAGGTAAGGATGTAGAAATGCACAAATATGCTGTGCAAATAACAGTGGCAGACTCTAGAGATGGCGCATGTAGCAGTTCAACATTGAAAGAAGCAAGCTCCTGGGGGAAAGTTGATGTAACAAAAGAGCAAATGGTTTTTGCTGAAGCTACAAGTGTACTTCCATTAATTGCTAGCGATGCTTACCATAATGCAAAATGGAAAAATAGAGAAAGAAAGAATTTTTCTAAAATTTTTGGGTAAAAGTTTTGAATTATTTAACTAATAAAGATGGTTTTTTAGGTATTGATAATAAGTTTAATTTTAAAGAAAAAGCAATTATAATTCCATTTGGATTAGAAAAAACTGTCAGTTACGGTAGAGGTACAAAATATGGACCTAGGGAAATAATTAAAGCATCTCATCAAGTTGAATTGTATGATGAGGAATTAAAATGTGAGCCATTCAAAAAAATTGGTATCAAAACTTTAAAACCGTTCAAAATTAATAAGAATATTAATAAAGCAATAAATCAAATAGCAGAAGTTAATCGAAAAATCTTAGACCATAGACTGTTTCCAATCACTTTAGGTGGGGAACACTCAATTACAGCAGGATGTATTAAGCCATTTGTTAAAAAATATAAAAAAATTACCCTTTTGCACTTTGATGCTCACGCTGATTTAAGAGAAAGTTATGGCGGAGAAAAATTTTCACATGCTTCTGCGATTAAAAGATGTATCGATCATAGAAATGTATCGGTAATATCTTTTGGGATAAGAAATATATCTGCAGAAGAAATACCGATATTGAAGAGTAATAAAAAAAGAATAAATATTTATTGGGCCAAAGACAAAAAAAATTGGAATTTAAATAAATTTAAAAAACAAATTAATAATAAAAATGTTTATATTACTTTTGATGTAGATGGATTAGACTCTAGTATAATGCCAGCGACTGGAACTCCAGAGCCAGGTGGGATATTTTGGGATGAAGCTTTGCGAATTATTAAAATAGCTTGTAAAAGTTCAAAAATAGTTGGTGCTGATGTAAATGAATTAGCACCAATAAAAGGTTTTAATAGTTATAATTTTTTGGTTGCAAAATTAGTATATAAAATATTGTCTTATAAATTTTTGCTGAAATAGCCTATATTGGTTTAAAAGTTTTAAGCAACATTCTGAAAGGAAGTAGCATTACTAATGCTACAAATAATTTAACAGCAAGATCTCCTAATGCCAAAGTAAACCAAGGTATACCTGTTGCATAAAATGCAATTGAAAAGAATAAAAAAGTATCTATTACAGATCCATTTATTGAAGATACCAATGGTGGAATAAACCAGTTTTGATTTCTAAGTTTATCAAAAACAAAAACATCTATTCTTTGTGAAACTAGAAAGGCAGTTCCAGATCCTATAGCAATTCTTATTGAGATTATATCTAAAAAATTTGTTGAAAAAAAAAGTGTAAATGAAATGCCTAAAAAAAATCCAAAATAAACTATTTTTTTTGCAACTTCTTTACCGAAAGATCTATTTGCAAGATCTGTGATTAAAAAAGCAATAGGGTAAGTAAATGCTCCATATGTAAGAATTTCTGATAATCCATAATAATGTATTGGAAATTGAACAAAATAGTTTGATGCAAGAACTACTGCTCCCATTATTAAAGATAGTATTAAAACTGTTCTATTCATCTTATGAAATTATATAAAATTAAACGTTTTTAGTTAAAAGAATTTTCTTAATTTTTTTTAATCTTGGAGATAAATTTTTTTGATTTGCTGTTACGAGAAATTGGTCAAAACTACCTTTTTTATCAATTGTTCTCATTCCTGCATTTGAGACAGTTAATTTTAAAGATTTATTTAAAGACTCGCTTTTAAATCTTACTTTTTTTAAATTTGGCAAAAATCTTCTTTTGGTCTTATTGTTAGCGTGACTAACATTATGACCTTTAAGAGGTATTTTGCCTGTAAGTTCACATTTTTTTGACATAACAATTTTTGAGGTTTATATTTCAGCTATACTTTTCAGTCAAGTTTATAATTACTTGGAACCAACTATTTCTTCAATATTTTGAACACCATTTGAACTTAATATATTATTCAATTCTTCTGAAATATTATTTACTATATTTGGTCCTTGATAAACCATTCCTGTATATAATTGAATATAGTTAGCTCCAGAAATAAATTTTTGGTAAGCACTTTTGCCTGAATCAACTCCTCCAACTCCTATGATTTTAATTTTATTTTTAAATATTTTATAAAATTCGTTAATAAGTATATTAGACTTTTCCTCAATTGGTTTTCCAGATAAGCCTCCTTTTTCAAATTTATTCATATTTTTTAGTTTATTCCTTGTTCCATCTGAAGTATTTGAAATGATTACAAGTTTTACTTTATTTTTTAGAAGGATATTTCCAATAATATCTAAATCACTATTTTTAATATCTGGAGATATTTTAACAGCAATATTTGTTTGAGAGCTGATTTTATTTTTTTCCTCGTTTAATAAATTTAATAATTCTTCTAGCTCCTCTGGATTATGAAAACTCCTTAAATTTTCTGTGTTAGGAGAGGATATATTAATAGTCACATAACTACCTAAATTATTTAAAACTCTAAATGATTTTAAGTAGTCATCTATTCTATTTTTTGTGTCTTTATTAGGACCAATATTAATTCCTAGCAATCCTATTGGCCTATTATTTTTAATATTTATAGCCGCATTTTCTGATCCTACGTTATTAAAACCAAGTCGATTAATTAACGCTTCATCTTCCTCAAGTCTAAACACCCTTGGTTTTTGGTTTCCATATTGAGGTTCTGGGGTAATTGTTCCAACTTCAACAAATCCAAATCCTAGTTTAAATAATGGATTATATACTTCTGCGTTTTTATCAAAACCAGCAGCTATGCCTATTGGGTTTGGTATTTCTTTGTCTAAAAATTTTACTTTTAAAGAATTATATATTTTTGGTTTTACTGGCACTATATTAGTTTTAAGTGCCTTAATTGCTAAATCATGTGCTGTCTCAGGATCAAATTTAAAAATTAAAGATCTTATTTTTTCAAACATTATTTATTTTTTCTAAGATAAGATTTTTTGTTTCCTGTATTCCAAAAAAACTTATGAAAAAACCTAGTCTTGGACCATTTTCATTCCCAAAAACAACTTCATAAATTAGTTTAAACCAATCTCTCAAGTTATCTTTATAACCATTCTCTTTTCCTACAGAATAAATTTTAGTCTGGATTTCTTCAGGCATCATTTTATCGTTACACTGTTCTAGAACTTTAATCAATTTTTCTAATACTTTCTTTTCTTCAGAATTTGGTATTTTATATTTTTTTTTCTCTTTAATTACTTCATTAAAAAACTTAATCGAATATTCAACTAATTTATCAAAAATAGGAAAGTTCTCTTCTTTTATATTTGGTTTATATTTTTTTACAAATTTCCATAATAACTCTTTTGTATTTGCGTTGCTTGTTTCAACTAAATTTAAAAGCATAGAAAAACTCATTATTGTATCTTCTTTGGGCACATTACCATTATGTACATGCCAAACGGGATTTAGAATTAATTGTTTATCATCTTGATTTTTTGACTTATCAATTAAATCTAAATATTCATCAACAGTCTTTGGAACAATATCATTATAAAGCTTTTTTGCTCTTTTTGGATTTTGATACATATATAAAGATAAGCTTTCAGGTGATGCAAATTTTATCCATTGATCAATGGTAATTCCATTACCTTTAGACTTAGATATTTTTTCACCTTTTTCATCTAAAAATAATTCATATGCAAAACCTGACGGGTTTCTTCTACCTAATAAATTAACTATTTTAGTTGAGATGATTGCGCTCTCAATTAAATCTTTTCCATACATTTCAAAATCTACATCTAAAGCATACCATCTCATAGCCCAATCTACTTTCCATTGAAGCTTGCATTCTCCATTTAAAATACTTTTTTCTAGTTTATTTCCTTTGTTGTCAAAAGTAATTTTTGAATTATCTTGATCTATATCTATAACTGGTATCTCTAAAACTTTACCAGTTTCTGGACATATCGGCAAAAATGGGGAATATGTTTTTTGTCTTTCTTTCCCAAGTGTTGGTAAAATAATATCCATAATACCTTGATAATTTTTTAATATTAATTTTAAAGATTCATTAAATTTTCCTGAAGTATAAAGATCTGTAGAACTCTTAAATGAGTATTTAAATCCAAATTGATTAAGAAAGTTTTTTAACATCTCGTTATTGTGCTCTCCAAAACTGTTAAACTTGTTAAAAGGATCTGGGACTTTAGTTAGCGGTTTGTTTAAATTATTTTCAAGTAAATTTTTATTTGGAATATTATCTGGAACTTTACGTAAACCATCCATGTCATCAGAAAATGTTATGATTTCTTTTGGAATATCAGTTAGATAATTTAGTGCATTTATAACCATTGTTGTTCTTGCAACCTCTCCAAATGTGCCAATGTGTGGAAGTCCACTTGGTCCATAACCTGTTTGCAAAACAATTTTATTTTTTTTTTCTATACTTTGTTTTCTTTCTTTTAGAATTTTTTTAGCTTCAACAAATGGCCATGCATTTGTTTTATCAATAATTGTTTTATCTATAGATTGTTTCATGTTTTATAGGTATTTTAACAGTTTTATTGATTGTTAAAATGTTGAAATTTATTTACCATAAAATAATGTCCATGCAAAATGTACAATTATAAAACTGTTTTTTATACACTTGGGACACTTCAGATTATTTTAGGGGTATTTATGCTAATACCTGTGATTATTCAGCTAATTTACAATGAGCTAGATTCGGGATTTGTGTCGGCATCAATTATAACCATTATTTTTGGGGTATTATTCTTTTTATCAAATTTAGATCATAATAAGACAATTGATCTTCCTCAGGCATTTATTTTAACTGCCCTTTCATGGCTATCAATTGCAATTTTCGGCTCTCTTCCATTTATTTTTTCAACACTTAATTTAAATTTTACAGACGCTTTTTTTGAAAGCATGTCTGGGATAACTACGACTGGATCCACAATTCTTACTGATTTGGATAACGCTCCTAAAGGAATTCTATTATGGAGAGCTATACTTCAGTGGCTTGGTGGAATTGGTATTATATTAATGGCAATTACCTTGATGCCTATAATGAATATTGGTGGTATGCAATTATTTCAAATATCATCGAACGATAATGCGGAAAAAATTTTACCTAAATCAAAAGAAGTTTCTTTAAGACTTATTGTAATTTATTCATTGTTAACTTTTACATGTGCAGTATTTTATAAATTATTTGGTATGAATTATTTTGATAGCCTGACTCATTCAATGACGACAATTGCAACTGGAGGGTTTTCAAATTATAATGACTCGATTGGTCATTTTAATAATTCATTAATCGAATTAAACGCAACTATATTCATAATTTTGGGCAGTATACCTTTTATAGCCTATATTAAATACTTAAACGGTGATAAAAAAATATTTTTTAAAGACTCTCAGATAAATTTCTTTGTAAAAACAATTATTATATCTGTAATAATTATTTTTACTTTCTTAATATTTCAAAACTCTGAAAATGGGTTTATTTTATTAAGACAAGTTATATTTAATGTTATTTCAATTTTAACTGGTACTGGTTATGTTACTACAAATTATAGTGATTGGGGTGGATTTCCTTTAATATTTTTTTTAATTTTAATGTTTATTGGAGGATGCGCAGGATCAACAGCTTGTGGATTGAAGATTTTTAGAATACATATTTTATATAAATATTTTGTTATACAACTTAGAAAGTATATTTATCCTAGAGGTGTCTTTGTTCTTAAGTATGGAGATAATGTGCTTAACGAAAAATTTATATCCTCGATAATTTCATTTGTATTTTTATATGTAATAATTTTTTTTATAATAACCACACTGCTATCAATTAGTGGATTAGATTTTATTACTGCAGTTTCAGGTGCTGCAACATCTATATCTAATGTTGGTCCAGGTCTAGGCGGAATGATTGGTCCAAATGGTAATTTTTCTTTATTACCTGACTTTTCTAAATGGATTTTAAGTGTAGGGATGATTTTAGGTAGACTTGAACTATTTGCTATAATAGTATTATTTATTCCATCTTTTTGGAGAAGATATTAATGGCAGAAAATAAACAAAGCTGGTCGGAGTCTATATTAGTCTACAAAGATATTAGAATGTTAAGAATATTGCTTTTAGGAGCAATAAGTGGTTTCCCTTGGGTGCTAATAGCAAGCAGTTTAAGTCTATGGTTGAAAGAAGAGGGTTTAAGTAGGTCAACTATTGGGTGGGCAGGATTAATTTTTGGAGTCTACGCATTTAATTATTTATGGGCTCCAATAATAGATAGAATTCAAATTCCATTTTTAACAAAAAAATTAGGCCACAGAAGAGGATGGATAGTGCTAATGCAAAGTATAATTTTGATAAGTCTATTTATCTGGAGTTTAATAAATCCAACTCAAAATTTAGCTTTGTTGATTGGTGTAGGATTAGTTATTGCAATTGCATCAGCAACTCAAGATATCACTGTTGATGCGCTTAGAATTGAGCAAATAAATGTAAACGAGGGTAAATCCATGGCAGCAGGTGCTGCAATGGCAGTCGTAGGCTGGTGGACTGGATATAAGCTAGGAGGAGTTATAGCTTTATTTACTGCAGAATATTTCGAGAATATTGGAATTGAGGATTATTGGCAGACAACTTTTTTAGTTTTAGGAGTTGTTGTTATTTTAATGAACATTGCTTTAATGTTTGTCCACGAACCACTTTTGACTGATAGGCAATCAAAACAAAAAGAAACAGATAAAATGATTCAAAGCAAGTTAGGCTATAGTAATGTATTCACAGCTTTTGTTGCATACATAACAGGAACTATTGGTGGACCAATAATCAGTTTTTTTAAAAAAAATGGATTTTCAATTGCAGTTGGTATTTTAGGATTTGTGTTTCTATTCAAAATTGGAGAAGCATTTCTCGGAAGAATGTCAATTGTATTCTATAAAGAAGTTGGTTTTTCCAAAGGAGAAATAGCAATTTACTCTAAAACACTTGGCTGGATAACAACTGTAGTTTTTACGTTAATTGGTGGAATTTTTGCTATGAGAGCAGGAACAGTAAAAACAATGTTTGTTGCTGGTGGATTTATGGCAGTAACTAATCTTTTGTTTGCTGCTCTTGCATGGACAGGCAAATCAGAATGGTTATTTGCGGTAGCAGTAATAGCCGATGATATTTCTGCTGCATTTGCAACCGTTGCTTTTGTAGCGTTTATATCATTATTGGTTGATAGGACTTACACAGCGACACAGTACGCACTTCTTGCTTCTATTGGAACTGCTGGGAGAACTACTCTAGCATCATCCTCTGGAGCATTGGTTGATTGGTTAAATGGAGATTGGGGAACTTTTTTTATTATAACAACATTAATGGTTATTCCTTCATTAGTTTGCTTATGGTTTATTAGAAATAAAATAAAAATTGGTGCAAAATAACTTTTTTAGTAAATCAATAATTATTGACGTATTAGAGAAGCCTAATAAAAAATCGAATATAAGTTCACAAATTATTTATGGTGAGAAATTTAAAATAATATCTAAAAATAAAAATTATTTTAAAATTAAAAATCTTTACGATAATTATACTGGATTTATAAATAAAAAAATTAAAGTAAGTACTACATTTAAACCAACACATAAAATTAAAACCCTTAAATCTAAAGTTTATTTTGGTTTAGATAAGAAAAGAAAAAGACCGTCAAATAAATGGTTACCATTTGGAAGTGAATTAAAGATAATTAAAAAAGATAAAAATTTTATCATGTTTGAAAAAAATCAATGGACAAAATTAAATAATATATGTTTAAATTCAAAAATTGAGAGAAATTTTTTAAAAATTTTAAAATTATTTTTAAATTGCCCATATAAATGGGGTGGAAAAACTTTTAAAGGTATTGATTGCTCTGCACTTATTCAAAATTATTATAAGTATAACAAAAAATTTTTTCCAAGAGATACTGTTGATCAGATAAGGCAAAAAAAAAGTTTAAAAATAAAAAAAAAATTTAAAAAAGGTGATATTATTTTCTGGAAAGGACATGTGGCTCTATGCATTAACTCTAAGAATCTAATTCATGCATATGGCCCGAAGAAAAAAGTGTTAATAATGCCAATACAAAATACAATTAAAAGAATTGAAAAAACTGCTCAATTAAAAGTGAAAAAAGTATTTAAAATTTAATTTTCTCTACCAAAATCCGGTTTGCTAATATCTTGCTTTAATAACAATATTTGATGTCTAACTTTTTTTGATTTTTTAAGCTTATCAAGTAATAAAGAATTTCTTTTTTTATTGATATCTATTTTAAAATTTTTTAAATTTTTTATAAATAAATCTATAATTTTTGACATATTTTTACTGTTGTTAAAAAATACATCTCTCCACATAATTTCATTAGAAGCTGCTATCCTTGAGAAATCTCTTAAGCCACCAGCACTGTATTTAATAACATTTTTTTTATTAATTTTCTGAAAATCTTGAGTAGTTTTAATTAAATTATATGCAATTAAGTGTGGTAAATGACTTGTAACTGAAAAGATTTTATCATGCTCTTGTTCTTTCATAAATATAACTTTTGAACCTAATTTTTTCCAAAATCTAGATAGTTTACTTTCTAACAATTTATTTTTCTTACTTTTAATCAAAATACACCATTTGTTTTTAAATAAATTTTTACTTCCATATTTTGGCCCACTGGCTTCAGAACCAGAGATGGGATGGCTCATTATCCAATTTAATTTTTTTGATAATTTTTTTTTAATAAGTTTCGAAACATTTACTCTCGTGGATCCAACATCAGTTATTAAACTATTATTACTCAAATTCTTATTAAGTTTAATAATTATTTTTTTGTATTCACTCATTGGAGTTGAAATAATTACTAAATCCATATTCTCTATTTTTTTGTCAATTTTTTTTATTAAAATAATTTTTTTATTTATTTTTTTTATTTGTTTTTGATATTTAATATTTTTTTCAAAAACATATATCTTTTTGCATAATTTTTGGCTAATGGCCCCTCTAAGAATAGAAGATCCAATCATACCACATCCAATGATCAGAATTTTTTTAAACATTTTCTAATATTTTTTTTACAACTTTAAGTAGATACTTGTTTTCTATGGAATTTCCAATACTTAATCTTAAACAATTTTCAATTTTGTACTCTTCCAAGCTTCTAACAATTATTCGGTTGTTTAAAAGTTTTTTCATAAAAAATTTGGATGAAATTTTACATTTTTTAAAATTTAATAATAAAAAATTACTGGTAATTTCATTTGAGGATATATTATATCTTGAAAATATTTTTTTAATTTTATTTCCCCAAAAAATATTATGTTTTATAGATTTTTTAACAAATCCTTTATCTGAAATAGCTTTGGTTGCACAAAGTTCTGCAAAAAAATTTATATTAAAAGGTGGTTTAATTTTATAAAGAGCATTTATAATTTTTTTATCACCGTAACCCCATCCGATCCTCAAAGAAGCTAATCCATAGAGCTTTGAAAATGTTCTAAGAATAAAAACATTTTTAGATCTTTTGAATAAATCTAAACCTGAAACATAGTCTTTTTTTAAATTATACTCATGATAAGCATCGTCGATTACTAAAAGAATATTATTATGTAATTTTTTTCTTAAATACATTAACTCTGACTTATTCAAATACGTGCCTGTTGGATTATTTGGATTTGCAATAAATACTATTTTTGTTTTTTTCGTTACTTTTTTAAGAATGTTATCAATCGATATTTTAAAATTTATTTCTTTAGAAAATAATATTTTAGCACCAATAATTTTTGAGTAAATCCTGTACATTAAAAAGCTGTATTCTGGTAAAATCACTTCGTCATTTTTATCTAAATAAAGCTGACAAATCATTTGTATAATTTCATCAGATCCTGCTCCACAAATTATTTTGTTAAAATCACATTTCGCTACTTTAGAGATTGCTTTTCTCAAGACTTGGGATTTACTATCTGGATACCTGTTTATAATAAAGTTTTTAGTTTTAAAAATTTTTGTAACACTTTTGCTTACACCTAAAGAAGACTCGTTTGCTGACAATTTAATATATTGTTTACTCTTATTAATTCCCGATTTTCCAGGCTTATAAGCTTTTACGTTTATATTTTTAAATTTTGGAACGCTCATTTTTAAAGCTTATATTAAAAAAATAAATATTTAACAGGAATATATTTTAATGTTTGACATATAAATTTGTATTTAGTACTAATTTTTTGGCGCTGATTTATCTGAATTGCGAGCGCAATAAAAAAACCGCTAAAAAAAGTTTTTTTTCTCACAATTCACAAATCAAAGACATTATGAGTAAATTTGATAATATAAAAAAATTTATAGTTAAGGATAAACTTAAGCTTGATTGTGGTAAAACCATATCTGATTTTCCTTTGGCATATGAAACATACGGAGAATTAAACTCAAAAAAAGATAACGCTATTTTAGTTTTTCATGCTTTAACTGGAGATCAATTTGTAACAAATATAAACCCAATAACAAAAAAAGACGGTTGGTGGAAACATGCTGTTGGATCAGGAAAAGCACTTGATACAAACAAATATTTCATAATTTGTGCAAATGTGTTAGGGGGCTGCATGGGATCATTTGGACCAAGTAGTCTAAATACAAAGACTGGAAAATCTTATGGAAATGATTTTCCAGTAATCACAATTAACGATATGGTAAATGCTCAATATTTTTTACTTAAACATTTTAAAATAGAAAAATTATTTTGTGTAACTGGTGGTTCTATGGGTGGAATGCAAGTTTTACAGTTTGTATCAAACTATCCTGATGCAGCTCAAACAGCTGTTCCAATAGCCTGTACTTCTAATCACTCTGCACAAAATATTGGACTTAATGAACTTGGCAGACAAGCTATTATGGCTGATGCAAACTGGCAAAATGGAAAATATTATGAAACTAATTCATCACCTGACAAGGGCTTGTCAGTAGCAAGAATGGCTGCTCATATAACTTATTTATCTAAAGATGCTCTTCAAGAAAAATTTGGAAGAAAATTACAGGAGAGGGACGATCTAAAATTTAGTTTTGATGCTGACTTTCAGATTGAAAGTTATTTAAGACATCAAGGTTCAGTTTTCGTAGATAGATTTGATGCAAATAGCTACTTATATATAACGAGAGCAATGGATTATTTTGATTTGAATAAAAAATTTGAAGGAAATCTTTCAAAGGCTTTTGAAAAAAGTAAAACAAAATTTTTGATAATTTCATTTACTTCGGACTGGCTTTATCCATCATCAGAAAATAAGGAAATAGTCATAGCACTTAATTCAATCGGTGCTGACGTTGGTTATGTTGAAATTGAGTCTGATAAAGGGCACGATTCATTTTTATTAGATGTTCCAGATTTTCTTCAAACTTTAGGGAATTTTTTAACAAAATCATATGAAAGATTAAATGAAAAAAGAATTTAGAATAATTGCAGATTTGGTAGAAAAAAATTCAAGAGTTCTCGATGTTGGATGTGGAGACGGAGAGTTAATGAGTTTTATATATAATAATATTAGCCAAGACATTAGAGGTATTGAAATATCAAAAACAAATGTTCAAAAGTGTGTATCTAAGGGTTTAATTGTAATTGAGGGAGATGCTGAAAAAGATTTATATCAATTTACAGATACCTCTTTTGATTATGTTATACTTAGTCAAACATTACAAGCTTTTCTCAATCCAGAAAATGTCTTGGATGAATTATTAAGAGTTGGTAAAAAAGCTATAGTCACTATACCCAATTTTGGTCATTGGAAAATGAGATTAAATCTTCTTTTTAAAGGAACAATGCCAATAACAAAAACTCTACCTCATAAATGGCACAACACACCAAATTTGCACATGTGTACAATCAAAGATTTTTTTAATTTTTGTGATGATAAAGAAATAAAATTTATAAAATCCTTGGCACTAAGTCAGGAAAAAGTTCTAAAAATTTCAAAAAATAATTTAGGCATCAGGAATTTTTTTTCTGATTTAGGAATTTTTTTAATTGAAAATTAAATGAAAATTATAATAATTAAATGTTTAAAAGATAATTATTCTTATATAATTTATAACGAACAAACATTGATGTCTGCCGTTATTGATCCAAGCGAAGCTGACCCAATTATAAAAGAAATTGAAAAAAATAACTTACAATTAAAATACATTTTTAATACACACCATCATTATGATCACGTAGGTGGAAATTCAAAATTAAAAGAAAAATATAAATGTAAGATAGCAGGTTACGAAAAAGATATAGATAGAATTCCTGGTATTGATATAAAATTAAAAGATAATCAAAAATGGAAAAATGAACTACTTGAGTGTGAAATATTACATATACCCGGACATACCTCTGGTCACATATCTATTTATGTTAAGGAGATAAATGCTCTTTTTACAGGAGATACTCTATTTTCATTAGGTTGCGGTAGAATATTTGAAGGAACTTATAATGAAATGTTTGATTCATTAAAAAAGTTAAAAAAATTTCCAAAAGCTACAAAGATTTATTGTGGACACGAGTATACCAAAAAAAATTCGGAATTTTGTATAAGTCTTGATCCTAATAACTCAAAATTAATAAATAAAATTAATAATATAAATGAGAATATTAAAAATGATAACCCTACTATTCCATCAACACTAAGTGATGAATTAGAGTGTAATATTTTTCTAAGGACTGACAATTTAAAGATTCAAAATCAGGTAGGGATAAATTCAGGAGATCCAATCAAAACCTTTACAAAATTGAGAGATTTAAAGGATAATTTTTAGCTTATATAACTTGACTATATAACTTCTAGATCTATATTGCTGAAAAAATTTAATTATGACTTTTGCAGTAATACAAACCGGTGGAAAACAGTATAAAGTTAAAGCTAGCGAAATACTTAAAATTGAAAGATTGAAGGACGCTAAAGACAAAATAGAATTTAACAATGTTTTGGCGTATGGAGATGATAAAAATCTTGAAGTTGGGGCACCTTTTATTAAAGGAGCTAAGGTAGAAGCAGAATTAATTAAAAATGGAAAAAATAGAACTGTCCTTATTTTTAAAAAAAGAAGAAGACAAAACTCGAGAAGAAAAAATGGTCATAGACAGCAATATTCATTAATTAAAATTAGTAAAATTTTTAATAAAGATGGAAGCATTTTTGCTGAGTCATCAAAAGAGAAAGTAAAAACAAAATAAGTTATGGCAACAAAAAAAGCAGGTGGATCGTCACGTAACGGAAGAGATAGTGCTGGTAGAAGACTTGGCGTTAAGAAATTTGGCGGTCAATTAGTAAACCCTGGTAACATTATTGTAAGACAAAGAGGAACTAGAATTTTCCCAGGAGAGCATGTAGGAATGGGCAAAGATCATTCGATTTTCTCTTTAATTAAAGGAAAAGTTGAATATAAAAAATCTAAGTCAGACAGAACTTTCGTTTCTGTAAAACCCAATTAATTTACTTACAACTAAATTTAAATAAAAGGTTGTACTATGAAATTCCTAGATCAGGTTAAGATATTTATTAAAGCAGGAGACGGTGGTGCTGGTTCACCAAGTTTTAGGAGGGAGAAATTTATTGAGTTTGGAGGGCCTGATGGAGGTGATGGTGGAAAAGGAGGTTCTGTAATTTTAAAATCTGAGAGAAATTTGAACACACTTATTGATTACAGATATCAACAACATTTTAAAGCAAAAAGAGGAGAGGATGGCAAAGGTAAAAACAAAACTGGCGCAAGTGGAGAAGATCTAGTTTTAAAAGTTCCTATAGGCACACAGATTTTTGAGGAAGATAATAAAACACTTATTTTTGATTTCAAAGAAGAGCATCAAGAATATGTTGCTGCAATAGGTGGAAAGGGTGGTTTAGGAAATACAAGATTTAAATCTTCAACAAATAGAGCTCCAAGAAAATTTACAAAAGGAACTAAAGGAGAAGAGTTTTGGCTTTGGTTTCAATTAAAAACAATTGCAGATATAGGAATAGTTGGATTGCCAAACGCAGGAAAATCAACCCTTCTATCTATAATAACGAGTGCAAACCCCAAGATTGCAAATTATAAATTTACAACATTAAATCCAAACTTAGGCGTTGCAATTTATGACGATAAGGAAATAGTATTAGCAGATATACCGGGCTTAATTGAAGGTGCACACGAAGGGGTAGGTCTTGGTATGAAATTTTTAAAACATATTGAAAGATGTAAAATTTTACTGCACATGATCGATGTAACCGAAGAAGATTTATTATTAACATATAAACAAATAAGAAATGAATTAAAAAAATACAGCAATGATTTAATTAAAAAAAAAGAGATAATAGTAATAAATAAAGTAGATCTTATAAGTCAAAAAAAATTGAAAGATAAAATTAAATTCTTTGAAGAAAAAATTAAGAAAAAAGTAAATATATTGTCAAATATAGATAAAAAGCTTATTTCAAAACTAAAATCAAGTTTGGTGAAACATGTATATAAATAATTCTAAACAAATTGTTATAAAAATTGGTTCATCACTTTTGATAGATGATAAAAAAAACATTAGAAAAAAATGGTTATTTGAATTTGCTAAAGACATTGAACAACTAATTAAAAGTAAAAAAAAGGTAATCATAGTAAGTTCTGGCGCAATAGCCTTAGGATGTAAAAAGCTGAATATAAATAAAAAAAATTTAAAACTTGATAAAAGTCAAGCGGTTGCCTCAATAGGACAAATCGAATTAATGAATTTATTTAAAGAAATTTTTAAAAGAAAAAAACTAAATCTTTCCCAAATACTTTTAACACTTGAAGATACTGAAATAAGAAGAAGAGCCATAAATGCAAAACGAACATTAGATAATCTTTTTGATCTCGGATTTATTCCATTAGTTAATGAGAATGATAGTATTGCTACCTCAGAAATAAAATATGGAGATAATGATCGATTAGCATCAAGAGTTGCTCAGATATCTGGCTCTGATTGTTTAATCTTATTGTCTGATGTGGATGGATTATTTGATAAAAATCCCAAACTAAATAAAAATGCAAAATTAATCAGTAATGTAAAAAAAATAAATAATAGAATAGAAAAATATATTTCTAAAAATATCAGCGAACATGGAACAGGTGGCATGAAAACAAAAATAGAGGCTGCAAAAATCTGTCAAATATCTGGATGCTATATGGCAATTGCCAATGGTTTAATAGATAGGCCATTAAAACATATAATCTCTAAAAATTATTGTACCTGGTTTTTACCAAAAATTTCCAAATTAGATGCGAGAAAAAAATGGATAATTAGCTCAATTTCACCTAAAGGAGAACTGATTATAGATGATGGTGCTATTCAAGCTCTAAAAAAAGGTAAAAGCTTACTTGCTACCGGTATCAAAAATATTAATGGAAAATTCAGTAAGGGAGACCATGTCAAAATTTTAGACAAGAATATGAAAGAATATGCGAGAGGACTTAGCTCATTTAATTCTGATGAAATTTTTAGAATTAAAGGTCAACACTCAAGTAAAATAAATGAAATTTTAGGATACGTATCTAAGTCTGAAGTTATTCATAAAGATGATATGGTAGAGATATAATATGCCTTTAAATTTGGAAAAAATTGTAAATAATTCAAGATCTGCTTTTGAGGAAAAAGCTGACCCAGTTAAAAAAAATAGAGTTTTAAAAAAATTTGCAAATTTATTATTAAGAAATAAAAAAAAAATTTTTAAAGAAAATTATAAAGATATAAAAGTTGCTAAAAATAATAAAATAAAAGAAAACCTAATTAAAAGACTTGAAATTGATGATGATAAAATTAAAGATATTATCAAATCTATAAATCAAATAATAAAAATTAAAGATCCAACAAATAAAATTTTGGATTCATGGAAAAGACCAAACGGATTAGTAATAAAGAAAGTTACTGTACCAATTGGAGTAATAGCAGTGATTTACGAGAGTAGACCAAATGTTACCTCTGATGTTGCAAGTTTATGTTTTAAATCAGGAAATTCTGTCATTTTGAGAGGAGGATCTGAGGCTTTTAATACTAATAAAATTATTTCTAATTTGTTTAGAAAATCTTTAAAAGTTTGTGGTGTTAATCAAAACTACGTTCAATTTATTAGTTCAAAGAATAGAAAAATAGTAGATATTTTACTATCTAAAATGAAAGGAAAAATTGATTTAGTTATACCTAGAGGGGGAAAATCTTTGGTAAAAAAAGTGGATGATCTATCTACAATACCTTACATTGGTCATTTAGAGGGTATTTGTCATACTTATATTGATAAGAAAGCAAAGCTTGAAATGGCAATTAATGTTTTAGAAAATGCGAAAATGAGAAATACAAGCATTTGTGGAGCAACCGAAACTGTATTATTTCACAAAAGTATTGCTAAAAAATTTATAAATCCTGTGCTAAAAAATTTACAAAAAAAAGGCTGTAATATATATGGAGACAGAAGTACAAAAAAAATATTTAAAGGTAAAGTATTTTTAGCTAACAACAAATCTTGGTCTAAGGAATATTTATCTTCGAATATTTCTTCAAAAGTAGTAAATGATATCTATGAAGCAGTAAGTCACATTAATAAATTTGGGACCATGCATACTGATGCGATTATCACCGCAGATAAAAAAACTGCTAATTATTTTTTGAAAAATATAAAAAGTTCAATTGGTATACATAACTCTTCAACTCAATTTGCAGATGGTGGTGAATTTGGATTTGGTGCTGAGGTTGGTATATCTACGAATAATTTGCCTCCTAGGGGGCCTGTCGGCCTTGGCCAACTTGTTAGTTATAAATATGAACTTTATGGTGATGGTCAAATAAGAAAATAAATTGAGCAGAAAATTAAAAAAAATTGGAATTTTAGGTGGAACTTTTGATCCTTGTCATAAAGGACATTTGAAAATATCAAAAGAAGCAAAAAAAAAATTTAAACTATCGAAAGTAATTTGGGCAGTTACTAAAAAAAATCCTTTTAAAAGAAAAAGCAGTTACAATTTAGAAGAAAGATTAAAAAACTCTAAAAATTTAACGAAAAAATATAAATTTATTCAAGTTAACTATTATGAAAATATCATAAAATCAAATAAGACAATTAATCTAATAAAATATTTAAATAAAAAATATAACAATTCAAAATTATATTTAATTATTGGTGCTGATAATTTAATTAATTTTCATAAATGGAGTAAATGGAGAAATATTTCATCAAGATGTGATATAATTGTATTTGATAGATACCCGTATAAATCTAAAGCTCTGAAATCATTGGCTTTTAAACAAATTGATAGACAAAAACTTAAATTTATCAATTTTAAAAAAGTAAATATTTCATCTTCTCAATTAAGAAAAATTTGATAATGTGAAGACAACTAATGGATAAACCTTTAGACTTAAAAGATAAAATCATAAAAAAACTAGACTCAAATAAAGCTCTTGATATCGTATCTATAGATCTAGAAGGAAAATCTTCTATTGCAGATTATATGATAATTGCAAGTGGCACGTCCTCAAGACACATACAAGCTTTATCAGAACAGGTATATGAAGAACTAAAAAATAATGGAATTAACAATTGTAAAATTGAGGGAAAAGACTCAAATGATTGGAAATTAGTTGATGGAATAGATTTAGTTGTTCATATTTTTAATCCAGAAAAAAGAAAATTTTATGAATTAGAGAAGATGTGGTCAGAGTTAATTCCAAAAGAAAGGGTCATAATATGAAAAAAAAATTTTTCCTTAATTTTTTTTTAGTCCTTTTTTTGTTCAATCCAACTTTTTCAATATCAAATGAAACAGACATATATAAAAAAATAGATTTATTCAATGAAGTCTTGGAAAAAATAAATAATGAATATGTGGAAGATGTAAATCAAAGCGATGCAATGGATGCTGCAATTAATGGTGTTTTGCAGTCACTCGACCCATATTCCTCGTACATGTCTCCTGAAATGTTAAAAGAAATGCAAACCGAAACAAAAGGTGAATTTGGAGGATTGGGAATTGAAGTTGGAATGGAGGCGGGAGTAGTTAAAGTTATATCCCCTATAGATGGATCACCTGCAGAAGAAGTTGGAGTAAAAGCTGGTGATTACATTGTAAAAATTAATGGTACACAAGTTCAAGGAAAAACTTTATCTGAGGCTGTTGATTTAATGAGAGGTCCGGTTGGAAGTGAAATAGAAATAACAGTAAGAAGAATAGGAACAAGAAAAGCTCTTACTTTTAATATTATTAGAGAGATTATTGAAATTAAGTCTGTTAAGTCAAAAGTTATTGAAAATAACATTGGCTATATAAGGTTAACTTCTTTTAATGATAATAGTTCAGATCAATTAGGAAAAATCATTAAAGATTTTAAGAGTGATAAAAAAATTAATAAATATATTTTAGATTTAAGAAATAATCCTGGGGGCTTGTTAAACCAAGCAATAAGAATTACTGATTTCTTTTTAGACAATGGTGAAATAGTTTCTACGAAGAGTAAGCAAAAATCGGATAATAGAAAATGGTTTGCAAAAAAAGGCGATATAATTGATGGAGACACATTGTTAGTTTTAATTAACTATGGTTCTGCCTCAGCTTCAGAAATAGTTGCGGGAGCCTTGAAGGATCATAAAAGAGCAATTATTTTAGGAGAAAGCTCTTATGGCAAGGGTTCTGTACAATCTATAATACGATTAAAGAATGATGGCGCAATAAGACTCACAGTTTCTAAGTATTATCTTCCATCCGGAGACTCTATTTCTGAAGTTGGGGTCAATCCTGATATCTATGTTTCTGAAAGTTCTGATGAATTTAGAATTGATACTAATACTGATAATCAATTAGAATTTGCGTTGAAATTACTTAATGGATAAAAAATTTAGTAATTTGCCACTTAGAAAAGGAGTTGGTGTAGTATTACTTAATAACAATAATAAAATCTTTGTTGCTAAGAGGATTGATAATCCAAGTGATTTTTGGCAAATGCCTCAGGGTGGAATAGATAAAGGAGAAAATCCCACAGAAGCTGCTTTAAGAGAACTTAAAGAAGAAACAAGTATTAAAAATGTAAAATTAATTAAAGAGATAAAAGATGAAATTACGTATTATTTACCAGAAAATCTGCTGGGTATTATTTGGAAAGGTAAATTTAAAGGACAAACCCAGAAATGGTTTATTATGAGATTTTTAGGAAAAGATAATGAAGTTAATCTTAAGACAAAACACCCTGAATTTTTGGAATGGAAATGGGTTAATGCGGAGAATATAACAGAAAAAGTTGTAGACTTTAAAAGACACGTTTATGAAAAAATTAAAATGGAACTAAAGGATTTAATTTAATCCCAGAGATTTAAGTACCTCAACTTTCTGAGAGATTATAAATCTTTTTTGATCATTAATTTTTTCATCATTAAGATCATTTTCTGCTTCTTTAATCATTTCCTGAATTTTTACACTATCAGAATTTTTAATATCAAAAATATTACTAGTTAATATAGAAAGAGTGTTATCTTTAAATTCTACTATTCCATCATCTACATAAAAGCTGCTTTCTTCGTTACTAGAATGAACCTTTATTATTCCTGGTTTTAAAAATGATATAATTGAAATATGATCTTTTAAAATTCCCATTTCACCTTCAAAAGCTGGGACAATTACTTCTATAACGTCATCTTTTTTTAAGAAAGATTTTTCAGGACTTACAATTTCTAAATTAAATTGCTCACTCATTATGCAGCTGCTTCTTTTGCCATTTTTTCAGCTTTTTCTACTGCTTCTTCTATTGTTCCAACCATATAAAAAGCAGCCTCTGGCAAATGATCATATTCACCTTTGCAAATTGCATCAAAACCTTTGATTGTAGACTCTAAATCCACCAATTTTCCAGGTGATCCTGTAAAGACCTCTGCTACAAAGAATGGTTGAGATAAAAATCTTTGAATTTTTCTAGCTCTTGCAACAGTCAGTTTGTCCTCTTCAGATAATTCATCCATGCCCAAAATTGCAATAATATCTTGTAAAGATTTATAAGTTTGTAAAACTTTTTGTACTTCTCTTGCTACTCTGTAGTGCTCATCTCCAACTATTCTAGGATCTAAAATTCTAGAAGTTGAATCTAATGGGTCTACAGCTGGATAAATTCCAATCTCAGCAATTTGTCTAGATAGTACAGTCGTTGCATCTAAGTGTGCAAATGATGTTGCTGGAGCTGGATCTGTTAAGTCATCAGCAGGCACGTATATTGCTTGTACTGATGTAATCGAACCTTTGTTAGTTGTTGTGATTCTCTCTTGTAAATTACCCATATCTGTTGCAAGTGTAGGCTGATATCCAACAGCAGATGGAATTCTACCTAATAACGCTGATACTTCAGAGCCTGCTTGAGTAAATCTAAAAATATTATCTACGAAGAAAAGTACATCTTGACCTTCTTGGTCCCTGAAATATTCTGCAACAGTCAATCCTGTCAAAGCAACTCTTGCTCTTGCTCCCGGAGGTTCGTTCATCTGCCCGTAAACTAATGCAGCTTTTGATCCAGCTTCATTTGGTTTAATTACTCCAGACTCTATCATCTCATGATAAAGGTCATTACCTTCTCTTGTTCTTTCACCTACTCCGGCAAATACTGAGAAACCACCATGTGCTTTGGCTACGTTATTAATCAATTCCATAATAAGAACTGTTTTACCTACACCAGCTCCTCCAAATAATCCAATTTTTCCGCCTTTGGCATAAGGAGCTAAAAGATCGATAACTTTAATTCCAGTTACAAGAACTTCTGTTTCAGTTGACTGATCATTAAATTCTGGTGCAGCTCTATGAATAGGCCATTTTTCAGATGACTTTACATCACCTTTTTCATCAATTGGTTCTCCTATAACATTTATAATTCTACCAAGCGTTTCAGGTCCCACTGGAACTTTAATCGGAGCACCTGTATCAGTAACCTCATCACCTCTTTTTAGACCTTCCGTTGCATCCATTGCAATTGTTCTTACGCTAGACTCTCCTAAATGTTGAGCAACTTCTAAAACAAGTCTATTGCCACCGTTATTACACTCTAATGCAGTTAAAATTTCTGGTAGTTCTCCGTCAAATTTTACGTCTACTACCGCTCCAATAATTTGTGTTATTTTTCCTTTTCTCATAATTATAAACTTTCCGCTCCTGATATAATTTCAATTAGTTCTTTTGTAATTGCTGCTTGACGACTTCTATTATATTCAATAGTCAATTTGTCAACCATTTCACCTGCGTTTCTGGTTGCATTGTCCATTGCACTCATTCTTGAACCCTGTTCGCTAGCTGAATTTTCTAACATTGCTTTAAAAATCTGTGTTGAAATATTTTTAGGTAATAAATTTCCCAAGATTTCATCTTCATCAGGTTCAAACTCATAACTCTCCTCTGATTTATTTGTTTCATCTTCAGTCATTTTTAAAGGTATTATTTGTTGTTCTTGTGGTATTTGAGTTATTACATTTTTAAATTGGTTATAAAAAATAGTACACACATCAAATTCTTTATTTTCGAATTTTTCAATTATTATTTTTCCTACTTTATTAGCATCAAAGTAATTTGCATTTTTAGATTCTTTGAATGAAATTTTTTCAATTATATTATCTTTGTAAACTCTTTTAAGCTGGTCATATCCTTTAGAGCCAACAGTAATAATTTTTAAAGTTTTTCCATTATCAGATAATTTTTTAAAATATGATTTTGCTTTTTTAATTATATTTGAGTTAAATCCACCACAAAGTCCTCTGTCCGCAGTCATTACAACACATAGATGAACTTTATCTTCACCTGAGCCAGTTAGCAATTTTGGGGCATTTTCTTTATCAGATAATCCACTAGAAAGGTTAAGAATTATATTATTCATTTTTTCAGAATAAGGTCTTCCTCTTTCGGCACTCTCTTGTGCTCTTCTAAGTTTGGCTGCAGCAACCATTTTCATAGCTTTTGTTATTTTTTGCGTTGATTTAACGCTGGATATTCTTTTTTTTAAATCGTCTAGACTTGCCATATTTTATTAATTAAAATTTTTTTTAAGTTCAACAATCAATTCAGTTAAAGCTTTTTCACTTTCTTCCTCTAATTTTCCAGAGCCATTAATTGAACTAATTATTTCTGGTTTTTCTGATTTACATTTTTCTATAATTTTAGTCTCAAAATTAGCTATATCTTTTTGTTCTATATCATCTAGATATCCTCTTACACCGCAGAAAACTGAGATAACCTGTTCAGCAACTGTCATTGGTGAATATTGTCTTTGTTTAAGAAGTTCAGTTAATTTTGAACCTCTATTTAATAGTTTTTGTGTAGATGCATCTAGATCTGAACCGAACTGAGCAAATGCCGCCATCTCTCTGTATTGGGCCAACTCAAGTTTCATTGAACCTGAAACTTTTTTCATTGCTTTGGTTTGCGCTGAAGATCCAACTCTTGATACTGATAAACCAACGTTAATCGCCGGTCTGATTCCTTGGTTAAAAAGTTCAGTTTCTAAGAATATTTGACCATCGGTAATTGAAATAACATTTGTTGGAATAAATGCTGAAACGTCCCCTCCTTGAGTTTCAATTATTGGTAGCGCTGTGAGTGATCCACCACCGTGCTCATCACTTAATTTTGCAGCTCTTTCAAGTAATCTACTGTGAAGATAAAATACATCTCCAGGATATGCTTCTCTTCCCGGTGGTCTTCTTAGTAATAATGACATTTGTCTGTACGCAACAGCTTGTTTTGAAAGGTCATCATAGATTATAAGTGCGTGCATTCCATTATCTCTAAAATACTCACCCATAGTACAACCTGTATACGGAGCTAAGAACTGAAGAGGCGCAGCATCTGATGCAGTAGCTGCAACAATAGTTGTATATTCCATCGCTCCAGCTTCTTGTAATGTTTTTTCTATTTGTCTTACGGTTGATCTTTTCTGACCTATTGCAACATATACACAATATAATTTTTGTTTTTCATCGCCAGATTCATTTATTTTTTTTTGGTTAATGATTGCATCTATTGCAACTGCTGTTTTTCCAGTTTGTCTGTCTCCAATAATTAATTCCCTTTGACCTCTTCCAATAGGAACTAGACTGTCAATTGATTTCAATCCAGTTTGCATTGGTTCGCTTACTGATTTTCTTGGAATAATTCCTGGTGCTTTAATTTCTACTCTGCTTCTTTTTATACCTTTATCTAAAGCTCCTTTGCCATCTATAGGATTTCCTAATCCATCAACTACTCTTCCCAATAATTCTTTTCCAACAGGAGTATCAACAATTGCTCCAGTTCTTTTTACTGTGTCTCCTTCTTTTACAGCTCTATCATCTCCAAATATTACAACACCAACGTTGTCACTTTCCAAGTTTAGAGCCATTCCTTTAGATCCATCAGAAAATTCTACCATCTCTCCAGCTTGAACATTGTTCAATCCGTATATCCTTGCAATACCATCACCTACTGATAGTACTTGTCCAACCTCTGATACTTCTGCTTTGTCTCCAAAGTTTTTTATCTGTTCTTTTAATATCTTTGTAACTTCCGAAGGATTTATTTCCATTTATGCCTCTACCATTTTTGTTTCTAATTGTTTTAATTTACTCTTTATAGATGTATCAATCATTGTGCTTTCAACTTTAATGATTAAACCACCTATTAAACTTGGATCGTATTTATAGTTTAATTTTATATTTGCTCCAAAATTTGAAGCTAAATCATCTTTTATTTTTAATATTTCTGTTTCATTTAATTCTTTAGATGATGAGAGATCTGCTTTTATTTCACCTCTATTCTTTGAACAAGTATCAATAAAGTCCTCAATTATCTTCTCTATATAAAAGAGTCGTCTTTTTATAATCACAAAATTTAAAAATGTTTTTAATAACTTATTTAAATTTAATTTGTCTGAAATTAAATCAAATGCAGCTGCTTGTTTTTCAATTTTGTTTGTTGGATTTTTTATAAAATTTTTAACTTCTCCATTTTCTGAAACTAATTTAAGAATAGCTATAGCCTGGTTCTCAATCTCACTTAATGAACCAGCTTCATTTCCAAGCTCATATAATGCTTGGGAATAACTATTTGTGCTTGCAAAAGTTACTTTTTGGTCAGTCAATGTGTTCCTTATTTTCTCAAGAGTTATTTTAAAATTGTCGATTAAATACCATACGAAATTATTCTGATCAAGTTACAGAATCTAAAAAAAGGCTTATTTTATATGACTAATTGAAGCTAATTGGGTCAACATCAACTATTAGTTTTATTCCACTTGTAGACTTATGGATCTTTAAAATTTCAGACAATTTTTTTTGAATATTCATATCCTTTTTAGCTCTTATTAAAATTCTGTTCCTATAATTCTTGTTAATTTTAAATATTGGAGCCTCTACAGGTCCAAGAACCTTGCAGTTTAAATTTTTGTTTAATCTTTCTTGTAGGATAAATGATTCTTTTTTTAATTTATCTTCATCTGGTGATGTAATTATAATACCTATAAATCTTTCAAATGGTGGTAGTGAGTAATTTTTTCTTAGAATTAATTCTTTTTCTAAAAATAGAAAGGGATCTTGATCAGTTATTTGAGATATTACATCTGAATTTATATTATAAGTTTGAAAATAAACTTTAGCAGGTTTGCCAGCTCTTCCTGCCCGCCCTGAAAGTTGATGATACAGCTGCAAGTTTTTCTCAGCTGCACGTAAATCATGTCCTTGTGATGTTAAATCAATATCTAAAACAACAATACAATTTAAATTGGGAAAATGAAATCCTTTAGAAACCATTTGGGTTCCAATTAGAATATTGATTTTATTTTCAATAATATCATCTAAAATTTTTACTGATGATTTTTTATTCATTGTATCACTAGAAAAAATTACTGATTTATATTCTGAAAAAATAGATTTTACTTCCTCTGATATTTTTTCAACTCCGGGACCTGAAAAAGCTGGTTCACATTTTTTTTTATCAATACAATTTCTATCTAGCCCTGATTTGTGTCCACAATAATGACAAAGCAATTGATTATTTTTTTTATGAAATACAAGATTTATTGAACAATTAGGGCAAGAAAATACATTAATACATTTTTTACATAATACGAAAGGTGAAAATCCTCTTCTATTTAAAAAAAATAAAACCTGATCTCCCTTATCTAGATGAGATTTTACTTTTTCAATTGTCTTTGAAGAAATCCATTTTTGTTTTTCTAAATTATATTTTTTTAAATCAATTATTTCATGTTCCGGCAAATTAGCTTCTTTATATCTATTTAATATTCGTGAGTATTCGTACTTCTTTAATTTGATATTATTATAGGTTTCTACCGAAGGTACTGCGCTTATAAGATTGATGGGTACATTCTCAAACATTGCTCTGGAAATTGCCATATCGCGCGCATTATAAATTACACCCTCATCTTGTTTATAAGATTGATCGTGCTCTTCATCCACAGTTATTGAGCCTAGATTTTTAAAAGGTAAAAATAATGCTGATCTAGCGCCAATAACAACTTTTATTTTATTAGAAGCTAATCCACTCCAGATAATTTTTTTATTTTTTTTTGTTACAGATGAGTGCCAAATAGCTGGCCTAAAGCCAAAAAAATCTATAAATTTTTTTTCAAAATCATTTGTTAATCCTATTTCTGGTAATAAAATTAACGCTTGATATCCTTCTTCAATTTTTTTCTTAATTGCATTAAAGTAAACAATCGTTTTGCCAGATCCTGTTGTTCCTTGGATCACATGTGTCCTAAATTTTTGATCCTTTTTTGTTAAATCCTTAAACGCATCATTTTGTTCTTTACTTAATTCATATTTATTAAATCGGTGTTTTTCATTGAATTTCAGATATTCTTTTTCTTTTAAATCTTCTATTGCTTCACTACTTAATAAATGAAGCTTCAAAGCCATTCCTTTTGGAACGATATTATATTCTGAAAACCAATTTAAAAATTTTACAGTATTTTTATTAAGTTTCTCGATTTTTAAAATTTTTTTAATTTTTTTAATTTTAAATTTTTTATTATTTTTTTCTTTCTCAAATTGATCCCATACAACCCCAATTGCGTCTTTTTTTCCAAATGGAACTAATACGTATTTGCCAACTTCAATCTTTTTATCTGACTCATACGTAAATGGATGATCAAATATGTTAGGTAATAATATAGGTATTTTCATTAATTTTGGGCGATTCTTTAATTGTTGAGAATATATAAAAACAAAAAGTTATAAATTAATATTTTAGACCTGGGAGTTGTATTTCTCCCAGATCTATCCTTTTATTCCACACATAGTTACTTGCCAAATCCACCGGCAACTAAGTTCCAAACAGCAGTTAGAGCAAAAAAACTAAACCACCATCCAGTAGCTGGCAAAATTACTCCTAGAACAATAGCTTGCTCTATAACACCAGCTATTAAATATTGCTTCAAAGTCATCTTTTATCCTTTCTGTAAAGCTTTTTGCCTTACAGAATTAATATAAGATCTGCTTTATAAAATTTCCTGTGAAATAGGATTTAATAGATTGGACAATGATATTTTTTTAGCCTGCCATCCATGAAAACATTGTTGAAGCATTTTCATAATTTATACTCACGTTTAATAAAATAATTGAAAATACAATTACTAAATAGGATAAAAGACCATATCTCTTTGCAATACTTTCATATTTATTTAGTTGAACAAATTTCCTTCTTTTAAATAAAGTATAAAAATAAATTCCTAGGATATTTGGTAGTGCTGCATAAAAATAAGAAGAAAGTATTATCCAGTCTATAGTTGTAAGATAATCTAACTTAGGAATATCATTATCAGTTACAAAATTATAAGCTATCAATGATAATAAACAAACTATTGCAATCGTTAATTTCGACTCTAATTCTTTTGGTACAATCCATATGGACGACCAGCAAACTATTAAGATTATTATTATTGGTAAAATTACCTTGTATAAATAATAACCAGATTTCCTTTCTATATCTAACTCAAGAGATACAGTAGATGTATAATGTTCATGTATTGGACTTTTATAATGGTCGTAAACAATTCTGTTGTCAATAATGTTCCACCCTGAAATTTTATTTTGTTTTACTAAATCCAAAAGATATTTTGCGCTATAATCGCTAATTCCTAAAATTCCATCTGGCATCTCATGTTGATTAATAATTTTGAAACTAATTGTTTGTTTGTCAAATGGAAAATTATGATATTTAAAATCAGTATTAAAAAAATGAATACCGCTTTCAAAGTATTCAATATATAGCTCATTTTCCCAACCAAGATCCTTATGCCATCCTATTTCATTAGAATATGGTTTTAAATAAATCCCGTTTTGAAATGTATCAAAATTGGATGAGTGTAAATTATCAAATTCAAATCCTCCTCCTGGGTTAGCAAATAGTGCTTTATCCCAGTCCTCTGAGTCAAATTCGCAGGCTTCGGTATCATCAACATTATCGCCGTCAATCCATAATTCTTCTTTTGCAAGTATATACATAGGATCATCGTCTGCTAGAGAGTGCGATGCTTCAATTAAAATTCTTGCTTCAATAATGTTATTATCTTCATCAATTTTTAACGACCTAATATAAAAATCTGAATATGGTTCAATTAAATTTCTTTTAAATTTTTTTAAAGTAATTTCTTCTCTTTGACGATTTTTATTTTCAAAAATAATTTTAACATTTTCATCATCTTCAAATAAGTCTTCAAAAATATTTTCATAATTATCAAGATTTTTATCTCTAAGATCTATGTTGTTTGCAGAAATAATTTTGTCATTATAAGACATTTTTCCAACTAAATTATTGTCGGTAAACCTCCCTAACGCATAATAACCATTTTCATCCTGATAATATTCCCAAGTTTCTTTTTCATCATTCCATTTTTTTTTTAATTCAAATCCTATGTCATTAAATTCCCATTTTGGAAAAAACTCTGGAATATATTTTTCATAATCATTTTTTACTTTGTTAAAAAATTTTGTACATTTATCTTCAGAGAAAGCATTAAAAGAAAAAAAAATAAAATATAAGACCAACAAAAAAATTATATTAAATTTTTTACCCATACTATTTTTTACTAATAAGGAACCATCCAGCTAATAAGGCTACTTGAGTTATCAGGATTCGAAAATGCATTTATCCAAACAATTATAAAAATACTCAAAACATAAGAGGAAAGGCCATACCTTTTGCTAAATATTTCGAGTTGATTACTTAATTTTAAATCTGTTTTTTGTAGTCTAAATGAAATTATACTCAAAAAATTAGGTACAGTTGCATAGAAATAAGAAATTAAAACTATCCAATCTAAAACTGTGAGATATTCCAGTTTTGGTAATTCAGCATCAATCACAAAATTGTATGCAATTAATGAAAGCAAACAAACAATAGTTATGGTTAATCTTGCCTCTAGCTCTCTTGGATCTACCCAAACTACAGACCAACATACTGATAGAATTAAAATAATCGGTAAAATTACTTTAAAAATATAATATCCATGTTTCCTCTCTAACTCTATTTCAATGCTTATTCCATCTCTATATTGACCTTCTACATTAACTGTATCTCTATGTTTTATTCTTTTAACAGAATATTTTTTTTTATCCCATCCTGAAATATCATCAATTTTCATAAAATTATCTAAAGTAAGATCTGTAAATGATTGAGAAAATAAAATTCTATCATCAATTTCAAAAGAACTATCAGCAAATTGGTATTTTATAATTTGCTTATCAAATGGAAAAGATCTTAAATTAAATTGATTTCTAACTGTTTGAATACTTGTTCTTTCAGTTTCTACTCTCACATTATTATAACTCTGAAAAGGTGCAACATAGGTGGTTATTTTATGAGCCATTTGAATTAAATCTCTATCTGATTTTACTAATTTTCGAGTATTAGAGTTCAAAGGATTTAATAGACCAGAATTTTTAAATTGTTCAACTGTAGGGTTGCAAATATGGACAAAAGGTTGTTCGCCTTCTTCCACAGGTTCAACAAGAAATTTTTTTGCAATTAAAAATATTGGATGTAAATAATCGTCTTCATTATTTTCTTTGTCATAATTGTATTGAAACGCTTCTCTTAAAGCAAAAGTAGCAGTTCCAGTTTTTATATCTATATTTGAAACATAAATATCCTCTAAGCTATATTCAATTTGAGCATATGAATTCCAGTGTTTATTTATTTTAGCACTATAATTTTCGCCATCAGGTTTGATTAAATCGATCGTAATTTCTTCTATATTATCAGAAAAAACAATTGAGTTAAATTGATTTAGGGAGGTTATTCTCTCACCGTCTATACTAACTATAACATCTTCAGGATTTATTTTGCCTAGAGTTTTATAGGAATACACTTCGCCAACTAATACGTATCCATTTTCGTTTTTGACAGCAATCCATTCACCTTTGGAATTAGTAGTAGCTTTTATGTAAAAACCATAATCTTTGTATATAAATCTTGGATATAAGTTTTTAACTCTAGGATTATCACTATTTTTAATTGCATTATAAAATTTTAAGCAGGATACAGATTTATCTTCATCATAAAAGCTTTCTCCTGAAAAAGAAGTGTTTTGAAACAAAATTAAAATTAAAATTAAAAAAAAATTTCTTGTATATTTTTTTAAATTTTTAAACATTTCAATTAACTGATTTCATTATATCAGTTCCAACTTTTTCCATGTAATTGCAATTTTTAGGTTGACATCCTATTGTTAAAGTAACCATTTTTCTTTTAACATCAAATTGATATTGTATCATATAAGTTCCCTTTGAAGGTCCGTCGTGTTTGATGTGAATTACATATTTATATTTACTTTTAAAATTATTATTTAATTTGCAGTAATATTGCTTAATATTTCTTTTAAACAATTCTTTATATACCTGGAGGTAATAAGGACAAACTTCAGTTTTTAGATTAACTTCTCCAATAATTTCATTTAGACTTGTGTCTGTTTGATAATTGATATTTATCGAGTTAGTCTCAGGATCAATTTTTTCTGGAAAATAATATTCAATATTCATATCATTTTTTGTGGATCCGGCCATAAATTCATTAAAAAATTCTTTATCTAAATCAGATCCTTCATACTCATTCATTAGGTCAGCTATATTCTGATCTTGTATTGCAATAAAGTCATTCGGCAGGTTAATAAAGAATCCAAAACGTGTTCTTATTTCTTTAGCAAATGAAATGTTTGTTAAAAATAAAATTATTGTAATAAAAAATAATAACTTATAATTTTTTTTCATATTCTCTTCTTTTGCTCTTTTGAGTTTTTTTTAGCCTCGAAAACATTTTTAATGCTATGATCCATGCAATTAAAACTAGTATTAACGAAACCCAAAAATTTGAAGCAGTAAATAAATTATAACAACCATGTAAAACAAAAGGGATTACAAATGCAAAAATTAAATTATCGCCCTTTTTAATAAAAACGTATTTCATGAAAAAGTAGCCCATAAATATACCAAAGACGGCATGGGCAGGAATAGCAGAAAACGATCTCAGTATCGCTAATGTCATTGAAGAAGTTTCAAAGTAATCTGCTAAAAGATAAACATAATAAATGTTTTCCAAAGTTGCAAAACCAAGAGAAGCTGTAACACCATAAACAATACCGTCTATAGGCTCATTAAAATCTTTCATTTTATATACAAAGAAATATAAAATAGATAACTTTAAACCTTCTTCTACTGGAGCTGCTGTTAGAAATGATGAAATAAGTGCTTCACTAGCATTTGTTGAATACCAAATTCCGCTTAAGAATGTATTTAAAAAATATGCTGGAATAGTAATTAGTATGCCTAGAAAAAAAACTTTTATAATCTCTTTTGTTGGTTCTTTAAATCTATCTGATTTCACAAAAAATAAAACTATCAAGATTGAAGGCAGAATTGTTAAAAGAAGAAGAAGCATTAACTTTTTTCAATTGTTGTTTTTATTTTGTGAATTTTATTTTCTAAAGCTTCGAAAGCAGCAAAAATATCCTTTTTTTCAACTGATGAAATTTGTTCGCCTTTATGTCCACTGGTACTCTTTGCAGAATTAATAACGGATAAGAGCTGACCGTGTAGAATTGTAAACTTTGTTAAAAGTTCATTTAAATCTTTTTGATCGGTTGCTACGTTTTTAAGTTCTTTTTGAATTATATATTCGTGTGCTCTTAAAAGATAAGGTATTAATCCATTTTTAACACAGGCTTTATCGATTTTTACAGCATCTCTGTGATCAAGTTGTTGATCTAAATCTGGATCGCTACATTTTCTTAAAAAGGACTCACTTTTTCCTGTTACTTCCTCAATTACTTTGGATTTAAGATTCTTTATGGCTTCTGTAAGGCCGTGTTCTATTGATGAAATTTCTCTTAGTTTTGCCATTTTTTATTAAAGAAATTCTAACTGAAAAATTGGACAAATTAAATCTATTAAATCAAGGATTTGTCCAATATTTACAATCACTTTTCACATACAAAATTTTAAATGAATAATTATTTTTATTTTAATAAAGGAGGAAAAATGAAAAAAATAGGACTTATACTTGGTATCCTGGCATTACTTAGTGGAAATGCTATAGCAGGATATTCATATTGTACTACTAGTTGTTATGGTAACAGTTGTACAACTTACTGTTATGATTATTAACTAATGAAACATGGCCCCTTGATAATGAGGGGCCAATAAAAATATTACATATTATAGTGAAGATCTTTAATAAAAATTAATAGCCTGTAAGCAAAGACATCAGATTAGAAAGAATACCAATTATTACAGCGATCTTTGCAAGTATTGACCAAAATTTTGGTCCTTTATATCTATCTGCTGATCTCCAAATTCCAACAACTGTATAAATTTGAAATGGAATAATAAAACCCCACATAGCATCATCATGCATACCAAGCGTTACAACAATAATTACAACTAAAATTGAAAAAAGAATTCCTATACCTATGCCAACACCCCAATAGGACATTGGTAAAGAGAGTTGACCATTCCAAAACCTTACAAAAAAATTTTTTTTGTTTTTCTGAGCTCTTGCCATAATTTTATTATATTCTAATTTAATTTGAGCGTAAATAAATGATGTTTTGGCTAAGAGTGTATTTGTCTTTTTTCTACTGATAACGCTGCTTCTTTCACTGCCTCTGAAAAAGTAGGGTGTGCGTGACAAGTTCGTGCAATATCCTCTGAACTCGCTCCAAATTCCATGGCGATTGCCATTTCAGCGATCAATTCTCCCGCATGAGGACCAATCATATGTACCCCTAAAACTTTATCTGTTTTAGAGTCAGCTAAAATTTTTACAAATCCCTCTGGTTCATCTATTGCTTTTGCTCTTGAGTTTGCCATAAAAGGGAATTTTCCAACTTTGTAACCTACTTTCGTTTCTTTAAGCTGCTCCTCTGTTTTACCAATAGAAGCTACTTCTGGTGAAGTATAAATCACACCTGGGATTACATCATAATTTACATGACCCGATTGACCTGCAATGATCTCTGCAACAGCTATACCTTCCTCTTCAGCTTTGTGTGCTAACATTGGACCTTCAATTACATCACCAATAGCATATATATTTTTAACATTTGTTTGAAAATGACTGTTTACTTTAATTCTTCCTTTTTTATCTTTTTCAACTCCAGCTTCTTCTAAATTTAAGTTACTGGTATTAGGTTTTCTTCCAACAGATATTAAAACAACATCGCAATCAAACTGATTTTTACTACCTTGTTCATTGGTAGTATTTACTGTGACGCCATTTTTATTTTTTGAAATGGAATCAACTTTTGTTTTTAAATAAAAATTTATTCCTTGTTTTTTTAATAATTTTTGAAACTCATTTGATATTTCCTTGTCCATACCTGGAGTTATATGATCTAAGAATTCCACAACTTGCACTTCCGATCCCAATCTTGACCAAACTGATCCCATTTCTAGTCCGATATATCCACCACCAACTACGACTAGTTTTTTAGGAACCTGTTTTAATGAAAGTACACCAGTAGATGAAACTATTTTTTCTTCATCAAATTTTACACCTGGGAAAGAGACAGGCTCAGATCCTGTAGCAATAATTATATTTTTTGTCTCAATGGTTTCATTTTTATTATCATTTGATTTTATTGATATTTTATTAGTACCTATAATTGAGCCAGTTCCTTTAAAATAAATGACTTTATTTTTTTTAAATAAAAATTCTATTCCCTTAGTTAAAACTGTTACTGCTTTTTCTTTATTTTTCATCATCTTTGAAAGATTAAGTTTTAGAGACCCTACTTCTATTCCAATTTTATCAAAATTTTTTGCCTTGTGAAAGTTCTCAGACAAATTTAGTAGACTCTTTGACGGTATACATCCAACATTCAAACAAGTACCACCTAGAGATCCTCTCGACTCTATACAAGCTGTCTTTTGGCCAAGTTGGGCTAGTCTAATTGCACAAACATATCCTCCTGGTCCACCACCTATAACAACTGCATCAAATTTTTCTGACATATTTAAATATTTAAAAATAATCTTCTTGGATCTTCTAAGTTTTCTTTAACAGTTTTCAAAAATGAAACTGAGTCTTTTCCATCAATAATTCTGTGATCATAAGATAAAGCAAGATACATTACCGGCCTAATTTCTATTTGACCATTAACAGCTATTGGTCTTTCAATAATATTATGCATACCCAAAACACCTGACTGCGGTGGATTTAAAATCGGTGTTGATAGCATTGATCCATAAACACCCCCGTTACTGATGGTAAATGTACCGCCTTGAAGATCCTCAATAGTCAAATTTCCATCTTTAGCTTTTTCTGAAATTGTTTTGATATTTTTTTCAATATCCGCAAAGGATAATTCATCTGCATCTCTTATAACTGGTACAACCAAACCTTTATCCGTTCCAACTGCAAAACTTATGTTATAATAATTTTTATATACTATATGATCGTTATCCACTTCGGCATTAATGCTAGGATAAAGCTTTAATCCCAATACACATGCTTTTACGAAGAAAGACATAAACCCTAACTTAATTCCAAAGGTTTTTTGAAAATCATCTTGATTATCTTTCCTCATTTGTATTATTGAACTCATATCAACCTCATTAAAAGTTGTAAGCATTGCTGCAGAATTTTGTGCCTCTTTTAATCTTTTAGCAATTGTTTGTCTTAATCTGGTCATTTTAACTCGTTCCTCTTGACCTTTTTCTAGTTTTCTATGATTTGGAGAAGGTTTCGAGGACATTAAAATTATTAAATCACCTTTTAAAATTCTTCTATCTTTTCCAGTTCCTTGGATTTTTGAAATATCAATATTTTTTTCTTTAACAATTTTTCTAACAGCAGGAGATAAATTTAAAGTTGTATTTTTTTTTATTTTATCCTCCATCTTAACTTCGTCAGTTAAAATTAACGGCTCATTATCATTTTCTTCAAATATTTTAGGTTCAGAAATTTTTGTTTTATCAAAGTTGACTACGTTTGATTCTTTTTTTTGAGGTTTTTTTTCTTTTTCTTCAATTTGTTCTTTGGGTTTAATTTTTTCTATTTTTTTAGCTTCGTTATTTTCAGTTTCAGAAACTACACCTAATAAAGCTCCAACTTTTACTGTTTCTCCCTCTTTTGTTTTGATCTCAGAGATAATACCATTTATTGGTGAAGGAACTTCTAAATTTACTTTGTCTGTTTCAAGTTCTACTATTGGTTCATCAACCTTAACATTTTCTCCAGATTTCTTCAGCCATTTTGAGACTGTTGCTTCTGTAATACTCTCTCCTAAAACTGGAACAACAATATCTTCACTCATTTTATTTAAAAACCTTTTCTAAAATTTCTTTTTGTTGAGTTAAATGTCTTTTTGCAAAACCAGTTGCTGGTGTAGAAGCAAATTCTCTTCCAATATAAGAAATTTTATCTTTTTTAGCTTTAATATATTCTAATGTCCAATCAATATAATCTCTTACAAAAAACCATGCTCCCATGTTTTTTGGTTCCTCTTGACACCAATAAAAATTGGCATTTTTAGCATAAGGTTTTAATTCTTTTGCAAGTGATTTTGCTGGAAAAGGATACAACTGCTCAATCCTAAGTAATAAAATATCATTCCGTTTTAATTTTTCACGCTCCTCCAATATATCAAAATAAACTTTACCTGAACAAATAATGACTTTCTCAATATTTTTTGGATTTTTAAGTTTAATAAAACCGTAGCTTTCATCTAATGCATGATCCCAAAGAATTCTGTGGAAAGTATTTTTTTTGCTGAAATCTACTAAATTTGAAACACAACGTTTATTTCTTAAAAGAGATTTTGGAGTCATTATAACTAAAGGTTTTCTAAAATCTCTAGTGATTTGACGTCTAAGGGCATGAAAATAATTTGCAGGCGTTGTTATATTCATAACTTGCAAATTATCTTTTGCACAGAGTTGCAAAAATCTTTCAAGTCTTGCTGATGAATGTTCTGGTCCTTGACCTTCGTAACCATGAGGTAAAAGCAAGACTAAGCCAGATGCTCTAGCCCATTTTCTTTCACCAGATGCTATAAATTGGTCTATAATTACTTGTGCACCATTTGCAAAATCTCCAAACTGAGCCTCCCATAAAACTAAAGTTTCTGGTTCAACTAAGCTATAGCCGTATTCAAAACCTAAGACTGCAAACTCTGATAACAAGCTATCAACTATTTCGAATTGTTTTTGACTCTTTGATATGTTGTTTAGAGGGATATATCTACTATTATCAATTTGATTCCTCAAAACTGAATGTCTCTGACTGAATGTGCCTCTTCCAGTATCCTGTCCAACCAATCTAACTGGGTTTCCTTTTGTCAAAAGTGATCCAAAAGCTAGTGCTTCAGCAGTAGACCAATCTATATTTTTCCCTTCTACTACAGAGTTATGTCTATTGTTAAAAATCTTTGTTATTGTTTTGTGAATATTAAATTTTTCATCTATCTTATGTATCTTTTCAGAAATTTTAATTAAATCCTTTGTATCAAAACCACTAACACCTCTAATATCTTTTCCTTTTTGAGGTTTATATCTTGACCAAGTTCCCTCAAACCATTCTATTTTTGGCTTATAATCTTTGGCAGTCTGAAATTGTTGATCCAATAAATTTTTGAAATTAGATTTTTGTTTCTCAAGTTCTTCTTTAGAAATTGTGTTTTCAGCTAGCAATTTTTCTTCGTAGATACTTAAACTTGTTTTGTGAGACTTAATTTTTTTATACATTAGAGGTTGTGTAAACGAAGGTTCGTCACCTTCATTGTGACCAAATCTTCTGTAACAAATTAAATCTATTACAACGTCCCTATTAAAGTGGATTCTAAATTCTGTAGCAATTCTTGCGCAGTATACTACCGCCTCTGGATCATCTGCATTAACATGTAATATTGGTGCTTCTACCATTTTAGCAACATCAGATGGATAAGGAGATGATCTCGCAAATCTAGGACTTGTCGTGAATCCAATTTGATTATTAACAATTATGTGAATAGTTCCGCCAGTGTTATGTCCGGGAAGACCTGACATTGCAAAACATTCTGCAACAATTCCCTGTCCAGCAAAAGCAGCATCTCCATGTAATAAAATTGGAATTACCTTTTTTCTTTTCAAATCTTTATGAAAAAATTGCTTTGCTCTTGTTTGTCCCAAAACAACTGGATTAACAGCCTCTAAGTGAGATGGATTGTCAGTTAAACTTATATGGACTAAGTTTCCATCGAACTCTCTGTCTGAAGAGGCTCCTAAATGATATTTAACATCACCTGTACTATCTTTAGAAATATCTCCATATTCACCAGCAAATTCATTAAAAATTCTTTTATATGACTTTTGTAAAAGATTAGCTAAAACATTAAGTCTTCCTCTGTGAGGCATTCCTATTTTTAACTCTTTAACTGCATACTGCCCACCTACTTTTATAATTTGTTCTAAAGCTGGAATTAATGACTCTCCACCATCTAATCCAAATCTTTTAGTGCCAACATATTTCTTTGCTAAATATTTTTCAAAACCCTCAGCTTGAATTAGCTTATTTAGGATTGCTATCTTTCCATTTTTAGTAAAAGAAATGCCTTTTTCATCTAATTCAATTCTATCCCTAAACCATTTTCTTTCTTGGGGATCAGAAAGATGCATGAATTCGTATCCTACGGATCCACAATAAGTTTTTCTTAAAAAGGATAATATTTCTCTTATTGAAGAATAATTTTTATTTATTGTTCCATTTAAGAAAATAGGTTTATCGTAATTTTCTTTTTTAAATCCATAAAAATCTGGGTGTAACTCATCTAAATATTCAGTTTTTGATAATCCTAATGGATCTAGTTTTGCTAATAAATGACCTCTAATCCTATAAGCTCTAATTAATGCAATTGCTTTAATTGACTCGGTGCTTGCCTCTTTAAAATCTTTTGTTCCAGTATTTTCTTTAATATCTGAACTATTATCTTTTCTAGATAAAGTTATATTTTCTAATTGTTGGGATTTAAATTTAGATTTTTTTCCCCATGATGGGCCTTCTAATTCCTTTATTGCAACAGAAGTATCTTCTTTTAATTCATTAAAATATTTTTTCCATTCAACTGATAAGTCTTTATCGTTGTTAATATATTTTAAATACATTTGCTCAATAAATGCACTATTAGACTTACTTAAAAAGGAAGTCTCCTCAAGTTTACGGTTGCTGGAAATGCTCATTATTTATTATTATATTGAGGATATATAAATTTTTCAATTAGACAATTTGTTAAGAAGTGTTTTTCCTATTTCTGCAGGAGATTTGGCTATTATAATTCCTGCATCTTCCATAGTTTTAATTTTTTCTCTAGCGCCTCCTTTGCCCCCTGAAATTATGGCGCCCGCATGTCCCATTCTTCTTCCAGGTGGAGCTGTTACTCCAGCTATAAATCCAACCATTGGTTTTTTAATTTTATGGTTTTTAATAAATTCAGATGCTTCTTCCTCTGCTGTTCCACCTATTTCCCCTATCATTAAAATAGATTCTGTTTCTGGATCATTCAAAAATAAGTCTAAGCAATCAATAAAATTCGTTCCATTTATTGGATCTCCACCAATGCCTATACATGTCGATTGTCCTAAACCATTTGCTGTTGTTTGAGCTACAGCTTCGTAAGTTAAAGTTCCAGATCTAGAAACAATACCTACTGAACCTTTCTTATGAATGTTGCCTGGCATTATTCCAATTTTACATTCATCTGGCGTTATAATCCCAGGACAGTTTGGTCCTATTAATCTTGAATTTGATCCTGATAATTTCTGCTTTACCTTAAGCATATCTAAAATTGGTATTCCCTCTGTTATGCAAACAATTAGTTCTATTGAAGAGTCGATTGCTTCAATGATAGCACCTGCCGCGAACTTTGCTGGAACATATATCATGGTAGCATTGGCATCAGTTTTATTTTTTGCTTCTTGAACTGAGTTAAATACAGGCCTATCTAAATGTATTTGTCCCCCTTTTTTTGGAGTAACGCCTCCGACAAGATTAGTTCCATATTTAATGGATTGTTCAGAGTGAAAAGTACCATGCGATCCTGTAAATCCTTGGCATATTACTTTTGTATCTTTGTTAACCAAAACCGACATTATTTTATTTCCTTTACAATTTTTTGTGCAGCATCAGATAAATCTGAAGCTGAAATAATTTCTAAACCAGAGTTGTCTAAAATTTTTTTTCCCTCTAAAAAATTTGTACCAGCTAACCGTACAACTAATGGCACTTTAATTTTTATTTCTTTTGCTGCATCAACAACACCTTGAGCAAGAACATCGCATCTCATAATTCCACCAAAAATATTAATAAGAATTCCTTTAACATTTTTATCGGATAAAATAATTTTAAATGCAGCAGATACTTTTTCTTTCGATGCTCCACCACCAACATCTAAAAAATTTGCTGGCTCTTCTCCATATAACTTAATTATATCCATTGTTGCCATGGCTAAGCCAGCTCCGTTAACCATACATCCAATGCTTCCATCTAATTTTATATAAGCTAAATCATGTTTGCTTGCTTCTATCTCTGTTGGATTTTCCTCATTTAGATCTCTTAAATCTAAAATTTCTGGATGTCTAAAAATTGAATTATCATCAAAATTCATTTTAGCATCTAAGCAGAGTAAATTATTTTCTTCTGTTAATATTAAAGGGTTAATCTCAACTAAATTTGCATCAGTAGATATAAACATTTTATATATTGATTTAATTAATTCAATTCCTTGAATTGATACATTTTCATCTAAATTAAATATTTTAATTATTTTTTTACAATCCTCGTCATTTATATCTTCAAGCAGCTCAACTTTTGTAGTTATAATTTTTTCTGGATTAGACTTTGCAACTTCCTCAATATCCATGCCACCTTGATCACTTGATATAAATGCAATTTTAGAACTTGCTCGATCTACTAAACAAGAAAGGTAAAACTCTTTTTTTATATTTGAGGACTCTTCAACATAGAGTCTTTTTACTTCTTTGCCTGCAGGTCCAGTTTGATGTGTGATTAAAACTTTCCCCAACATTTCTTTTGAAGCTCTTGTTAAATCTTGAATATTATCCAGTATTTTAACTCCTCCAGCTTTTCCTCTTCCGCCAGCATGGATTTGTGCTTTCAAAACAAATTTTTTTGTATTTAGTTTCTTCGCTTTTTTTATAACTTCCTCAACTGAAAATCCAAAAATCCCTTTTGGCACAGCAGCACCATATTTTTTTAATATCTCTTTAGCTTGATGCTCGTGAATATTCATTTATTTCAAATCAGGATCGATAGTAGTTGCTACGTCCCAGAGTTTTTTTACAGCTTCTACAGAGTGATTGAACTCACTTCTCTCTTTTTCATTAAGTTCTATCTCTTCAATTTTTTCAACTCCATTATTACCTACAACAACTGGTACACCTGCATAAACTTTTTTGAAACCATACTCTCCATTTAAGAGCACTGCGCAAGGCAGCGTTTGTTTTGAGTCATTTAAATATGCTTCTGCCATTTGAACTCCAGAGGCTGCTGGCGCATAGAAAGCTGAACCTTTTTCTAAATATTTTACTATCTCTGCACCTCCATCTCTGGTTCTTTGATTAATGCTCTCTAGTTTTTCCTCTGATATCTTTCCCTCTTTAATTAAATCTAATAAAGGTTTACCTGAAACTGTTGTAAATCTTGGAAGAGGAACCATAGTATCCCCATGGCCTCCCATGACAGTTGTCACAATATCTTTTACAGGTACGTTCAACTCTAAAGATAAGAATAATTTAAATCTAGAACTATCCAGAATGCCAGCCATACCAACAACTTTATTTGATGGTAATCCAGAGTACTTTTGTAATGCCATAACCATTACATCTAGTGGGTTTGTGATGCAAATTACAAAGGCTTCTGGTGAGTGTTTTTTTATACCTTGAGCAACTTGTTTAATTATTTTTAAGTTTATCCCCAGTAAGTCATCTCTGCTCATACCAGGTTTTCTAGGTACTCCAGCTGTAATTATAATTACATCAGAATTTTTAATATCCTCATAATTGTCAGTCCCGCTTAATTTAACATTAAAACCGTCTACAGATGAAGATTGAGCAATATCCAAAGCTTTTCCTTTTGCTATACCGCTCGCTACATCAAATAATACAACTTCATTAACTAATTCTTTTATTCCAATTAAATGTGCTAATGTTCCACCTATTTGACCTGCTCCAATTAAAGATATTTTACTCATTTATTTCCTTGTTGTGATTTATTTCATTGTAGGCATTACAAATTCTGGATTTGATCTAACACCAGAAGGCCATCTTGAAGTTATCGTTTTCAATTTTGTATAAAACCTTACTCCTTCAGGGCCATGCATATGTTGGTCTCCGAATAAAGATCTTTTCCATCCACCAAAGCTGTGAAACGCAACTGGTACAGGTATAGGAATATTTATACCTACCATGCCAACTTTAATTTTACTTGCAAAAGTTCTTCCCACATCTCCATCTCTGGTATAAATGCTTGTGCCATTTCCAAATTCATGTTCATTTATTAGTTTTGTAGCCTCATCAAAATCTTTAGCTCTTACCACTGATAAAACTGGCCCAAATATTTCTTCTTTGTAAATTTTCATATCTTTTTTTACATTATCAAACAAACACCCACCTATATAAAAACCGTTCTCATATCCTTGGAGTTTAATATTTCTTCCATCAACAACTAAATTTGCTCCTTCTTTCACTCCTAAATCGACATATCCCTTAACTTTCTCTAGATGTTCTTTGGTAACTAGAGGGCCCATCTCCGAATTTTTATCCATACCTGGGCCAACTTTTAATGCTTCTACTTTTTTTGCTAATTCGTTAACAAGTTTATCTCCGACATTGCCAACGGCTACAGCAACTGATTGGGCCATACATCTCTCTCCGGCTGAGCCATAAGCTGCTCCCATTAATCCATTTACAGCCTGATCCAGGTCGCAATCTGGCATTACAACACAATGGTTTTTAGCTCCTCCCAACGCTTGAACTCTTTTTTCATTTTTTGCGGCTGTTTCATAAATATATTTTGCAATTGGAGTTGAGCCTACAAAACTAACAGCTTGAATATCTTTATTAGTTAATATTGCATCTACAACTTCTTTATCACCGTTAACTACATTTAGAACTCCTTCCGGCAATCCAGCTTCAGTAAATAATTCAGCCAATCTAATTGAGCATGATGGATCTTTTTCTGATGGTTTTAATATAAATGTATTTCCACATGCTATAGCCATTGGAAACATCCACATTGGGACCATTGCTGGAAAATTAAACGGTGTTATTCCAGCACAAACTCCTAATGGTTGTCTTATTGACCAACTATCAATTTCCGTTCCAACATTCTCAGTAAATTCACCTTTTAACATTTGGGGAATTCCACAAGCAAACTCAACTATCTCTAGACCCCTTGTAAGTGAGCCTTTAGCATCTTCATAAACTTTACCATGTTCTGAAACAATTAATTTGGTTAGTTCATCAGAGCTTTTTTCAATTAATTCTTTATATTTAAAAATGACTCTTGCTCTTTGAATTGGTGGTTTTATCGACCAAGTTAAGAATGCTTTTTTTGCATGTTCAACTGCTTTATCTAAATCAGAATTTGTTCCTAACAAAACTTCGGACTCCTGATTTCCAGTTGCAGGATTAAATACTTTGCCTTTTCTTTTTGAGTCTCCTGAAACAACTTTACCATTAATGTAATGTTGTATTAAATTCATTGAAATTATTTAATTATATAATTAGCCAGTTGCAAGCATTTTTTTAATAGAAGCTATAGCTTTTGCAGGATTTAAACCTTTAGGGCATGCATTAGTACAGTTCATAATTGTATGACATCTATAAAGCTTTAGCTCATCAGCAACTTTTTTTAATCTTTCTTTTCTATCTTCATCTCTACTATCTATTATCCATCTATAAGCCTGTAATAAAACTGCAGGTCCTAAGTATTTTTCACCATTCCACCAGTAACTTGGGCAAGAAGTTGAGCAGCATGCACACATTATACATTCATATAACCCATCTAATTTTGATCTATCTTCTTTGGTTTGATGATGCTCTGTATCATCTGATTTTTTTGTAGTTTTTAACCATGGTTGAACTGATTCATATTGTTTATAAAGTGTGCTTAAATCTCCAATCAGATCTTTTAAAACTTTTAGATGAGGCAAAGGATAGATATTAATATCTCCTTTTATTTCTGAGTGCGGTTTAGTACAAGCCAGTCCATTTTTACCATCCATATTCATTGCACAAGATCCACAAACTCCATGTGCACAGGATCTTCTGTATGCAATTGAAGGGTCAATTTCATTTTTAATTTTATTAAGTAAATCAAGAACTTTTGATGGACAATTGTCCATGTCGACCTCATAGGTATCTACTCTAGGATTTTCCCCGGTCGAAGGATCCCATCTATAAATGTTCACTTTTCTTAAGTTTTTTGATCCAGTTTTATCTTTGTAATAATGCCCTTTTTTAATCTTAGAATTTTGAGGAAGATTAATTTGGACCATCAGTAAACTCTTTCTTGTGGTGGAAAATATTGAACTTCATTTGATAGAGTAGATCGATGAACTTCTCTGTAAGCAATTTTTGATTTTTTTCCATCATACCATGACAAAGTATGCTTCATATAATTTTGATCATCTCTTTTTGGAAAATCTTCTCTTGCATGTGCACCTCTGCTCTCTTTTCTGCTATATGCAGAGTCCATAGTGGTAACTGCTTGTCTAATCAGATTATCAAATTCTAATGTCTCTACTAAATCAGTATTAAATATTAATGACTTATCTTTTACATTTACTGTATCTAAATCTTCAAAAGGTTTTCTAATTTGTTCAACTCCCTCTTTTAAAGTTTTTTCTGTTCTAAATACTGCACATTTTGACTGCATAGTTTTTTGCATTGCAATTCTTAAATCTGCCGTTCTGTTGTCACCATTGCCATGTCTTAGTTTATCAAATCTTTCTAAACATTTTTCTGTTTCAGAGTTTGGTATTTCCTCATGTGGCATTCCTGGCTTTACTAATTCTGCTGCTCTTTTTGCAGCCGCTCTACCAAAAACTACAAGATCAATGAGGGAATTTGATCCTAATCTATTTGCACCATGAACAGAAACGCACGCGGCCTCTCCAATTGCCATCAATCCAGGAACAGTTTTTTCTGCACCGTTTAAAGTTAAAACTTCAGCTTTATAATTTGTTGGGATTCCACCCATATTATAGTGAACAGTAGGTACTACAGGAATTGGTTCTTTTGTTACATCCACATTAGCAAATAATCTGGATGACTCTGCAATACCGGGAAGTCTTTCATCAATTACTTTTGGATCTAAATGATCTAAGTGTAGATGAACATGATCTCTTTCTTTTCCAACTCCTCTTCCTTCGTTAATCTCAATTGCAATTGATCTACTTACAACATCTCTAGAGGCTAAATCTTTCGCTTTTGGCGCATACTTCTCCATAAATCTTTCACCTTTTGAATTTAATAAATACCCACCTTCACCTCTAACACCCTCAGATATTAAAGTTCCATGACCATAAATGCCAGTTGGATGAAATTGAACAAATTCCATGTCTTGTAAAGGCAATCCTGCTCTAAGTACCATTGCATTACCATCTCCTGTGCAGGTGTGAGCAGAAGTTGCTGAATAGTATACTTTACCATATCCACCTGTTGCTATTATTGTAATGTGAGATCTAAAACGATGAATAGTCCCGTCATTTAGATTCCAAGCAATTAAACCTTTGCATTGACCATTTTTCATCAACAAATCTAAGGCAAAATATTCAATAAAAAATTCGGTATTATGTTTAAGTGCTTGACCATAAAGCGTATGAAGAATGGCATGTCCAGTTCTGTCTGCAGCAGCACAAGTTCTTTGCACTGTTCCATTTCCATAATTTTTTGTCATACCACCGAATGGTCTTTGATAAATCTTCCCGTCCTCTGTCCTGCTAAAAGGAACTCCATATTGTTCTAATTCAAGAACTGCTCTCGGGGCTTCTTTGCATAAATATTCTATTGAATCTTGATCTCCTAACCAATCTGAACCCTTGACTGTATCATACATGTGCCAACGCCAATCATCTTCTCCCATATTGCCTAGTGCGGCTGAAATTCCTCCTTGTGCTGCTGACGTATGACTTCTAGTAGGAAATACTTTTGATATGCATGCAGTCTTAAGTCCAGCCTCACTCAGACCTACCGCTGCTCTTAGTCCTGATCCGCCAGCTCCAAGAACAACAACGTCATAGATGTGATCAATAATTTTGTAAGATTTCATAATTTATAATTTATAGACTGTAAATATGGTAATAGTGGGAATAATTAAAGATGACAAAAAAACCATCAAATTGGCGAATTTTCTTGTTTTTTCATCGCTTATGTAATCCTCGAATATTTCACTTATGCTTAGTGCTGAATAAAAGAAAGTTACAACAATAAATACACAAAAAATTATGCTATTAAATTGATTTGTAAAAAACTCAACTACTTCGTGATAACCTTTATCATACAGAGTTACAAAATTTACCAAAAACCAAATCATAAATGGAACCATGAGTAATGAGCTCAATTTTAATAAAATCCATTTTCTTGTAGCGCTTATCATTAAAATAAAAAACCTCTTATTGAATATAAAATTATTGTCAAAAATATTGAACCAAGTATCACTAAAACTCCAGTTATTTTTGAGGTCTTTAATTCAAATCCATATCCCAAATCCCAAAACCAATGCCTTATCTCACTCAGTATCTGGAACGAGTAAGACCAGATAAAACTAATTATAAAGAATTTTCCAAATACAGAATTAAAAAATTTAAATATTAATTGATAATTATCATTACCAAAAATTAGTGCCCATACCCAAAAACACAATAATGATAACATCAGAATGTTTATTACACCGGTTATTCTGTGGGAAATTGAAACTAAAGAGGAAATATGCCAATTATATATTTGGATATGTGGTGATAGCGGGTTTTCACTCATTTTTTTAATCTAATATATGCCTCAGCAATTTCTACAGCATTTAAAGCTGCACCTCTTAATAAATTATCTGAAACTATCCAAAGATTTATGGCATTTTTATTTGTGCTATCTTCTCTTATTCTGGATATGAAAGTTTCATTTTTACCTGCCGCTTCAACTTGAGTTATATATCCACCATCTTTTTGTTCATCGATAACTTTACAACCATCGGCCTGATCTAAAAGAGATTTAATATTTTCTAAAGAAAATTCTTTTTCAAATTCAACATTGACTGATTCAGCATGAGAAATCAAAACAGGAATTCTGACACATGTGGCTGTTACATTAATTTTTTCATCCAATATTTTTTTTGTTTCTTTAATCATTTTCATTTCTTCTTTTGTATAACCATTCTCTGAAAAAGTATCGATGTGCGGTATTGCGTTAAATGCTATTTGTTTTGTAAAATTTTTAGACTTTATTTGTTTATTATCTAATGCAAGTTTTGTTTGATTTATAAGCTCGTCCATTGGATTTTTGCCAGCTCCTGATACTGATTGATAAGTTGATACAACTATTCTCTTAATGATAAAATTATCATGTAAAGGTTTTAAAGCGAGAACCATTTGAATTGTTGAACAGTTAGCATTTGCAATAATATTTTTTTTAATTTTTGTTAAATCTTTAGAATTTACTTGAGGCACTATAAGTGGAACGTCTGGGTCCATTCTAAAATAGCTAGAATTATCAATTACTAGTGAGTGTTTCGCTGCTTTCTCAGCAAATTCTTCAGCTACTTTTCCTCCTGCAGAAAAAAAAGATATATCACATTCTGAAAAATCAAATTCCTCCAAATTTTTTATTGTATATTCTTTATTTTTAAAAAAGATTTTTTTGCCAGAACTTTTTTTTGATGCAAGTAAATATAAATTGTTAAAAGAAAAATTTTTTTTCTCTATGACCTCAAGAATTTTTCTTCCAACGTTTCCAGTTGCTCCAACTATACTTATATTCATGGTAATTATGTGATGTTATACTAGATGAATGGTAAATCACAAACTTTTCCATTACAAATTTTACTATTTACCTCAATTTTAACATTCTGTGATGGTGAACAATAAGGTTTATTAATCATAGCTATCCCAATAACTTTATTAAAATGTGGTGAAAAGCATGCTGACCTCAATTCTCCAATATTATTATCCTTATCATCTTTAACTTCTAATGACTTTGTTAGACTTATTTCATTCGTATCAATAATTAATCCTACTAATTTTCTTTTAATTCCATCTGCTCTAATCCTTTTTAATTTGTCTTTTCCAAGAAAATTTATATCTGAATCTATATTAACATATTTGTCAAAACCACATTCAAATGGATTATCGAACATATCCATATCATTACCGTATGATAAAAGGCCACTTTCTATTCGCTCAATAAGATTTGGGCAGCCTGGTTTAACATCAAATTCTTTGCCTATTTCAAATAAATGATCATATAAGTCTAAACCCGATTTTGTATTTTCAACATATATCTCATAACCACCTTGTTTTGACCAACCTGATCTTGCGATAAGATGTTTTGTTCCTTTAAAATCATAATAATCAAATCCAAAAAATTTTAATTGTGTAATTTTTTCTCCGAAAACTTTCTCCAAAAGTGCAAATGATTTTGGGCCCTGAACTGCCATAATATCAACATTTGGTTCACAAATTTCTACATCAAAATTATTTCCAATTGCCAGGCCTTTAGCAAATAAAATTACATCTGAATCTGCTATTGATATCCACCATTTCTCATCGCTTAGTTTTAAAACAACAGGATCATTAATAATTCCAGCATTATCATCTATAATAGGACAATAATAACATCTACCAATTTTAGAATTTGATAAATCTCTACAGGTCATTAGTTGTACTAATTTTGCAGAATCTTTCCCAGATATTTCAACTTGTCTTTCACCAGCAACGTCCCATATCTGAACATTTTTTTTCAAATGATGATAAGAGTCTACCAAAGATCCAAATGCTGCGGGTAGTAGCATGTGATTATAAGAAGTATATGCTGTAACGCCTTGATTTTCTATACGTGAAGTATAAGGAGTACTCCTTAATCTTCTAGATTTGGCAATAGAAAAAGATTTCATTTAATCCAATTCCTTTGCAATTTTTCTCAATTCAAATTTTTGGATTTTCCCAGTCGATGTTTTTGGAAGTTCACAAAAACTAATCCTTTTTGGAACTTTAAAACCAGCTAAAGTTTCTTTACAAAAAGAAATTAATTCTCTTTCGGAAACTTCTTTGTCTTTGACTTTTTCTATAAATGCACAAGGAACTTCACCCCACTTTTCATCTAATTTTGCAACTACGGCTACAATAGATACAGCAGGATGTTTTGCCAATGTGTTTTCAATTTCAATTGAAGATATATTTTCGCCACCAGAAATAATTATATCTTTAGATCTATCTTGAATTTTTATATATCCATCAGGGTGCATTACTGCTAAGTCTCCAGAATGAAACCAGCCATTTGACATTGATTTTTTAGTTGCTTCTTTGTCTTTAAAATATCCTTTCATTACAACATTTCCTCTAATCATAATTTCCCCCATAGATTTTCCATCTTTAGGTACAGGTATCATTGTCTCAGGATCAATGACCATTACATCTTCTGTATTTGGATATCTTACCCCTTGTCTTGCTTTAATCTCATTTTGCTTGTCCTCATCTAATGAGTCCCAATCATCATTCCACGCACATTGAGTTACATGTCCATATGTCTCTGTTAAACCGTAGACGTGCATTACCTCAAATCCTAAGGCTCTCATTTTTTTAAATATAATGCTTGGTGGAGGAGCCCCAGCAGTGAGTACGTAAACTTTATTATTTAATTTTTTTTGCTCAGAGGAGGCTCCTGTAATCATATTTAGTACAATTGGAGCTCCACCAAAATGAGTAATGTCGTGTTTTTCAATTAATTCAAATATTTTTTTTACATCTATAGCTCTTAAACATACAGTTTTTCCATTTAACATAGGTATTGTCCAAGGATATCCCCAGCCATTGCAATGAAACATTGGAACTACTGTTAAGAAGTTTAATCTATTAGGCATGTTCCATGCAACTGCACTTCCTGTTGACATAAGATATGATCCTCTGTGATGATAAACGACTCCTTTGGGGTTTCCAGTTGTGCCTGATGTGTAGTTAAGTGAAATTGCTTGCCATTCATCTTTTGGTCTTTTCCAAATATAATTTGTATCTCCTGTATTCAAAAATTCTTCATATTCGTGTTCACCAATCTTTTTTAGCAATTTTTGATCTGCATATTCATCTTGTATATCAATAATTATTGGTTTTTTTTTAACTGTTATGAGTGCTTTTTCTATTATTGAATGTAGTTGTCTATCAACAATAAATACTTTGGCCTCGCTATGGTTCAAAATATAAGAAACTGTTTTTGCATCAAGTCTTACATTAATAGTGTTTAGTACGGCTCCAGTCATAGGTACTGAGTAATGGGCCTCAAAAATTTCGGGGGTATTAAATGCCATTACTGAAACAGTGTCTCCTATACCTATACCCACTTTCTCTAACGCACTAGCAAATTTAGTACATCTTTCGTACACATCTGTCCAACTATAGCTCCTTTTCTCATAAACTAGAGCTTCATAATTTGGGTAAATGTCTTTTGCTCTTTCTAGAAAACTTAGGGGAGTTAATGGAACAAAATTTGCCTCATTCTTTTCTAAATGTGTTTCATAATTATTCATATTAGTTGAATTTAAATTTCATTATATATTCACTTCCAGTTGTAGCTATTCTAAAATGGTTTTCAGTTCTTGGCAAAACTCTTTTAAAATAAAATTTAGCAGTTTGAATTTTATCTTCATAAAAATTTTTATTATTTTCATAGTCTTCGAAGCAAACTTCTAATACTTTTATCCAAGAATGGGCAATTGAGACAAAACCTAATGCTTTTAAATAATCATTACATGCTGCGCTTGCATCATCTTTTGAGTTTTTAAGTTTATCTTTGATCCATACGGTAAACTTATTTAAATATTCTAAACTATTGTTGAAATCATCTATAAAAGGTTTAATTCGCTCGTCATTTTTCTTAAAGTCGTCTTTTATCACTTTTAAATATTTGTCAATTATATCCCCGTTTTTATTTATTAATTTTCTAAAAACTAAATCAAGTGCTTGTACAGAATTTGTTCCTTCATATATTGGTGTTATTCTATTATCTCTATAAAGCTGCTCAATACCTTGATCCTTAGTATATCCATAGCCACCAAAAACTTGCATTGCATCACTTGTAATTTCCATTCCTAAGTCAGTAAACATAGTTTTTACTACTGGTGTCATTAATGAGACAAAGTCGGATGCCTCTTTTTTAATATTCACATCATCATGGTATAAGCTAACTTCAGTTTGTTGTGATAACCAAAAACAAAGGGCTCTCTCACCCTCTATTATAGATTTCATGTTAAGAAGAGATCTTCGTATATCTGCATGATCTATTATTTGGTCTGCGCCGTTTTGGGATTTACTATTATTTGTTTTTCCCTGTTTTCGTTCTTTTGCATAGCTAAGTGAATTTTGATAAGCTATTTCGGAAATTCCTAATCCTTGTATACCTACGACAATTCTTTCAAGATTCATCATTGTAAACATTGAATTTAAACCCTTATTTTTTGGACCTATCATGTAACCAACTGCATCATCAAAATTTAAAACACATGTTGCTGAACCCTTAATTCCCATTTTACTTTCTATAGAGCCAGTTGAGATTCCATTTCGTTGTCCTAAAGAACCATCATCATTAACTTTAAATTTTGGTACTAAAAATAAACTGATACCCTTAGTTCCTTTTGGTGAATCACTTGCTCTTGCAATTACAAGATGGATAATATTTTCTGTCAAATCATGATCACCAGATGTGATAAATATTTTTTGTCCATTTAATTTGAAAGTTCCATCATCTTGTTCTTCGGCTTTAGTTTTAAGTAATCCAAGATCAGTACCACATACTGGTTCTGTCAGACACATGGTTCCACTCCATTTGCCTTCTACCATCTTAGGTAAATATTTATTTTTAATTTCATCAGTTGCATGGTGATTTATACAATTATATGCTCCTATACTCAGTTCACTATATAATTTAAAAGATAAACTAGCTGAAGATAACATTTCATCAAAAAAAGCACTTACAGTTTTTGGCATTCCTTGACCTCCATATTTTGGATCACAAGATAACGAAGTCCACCCATCTTCTATAAATTTTTTATAAGCTTCTTTATAACCTGGAGGTGTTCTTACTACGCCATTTTCTAAGACAGTTGGGTTTTCATCTCCTATTTTTGCTAGTGGCAAAATTATATTTTGATTTATTTTTGCTGCCTCATCTAAAATATTTTTTACCAATTCAGAATTAACTTCTTTATACTTTTCGATTTCATTATAGTTTTTGTTGTTTCTTAATTTATCAAACAGAAACATCATATCTTCAACTGGTGCAGTATAATTTGGCATTTGTGAACCTTAAAATAAATGGATAATCATTGCAATTTTGAAATTATCGCATCACCCATTTGAGATGTGGATACTTCTTTTTTTCCTTCAGAAATTATATCTTTTGTTCTTAAACCATCATCTAATACATCTTGCACAGCTTTTTCAAGTGCATTTGCCTCTTTATCTAAATTAAGAGAGTATCTTAATGCCATAGCAAAACTTAAAATAGTAGCTATTGGATTTGCTACTCCTTTGCCCGCAATATCTGGAGCGGAACCATGTATTGGTTCATACATTGCTCTCATTTGTCCCTCTTTATTTTTAGCTCCTAAAGATGCAGATGGTAAAAGTCCTAGAGAACCTGTAAGCATAGAAGCTTGATCGGAAAGCATATCTCCAAATAAATTATCTGTTACAATTACATCAAATTGTTTTGGATTTCTTAAAAGTTGCATTGCACAATTGTCTGCTAACATATGGTTGAGCTCTACGTCTTTATATTCTTTTTCGTGAAGATCTTGTACTTCTTCTCTCCATAAAAGCCCAGCTTCCATAACATTTGATTTTTCACAAGATGTAACCTTATTTTTTCTTTTTTTTGCTAAATCAAATGCAACTCTAGCAACTCTTTGTATCTCACTAGAAGTATATGTATGGGTATTAATTCCTTTTCTTTCTCCATTATCAATTGGCTTAATTCCCCTGGGTTCTCCGAAATAAATTCCACCTGTAAGTTCTCTTACAATCATAATATCTAATCCTGAAACTATTTCTGGTTTAAGTGTAGATGCTTCAACTAATTGTTTGAAACAAATTGCTGGTCTAAGATTAGCAAAAAGTTTTAACTCTTTTCTTAATTTCAACAACGCTCTTTCTGGTTTTTTTGAAAACTCTACGTTATCCCATTTAGGTCCACCAACTGCACCTAATATCACTGCTTCCGATTCTAATGCTTTATAAAATACTTCGTCAGTTATAGGGGTTCCATATTTATCATAAGATACACCACCCGCTAAATCTTCATCAATTTCAAAATCTAAAGATTTACTTTTGTTTAACCAAAGTATAATTTTTTTAACTTCAGAGACGACCTCTGGACCAATACCATCTCCCGGTAAAAGCAAAAATTTTCTTTTTTTAATTTTAATCATTAAAAATCCAAGGCTTTGAATTTTTTAAATTATTTTCAAAGTTTGCGATTTTGTCGGTTTTTTCTAAAGACAAAGCGATATCATCCAAACCTTCCAAAAGACATTTTTTTTTAAATGAGTCTATCTCAAAATTTATTTTATTATTTCCAAAAATTATTTTTTGTTCTACCAGGTCAATTTCTATTTCTTCTTTTCTATTCGAATATTCAGAAATTTCTTTTATTTTTTGTTCATCAAGAATGATTGGCAATATTCCATTTTTAAAACAATTATTATAAAAAATATCTGCATAGCTGGGGCTAATTACACACGTTATTCCAAAATCAAGCAAAGCCCAAGGTGCATGTTCTCTTGATGAACCACATCCAAAATTTTTTCCAGCTATTAGTATTTTAGATTCATTATAGGGATTTTGATTTAATATAAAATCTTTTATGATATTTCCCTTATCATCATATCTCATCTCAAAAAATAAGTTTTTACCAAGACCAGTTCTTTTTATGGTTTTTAGGAATTGTTTTGGTATTAACATATCTGTATCAATATTAACTATTGGTAAATATGCTGGTATACTTCTTAATTTATTAAATTTTTGCATTAATTTTGATACTTTCTAACATCATCTAAATTTCCTGAAATTGCGGCGGCGGCGGCCATACCCGGGCTTACTAAATGGGTCCTTCCACCTCGTCCTTGTCTTCCTTCAAAATTTCTGTTTGAAGTGGAAGCGCATCTCTCTTCTGGTTTTAATTTATCTGCATTCATAGCCAAACACATTGAACACCCCGGTTCTCTCCATTCAAATCCTGAATCAATGAATATTTTATCTAATCCTTCTTGCTCTGCTTGTTGTTTTACTAACCCTGAACCAGGGACAACCATGGCGTTTACATGATTTGCAATTTTTTTGTTTTTTAATATTTTTGCAGCTTCTCTTAAATCTTCAATTCTTCCATTTGTACAGCTGCCTATAAAAACTTTATCTATCTTAATATCCTTCACTTTTGTATTTGCTCTTAAACCCATATACTTAAGGGATCTTTCAATTGAATTTTTTTTATCAGGATCTTTTTCGTTGTCTGGATTTGGAACTTTTTCATCAATTGTAACTACATCTTGAGGAGAAGTTCCCCAAGTTACCATTGGTTTTATATCCTCTCCACTTAAGTTAATTTCTTTATCAAAATTTGCTCCATGATCAGATTTAAGAGTATTCCAGTACTCTAAAGCCTTATCCCAATTTTCTTTTTTAGGAGACATGGGTTTACCTTTTAAGTAATCAAAAACTTTTTCATCAGGTTCGATTAAGCCTGCTCTTGCCCCACCCTCTATTGTCATATTGCAAATAGTCATTCTATTTTCAACGCTTAAAGATTTAATCAAATTACCGGCATACTCAAGTACATAACCTGTGCCACCTGCAGTACCTATTTTTCCGATTATTTGAAGGATTATATCCTTTGAGGTAACACCGATAGGTAAGCTTCCATTTACATTAATTCTAAAATTTTTAGATTTTTTTTGAACCAAGGTTTGTGTTGCTAATACATGTTCAACTTCCGATGTACCAATTCCAAAAGCTAGAGCTCCAAAAGCACCATGTGTTGCTGTATGGCTATCTCCACAAACAATGATTGTTCCTGGTTGTGTAAAACCTTGTTCTGGTCCTGTAACATGAACAATTCCTTGTCTTTTATCTCCCATACTAAAAAGCTCAACGCCAAATTCCTTGCAGTTGGCCTCTAAAGTTTCAACTTGAATTTTGGACTCTTCATCTGAAATTCCTTTTGACCTGTCAGTAGTAGGAACATTATGATCTGCAACTGCAAGAGTAAGACCTGGTTGTCTAACTTTTCTATTAGAATTTCTTAATCCCTCAAATGCTTGGGGACTTGTGACTTCATGTATTAAGTGTCTATCAACGAATAACAACGAAGTTCCATCTTCTTGTTGGTGAACAAGATGCTCATTCCATATTTTATCGTAAAGAGTTTTAGGCATTTAGAAAAAAATTATTTCTTTTCTTCTTTTTTTTTCTCTTCTTTCTTAATTACTTCTTTTTTCTTTGGCTCAATTTTATCTTGAGTCTTAACATCATCTTTTTGAGCTTCCACTTTAGGAGCTTCTGTTGATTTAGATTCCTCTTTTCTTACTTCAGACTTTGTCGGTTCCTCAATCGGTTCAGCGGTATTTTCTTTTGTAACTTCATGGACTTTTGTTTCTAAATCAATGCCAATTTTCTTTTTTATTTTTTCTGAAATTCTTGCTGATTTACCCGTTCTATCTCTTAAATAATAAAGTTTAGCTCTTCTTACTTTTCCAGATCTAATAACTTTTATTGTATCAACAGCTGTACTATAAAGTGCAAATGTTCTTTCAACACCTTCACCGAAAGAAATTTTTCTAACCGTAAAAGAAGAGTTTATATCTCTATTTTTTTTTGCAATACAAACACCCTCAAAGTATTGAATTCTGTCTCTTTTACCCTCTGTTATTTTAACTCCAACTTTAATAATATCACCAGGAAAGAACTCGGGATGTTTCTTTTGTGCAATAATTTGTTTTACTTTTGAACTATTTATTTCTTCTATATTTTTCATTTTACTAGTTTTTCTTGTTATGTTTTTGCCACAAATCTGGTCTTCGGTCGCGTGTTATAGCCTCAGATTGGGATAAACGCCAGTGTTTAATTTTAGCATGATCTCCTGATAATAAAACCTCTGGAACCTTATTTTTCTGCCAAATTTGAGGTTTGGTATATTGAGGATATTCTAAAAGTCCATTTTCAAAGCTTTCATCTACTATTGAAGCTTCATTTCCTAATACCCCAGGTATTAATCTTAGCACACTATCAAGAATAATATAGGAAGCAGTTTCTCCACCAGAAATTACGTAATCACCAATACTAATCTCTTCAATATTTCGGTTATCTAAGACTCTTTGGTCAACTCCTTCAAAATGACCACATAAAATATTTAAAAATTTTTCTTTTGAAATTTTTTTTGTAATCTCTTGGTTTAAAAGACTTCCTCTTGGACTCAAATAATATACTTTCTCTTTAGACTCCATATTTTTATCTAATGAATTCGCAACTACATCTGCTCTCATTACCATTCCAGAGCCGCCTCCATAAGGCGTGTCATCGACTGTTTTGTGTTTATCTTCTGCAAAGTCTCTTATATTTACAATTTTCAAATCCCAAATTTTTTTTTCAAGTGCATTTCCATAAATACCTTTATCAAAAGGACCAGGAAAAAATTCAGGATAGAGTGTAAATATTTTGACTTTGAACATTTGTATTACTCTTTATTTGCCCTCTTCCTTTTTAGCTTCTGCTGCTGGTTTAGCCTCTTCCTTTTTAGCTTCTGCTGCTGGTTTAGCTTCTTCCTTTGGAGATTCTTCTTCTTTATTTCTTTCTTTTTTAGGGATAGCTTTATTTGGATTATTTCCTGACTTTGGCATAGGAATAAAATTATTTTCACCTAAAATTCTAGCAACTCTAGTTGTTGGTTGTGCTCCTTGGCTTAACCAATATTTTATTCTTTCACTTTCCAAACCTATTCTTTCTTTTTTTTCTTTTGGAAGTAGAGGATTAAAAAAACCTAATTTTTCTATAAATCTACCGTCTCTTGCAAATCTACTCTCTGCAACAACGATTTTATATACAGGTCTTTTTTTTGTACCTCCTCTTGATAACCTAAGTTTTAACATATGTTGTTCTCCTTTTATTTAAGTTGATTAAAAAGTTCAGGTGGAATTCCTTTATCCGCCATTCCTTTCATATTCCCTTTTGACATCTTCTTCATCATTTCAGACATCATTTTGAATTGTTTTAACAGTTTATTGATAGTGGCAATGTCAGTTCCTGAGCCATTAGCAATTCTTTTTTTTCTAGAGCCGTCAATAATTTTTGGATTAGCTCTTTCTTTTTTAGTCATAGATAAAATTACTGCTTCATTTTTAGAAATTATTTTTTCATCAACGCCAGCTTGATCCATTTGTGATTTTATTTTTGAAACACCTGGCAAGAAAGACATAATGCCCTCTATACCTCCCATTTTTTTCATTTGTTTTAATTGTGATAAATAATCATCAAGGGTGAATTGACCTTTTTTTAAATTTTCCTCAGTTTTTTTTATATTTTCTTGATCAAGATCCTCTGATGCTTTTTCTACAAGAGATACAATATCCCCCATACCTAAAATTCTATTTGCTATTCTATCTGGATGGAAAACTTCTAAGTTATCAATTTTTTCTCCGACTCCTAAAAATTTAATGGGCACTTCTGCAACATATTTCATACTTAAAGCTGCACCACCTCTTCCATCTCCATCTGACCTGGTTAAAATAATTCCTGTCAAGTTAACTGTATTTTTGAATTCTTTCGCTACATTTGCAGCAACTTGTCCTGTAAGTGAGTCTGCTACTAACATTACTTCTGAAGGATTAATTATACCCTCAATTTGATTTATCTCACTCATCATTTGTAAATCTATTTGTGTTCTTCCTGCAGTATCAAATAAAATTACATCACTGCCATTAAGTTTTGCTGCGTTAATTGCTCTTTGACAAATGTCAGATGGTAATTGTCCTTCAATTACTGGAAGGGTATTTATATTATTTTGTTCACCAAGAAGTCTTAATTGTTCTTGAGCTGCAGGTCTGTAAATATCTAAACTTACCATCATAACCTTTTTTTTCTTATTTTTTTCTAAATAACTAGCAAGCTTAGCTGTAGAGGTTGTTTTTCCAGATCCTTGAAGACCAACCATCATAACTGTAACGGGTGGAACTGCATTTAGATTAACTTCTGAATTTTTTTCCCCTAGCAAATTTACTAATTCATCATAAACAATTTTTACAACCATCTGTCCTGGAGATGTAGATCTAACTATTTCTTGTCCAAGTGCTTTTGGTTTAACTTTATCTACAAAGTCTTTAGCAACATCTAAAGAGACATCTGCTTCTAGCAAAGCTTGTCTAATACCTCTCAAACCCTCATCTACTTGGGCTTCATTCAATGAAGGCGCCTTTTTTAAAGAAGAAAATATTTCTTCAAATTTATTTGTTAAGTTTTCAAACATATTTTTACTCAACAGCTATCGCACCAGTGGGCGAACCCTCGCTGACTGGTGTCGATCTCTTTGTTTCCAAAGACACCGCAAAATGCTGTATTTGCGGAAATTGAGACAAACTATAATAGAGGTTCAAAATGTCAACAAATAAGATAAACATTAAAATATATGGAATTTAATGCATTTAAAATGGACGGCCTTGGAAATGATTTCGTAATCATTGACCAAAGAGCGAAGGTTATAAATTTGAGTAAAGAAAATATAGTGAAAATTTGTAGTAGAGACTTTATTGGTTGTGATCAATTAATCTTTATTAATAAAAATAAAGATAATAAAGACAAACTTATTTTCTATAATTCTGATGGAAGCATTTCTGGTGCATGTGGGAACGGCACAAGATGTGTGGCTAAACTTTTATCAAAAGAATATGGAAAAGAAGAAATTAATTTAGAGACATCGTCTGGAAACTTAAATTCACTGATACTAAAAGAAAATTTAGTTGAAACTAATATAGGTATACCTTCTATGGAGTGGTATAAAATTCCTTTAATCAAAGAAATGAACACTAAAAACTTGAATTTAACTATTAATGATATCAATGGAGAAAAATTTACTGGCGGTATCGCAATTAACGTCGGTAATCCCCATACAATTTTTTTTGTAGAAAATAATGAAAACTATGAGATAGAAAATATAGGACCTACAATTGAACAGCATGAATATTTTCCTGAAAAATGTAATGTAACTATAGCAACAATTAAAAATGAAAATTTGATTAATGTTAAAGTTTGGGAACGTGGTGCAGGATTAACAAAAGCTTGTGGAACAGCAGCATGTGCAACTGCTTATGCGGGTTTTATAACAAAAAAAGTTTCTAATAATGTTGATATAAAATTTTCTACAGGAATTTTATCAATAAGAATAGGGAACTATAATTCTATTTTTATGAAAGGGCCCGTTTCAAATATAGAGGAAATCAAAATAAAATTATAATGGGTATTTTTGAAAAATTTAAAATAGGATTTCAAAAGAGTGCTTCAAATTTGACAGCAGGATTAAAAGAAATAATTATTAAAAAAGAAATAGATGATCATACTTTAAATAAAATAGAAGATTTTTTAATTTCTTCAGATGTTGGGGTAGATGCTGCGAGTGATATTAAAGATATTATATCCCAAAAAAAAATCGATCCTTCTAAAGAGATAATAGATGAAGTTAATGATTTGTTAAAACAATATATTCTGAGTTTAATGCGACCCTTAGAAAGAAAAGATTTTTTTAACGCAAGAGATAAACTAAATATAATTTTAGTATCTGGAGTGAACGGAGTAGGTAAAACAACATCGATAGGAAAAATTGGAAAAAGATTTAGAGAAAATAATATTAAAGTATTATTTTCTGCCTGCGATACATTTAGAGCGGCAGCTATCGATCAACTGGAGCAATGGGCAAAAAAAATAAATGCAGAAATAGTTAAATCTGACCCTGGTTCAGACCCAGCTTCCGTAGCATTTAAATCGTTAGATAAGGCAAAAAAGAATAACTATAACCAGGTTATAATTGATACCGCTGGCAGACTACAGAATAAAAAAAATCTTATGGAAGAGTATAAGAAAATAGCAAAAGTAATTAACAAGTTTGATGATACTGGTCCACATGAGGTTCTATTAGTTTTAGATGCTACATCTGGACAAAATGTAATTAATCAAGTCGAAGAATTTAACAAAATTATTCCTTTAACAGGTTTAATCATGACTAAATTGGATGGCACTGCAAAAGGTGGGATTCTTATTGCAACTGCAAAAAGATTTAAAATTCCTATTGTTGCCCTAGGATTGGGTGAAAAAGAAGATGACTTAGAAATTTTCGACTCAGAGAGTTTTGCAAGTGCTTTTGTAAGAACTAATTGATCAAATTTGTGGATATTAAAGGTTTATAAATTTTACAGTTAAGTGTGCTTGATATATCTTTAAAACCACAGTTTTTTGCATAAGAAGAAATAATAAAACTGATTTTTCCCTTTTCTTTTATTTTGCTTATTTTTTTAAGAGCAATATCAAATTTTAAATTTTCAAAAAAATTTTTATTTGCACTTACTAGAATTAAAGTATTGTTATCTTCCATTAGGTAATAAGCAAAATCTTCAGGGAATACTGGATAATCATAATTTTGAGATAGTCTTTTAATGTATGAGGGAAACCATTCATAAGTAATTAATGGTTCATCAGTTTTTAATTTGTGATTATAAATATATAGGTCCTGTGGATAGTCGGTTATATAATTATAATCTTCACCCCTTGATAAAATAGCTTTTTCTCTTGTTTTAAAATAAAGTGTGAAATCTTTATTATAAGAATCCATTTTTCCAACAAAAAAATAATCATCTTCATAATTTTTAGTATCAGATAATGCTGAGTTAAATATAAAAAATAAAAAAATAATTAAAAATTTCATTTAATTAATTATGAATTTATTAATGGAAATGATTTGTTTAAATTATGTCTAATTTAAGCTTTTAACAAATTGATTGATTGAATTAACTAAAGGTTCGTTAAAATCCATCATATGATCATCATTATCAATAAAGTAATTATATTTTGGCTTATTTGCCTGGTTGAATAAAGATTCTCCCATTTCAAACGGAACAATATTGTCTTTTCTACCATGCAGTATTAATATTGGGGAAAAAACTTTATTTATTTTTTTATCTGTTTCGTATTTATCTTTGAGTAATAATCCAGTTGGTACCCAAGGATAATATTTTCTTGAAAGCTTCAACATGGATGTAAAAGGAGACTCCAAAATTACGCCTGCAAATTTGTGATCTTTTGCAAGATCTATTGCAACAGCAGTGCCCAAAGATTCACCGTAAACTATAATATTCTGATCGCTAATATTGTTTAAGTTTAACCAATACTTTGCTGCTCTAGCATCTTTATATAATCCTTGTTCTGATGGACTTCCTTTGTTCCCGCTGAAGCCCCGATATGCAACAATTAAATAATTTAAATCTAACTTTGAAAGGTCATTTAATTTATAAATTCTATTCTCTAAACTCCCCGCATTTCCATGAAAAAATAACAATGTTTTAAAATTTTCATTTTTTTTATAATACCACGAATTAAGTTCATTATCTGATGCAATTTTTATCTTTTCTACTTTATGATTTAATTGATTTTCATCTAAGTAATTATTTTCACTAGGATGATACATCAATGATCTTTGAGAAAAATAAATTATCGCAAGTATTGCGAGATAGACAAATAGTAAAAATAAAAAGATATATCCAAAAGTCATTTTGTTTAATTTCATTTATTTTTTTTTAACTAAATATATTCCCATAAATACTAGTAAAGCCCCTAAATAGTGAAAATATTGAAGTATTTCTCCAAAAAATATTATCCCAAAAAAAGAACCATAAATAGTAAATAAATACAAAGTAAATCCTGTCATTGTTGCACCAAGATACTTTTGGGTAATTGTATACAGACTAAAAGCAATAATACCCGGTGATATCGCTGCAAATAAAGTCCATTTGAAAAAATCTACATTAAATGTAGTAGATGCTAAATTTATTTCTTCAAATAAATAAAATGGAAAAAGGGTAATAGATCCAAATAACGCTATCAATGTAAATCTAGGGAAAACTTTTAGATTTGAATTCCAGTTATATAGATAAATTGAATAAATAGCCCAACCAATTGCGGCTCCTAACATCCAGATATCACCTGGATTAAATGTTAAATTTAATAATAAATTTATATCTCCTCTGATAATAATTATGAAAACTCCAATCAAACAAAGAAGAAGGCCTATAATTTTTATTAAGTTAAATTTTTCCCTAAAAAATAAGCATGAAATCAGAATTATAAATATAGGAGATGAAGTATATATAATCCCCATATTAACTACTGTTGTTGTTTGTCCTGCAATAAATGGAAATGCACCGCAAATTCCACACCCGGTTGCTCCTAAAATGAAAAGTTTAAAATATTCTTTTTTATTATTTGTTTTTATTAAGTCTTTTCTTAAAGCTGAATAATTAAATAGTATCAGCATTAAAAAAACAAATAACCACCTCCAAAATGCAAGAGAAATGGGTGGAACAAATTCAACACCTCCTCGAGCAACAATCAAATTGCTGGCCATAAATATTGGCTGAATTAATAATAAAAAAAATGGATAAATATTTTTTTTTGAGTAACTCAATTTATAAAATTAATTTTGATTATTTTTTATCAAAAAAAGCTTCGTAGATCATCATGATGATTGCTGCTCCCATAAGAATATATACTGGAAGAACATCTAAAACAGTAATCAACATTGATCTTGTTAAGGTAGTCGCCAACCCAACAAGAAAAAATATTGCAAACCCTAATCCTATAATTGTTGTAATTCTACTCATTAAACTTACTACTTTCTTTTTCTAACCAATTAGCAATACTCATAAATCTTAAATCATCATATTTATTACCAATTAACTGTACACCTAATGGTAAATTATTTTCTCCTTGTAGTAAAGGTAAAGAAATTGAAGGTGTTCCCATAAAAGACCAAACAGTGCAAAATTCAGGGCTACCAGTGCTCGATAATCCTTTGTCTGCTACCCCAGTACTTGAGGGAGAAATAACTCCATGATAATCCTCGAACACTTCTTTATATGAATCATAGCTTCTAGTCATAAAATCTCTTGCCTCAGCATAATCCTTAGCAGAATATTTGATCCCTCTTGAAATCGCATCTTGCATTTGCTTTGACAATTTTTTTTTACTTTTTTTAAAGTAATTATAAAAATTATTTGCCATGTCTGTTTCGTGTATTATTTGATGATATTTTTTAATATTTTTAAAGTAGCTAGGTGTATCAAATACCTCGATATTTTTTTTAAATGATTTTATGAAATACTCAAAAGCATCTCTTGATTTTTTATCTATTTTTTTCCAACTCTCAGTTTTATAAAATATAAATTTTGGTTCGAATGTCGGGGTCTTGTTAATCTCATCAAGCATTGTACTTGCAGAAAAATATATCGTTGATTTGTCATAAGAATCTTTTTTAATTAACACTTTTGCTAATAAAGCAACATCTTCTACTGATTTTCCAAATATACCTACATGATCTAAATTTTCAGAAGTTTTTAAAACCCCATTTCTAGATATTAAACCAAATGAAGGTTTGTATCCAACTACTCCACAATAAGAAGCTGGCCTTATAATTGAGCCACCTGTTTGAGATCCTATTGATAAAGGAGCCATATGTGCTGCTACTACAGCTGCTGATCCACTAGAAGAGCCACCGGGTGTTCTTGTGTAGTCATGTGGATTTTTTGTTTTGCTCGGACTGTAATAAGCTAATTCAGAAGTTGCAGTTTTGCCCATAACAATTGCACCTTCTGATTTAAGCAAATCAACTATTTCAGCATCCTGAGAAGCTGACATTCCTTTTCTTAAAACAGTTCCGCACTCAGTTGGCATATCAAAAGTTCCTATAATATCTTTTAATGCAACAGGAATTCCATGCAATAATCCTAAAGGTTTTCCAGATCTCCTATGATTATCCGATTCCTCAGCTTTTTCTAATAGAATTTTTTCATCAAAATGTGCCCAGGCATGTATATCTTTTTCAAATTTTTTTATTCTTTCGATATAACTTTTGCAAAGATCAAATGAAGTTAGTTGGGCATCTTTAATTTTTTCAGATAATTGTTTTACAGTTAAATTAAAAACATCCATTATCAATTTGCAAATAATGTTTCGGGCAGCCAAAGAGCTATACCTGGAAACATATACATTAAAAACATAGCAAGAATTACGATACCTAAAAATGGCATTATCCCTCTAAAGATATCTAATAATTCAACATTTCTAGATTGTACTCCCTTTAAATAATAAGCTGACATTGCCATAGGTGGTGTCAAAAAAGAAGTCTGTAAGTTTAAAGCTATAAGCATTGCAAAGAAATATGGATTTACTCCAAAAAATTCTACGAGTGGTAAAAATATTGGAACAAAAATAATCAATATTTCTGTCCATTCTAACGGCCACCCAAGTAGAAAAATTATTATTTGAGTGATAACTAAAAACTGCCATGGTTGCAGATTCATAGATTTAAAGAAATGCTCAAAAACTTCGTGGCCTCCTAAATAAGAGAATACCGCTGCAAAAGTCCATGAACCTATAAACAACCACATTATCATAGCGGTAGTTTTTGCAGTTAAAAAAACTGATTCTTTAAAGTTTTTCCATTTAAGTGTTTTATAAAAATAAGATAGAACAAGAGCCCCAAATGCTCCTACAGCTGCAGCTTCTGCTGGAGTAGCTATTCCAGCTAAGATTGTTCCAAGAACTAAAATTATTAATGAGAATAAAGGTAAAAAAGAAACTAAAACTTCTCTTAATATAACTGATCTAGGAGGAATTTCTTCTTTTGGAGGTTTTGGAGCAATTGAAGGATTAAGCCAAGCTCTAAAAATTGCATAACCAATATATAATCCTGCTAACATTAAACCTGGAAATATTGCTGCTGCAAATAACCTCAAAGGAGATAATTGAGCTATTACAGCATAAACTATAAGCATAATACTTGGTGGAATTAATATTCCTAAGCATCCACCTGAACAAATTATTCCTGAAGCAAATTTTTTATCATACCCAGCTTTTATCATAGCTGGCCAAGCTAACAATCCCATCAGTGTTACCACTGCTCCTATAATTCCTGTCGCTGTAGAAAATAAAGCACAAGTGACTAAAGCAGCTACAGCCATTGAAGCAGGTAATCCATGAGAAGCTAATCTAATTGCAAAAAATAATCTTGCAACAATTCCAGCTCTTTCAACAAGGTAACCCATAAACAAAAATAATGGTACAGCAGTAAGTACGGTATTATCCATTACTGAGTAGGTGTTATTTATAAATAATCTGAATATCCGATTATCAAATATATTTTCCATTAATGCAGGATCATAATAAGCGTAATAACCAAAACCAATTCCCATTGCCATAAGTGTAAATGCAATTGGAAAACCTAATAAGACCGCAAATAAAAAAAGTCCCATCATCATTATCGCTATTTCAGGATTTGTAAGCTCAAATAACATCTTTTTGATCCTCGTCTTGTGAAGTTCTCATTAAAATTTTTTCTGTTTCTTCAGCATCCGCGGAGGCTCTTTTTGGCCAATGACCAGTTTGAATACAAATTATAGATCTAAAAACTTCACTAATCCCTTGAATAATTAATAATATTCCAGCAAGTGGTATCATAGATTTTGCCATGTATATTTGAATTTGAGCAGGACTGTTCCAACTAGTCTCCTTTATCTTCCATGCCTGAGCAGCGTAATCCCATCCGTAAAAAGCTAATGCTAAAACACCAGGAAAGAAAAATATGAAATATAGTACTAAATCAATAGAGCCTTGAACTTTTACAGGAAAAAGTCTGTAAATTACATCACCTCTCACATGTGCTTCAGTACTGAGTGTATATGCTCCAGCCATCATAAAAATTGCTCCATACATTTGTAAACTGAAATCAAAATTCCAAAGGGTAGGTGCATTTAAAGCATAAGCCATAAATACTTCATAACAAGTTCCACCCATTAAAACTACAATACACCAGGAAAATGCTTTTCCCATTGAAGCACTTAGCGTATCTGCAAATTTTATGAATGATCTCATGAGAGAATTAATATCTACTATAATTAAAAAATATCAACTGTTTATAATAAAAAAGGGGGGCAAATACCCCCCTTAATATAAATTTATTATCTAAGTTTTAATTAGATTTTAACCTTAGCTAGTGAACCAAACTCATTTTCATATGCAAGTCTGTAGTTTGGCTGATTCATCAGCAAGTACTTCATAACTCTTTTCGCATACGCTTTTTGTGAGTCTACGATCTTTTTAAAGAAAGGATCTTTCTTATTAAAGTCGCCGATCACTTTATCCCAACCTTTTAATTGCTCAGCTAGGATTTCATCTGAAGTTTGGTAAACATTTACCTTGTGCTCATTCATCAATTTAGATAAATCAGCTGAATATCTTACTAACGCTTTGAAATAATTATCAGAGTTAGCAGCATACGCAGCATTTTTCAAAATTGCTTGGTGAGCTGGAGATAAACTGTTTAGCTTTTTCTTGTTAATTGGAATTTCAAACATCTCTTGAGATTGGTGGAATGATCCTAAGTGATAATGCTTAGAAACATCCTGCATACCAAATTGTGAGTCTGAAGTTGGGTTGTTAAACTCAGCAGCTTCAATCAATCCAGTTTTCATCGCCGGTTGAATTTCACCGCCTGGTAATTGTCTAACTACCATTCCCATTGCAGTAAGTACGTTTGTTGCAAGACCAACTGTTCTATACTTCATTCCTTTAACATCAGAAACTTTTGTTACGTTCTTTTTGAACCATCCAAAAGGCTGAGCTGGCATTGGCATGTGGAAGTATCCAACATAATCATATCCAACTTTTGCTAAAGTTTCTTCGTATAGAGCTCTTCCTCCACCGTATTCCATCCATCCCATTACTTCTTGAGATGACATACCGTAAGAAGGACCAGTTCCAAATAATGAAGCTGCAGCGTTTTTACCATACCAGTATGCAGTCACCCAGTGACCCATATCTAATACACCTGAACTTACAGCGTCACCAATTTCTGATGTCTTAACAACAGCACCAACTGGTTGAAGGTCTATTTTTAAAGTTCCACCCGACATATCACTAACCATCTTCGCATAGTCACCTGCCATTTCGAAGAATATGTTAGCTCCACTTGGCCAAGCGGCTTGCATTTTAAGAGTTACGTGTCCATCTCCTAATGCAAGGTTAGGCATAGCTACAGCTGCTGTTGCTGCTGCACCAGTTGCTGCTGCTGCCTTAAAGAACTTTCGTCTTGAAGAAATTTTCTTCAAAGACTTTTTATTTTCTTTAACCATTTTCTCTCCTCTTTTTCTTATTAAAGTTAATTAATTAACTAATGAAGTTAAGCATAAAAAACCCAAATTGTCCTTAGAAAGATACTAATTAACATGAGTTAAATTTTCTCTTTCTAACTTTTTTTACAATTACAGATTGAAATTATAGCTTTTAGTTTACTTTATTTTTACAGTTTCCAGTTTTAAAAAACTCATCAATGTTATCTATTGCAAGATTTGCCATAGCGGTTCTTGTTTCTTTTGTTGCACTACCAAGATGTGGAAGAATAAAAGCACTTTTGTGTTTCAAATATCCAGGATTTAAATTTGGCTCATTTTTATAAACATCTAAGCCAACTGCATAAACTTTTCTACGATTTAATGCATCTATTAATGCTTCGTCCTCTACAATATCACCTCTTGCTACATTCGTAACAACTGCTCCTTTAGGCAGGTATTCAATTGTGTCTTTATTTATCATATCAACTGTTTCTTTTGAGGCTGGACAACAAATTGATAAAACATCTGAAACTGAGAGTAAGTCTCGCAAATTATCATGATATATTGCACCTTGTTCCTTTTCTTCACTTAGTTTTGAACGATTGTGATAATGAATAATCATTCCTAAAGATTTTGCAATTTTTCCAATTTTCTGACCAATCCTGCCCATTCCAAGAATTCCTAATCTTGCACCAGTCAATTGTTTTCCAATTAAATAATCTGCCGACCACTTCCAATTACTTTCTTTAGCATTTTCAATACCCTCGGATGCTCTTCTACATGCTCCCAAAATTAATAATATTCCAATTTCAGCTGTTGCATCTGTAAGTACATCAGGAGTGTTTGTAACTGCTATTCCTCTTTTCTTAGCCGCCTCTAAATCTATATTCCCAAATCCAACTGCAAAGTTTGATAAAATTTTTACACTATCGGATAATTTATTTATTGTTTCAGCATCCATTTTATCAGTTAAAGATGTTAAAATTCCATCACATCCTTGGCTCATCTCAATTACTTTAGATTGAGAATATAATTCATCATTATCGTTGAAGTTTGCTTCAAATATTTTAGATGCTTTTTCCTCGCAAGATTTCAGTAGCCTTCTAGTTATTAAGATTTTTTTCATATTTAATTTAAATCGAAAATTTTACCTGGGTTCATTATATTATTTGGATCTATAGTTCTTTTAATTGATTTCATTACAGGAATATTGTCAGGATGCTCCTCTAACAGATACTCTTTTTTATGCAGTCCTACACCATGTTCGCCTGTAATAGTACCATTTAATTCCAATGCTTTCTTAATTAACGTATCGTTGAATGCTCTAATATTTTTGTACATTTCCTTTTTTTGAGGATCAAATGGTAGAATAACATGAAAATTTCCATCTCCTAGATGACCAACCATTGGAGCTCTAACTCCAAATTTTTTTGCTTGTTCTTCAGCAAAGTTTACACACTCGGTTATTTTTGAAATAGGAACACATACATCTGTAGAATACACTCTTCCATTTTTAATTAAAGCTTTAACAGAGTAGTACACATCCCATCTTGCTCTCCAAAGTTTATTTCTTTCTTCTAAATCTTTGGCCCATTTAAAAGAACTCCCTTTATTCTCCTTGGATATTTCTTCTACAATTTTAATATTTTCATTATTAGAAGACTCTGAGCCATGAAATTCAAAAAATAAAGTCGGTACTGCTTTAATGTCTTTTAATTTTGAGTAATTAATACTAATCCCCATTTGATCCTTATTCAGCATTTCAATCCTTGCAATCGGAATTCCATATTGAATAACTTGCTGAGCCGTTTGAACAGCATCTTCTAAACTTGGAAAATGACATACTGCACTCATTATACTTTCTGGTATAGGAGATAATCTTAAATGAACTTCGGTTATAATGCCCAAGGTACCTTCTGATCCAATAAATAGATTTGTTAAGTTATAACCTGCTGATGTTTTTTTTGTTCTGCCGCCTGTATTTATGATGTCACCATTGGGTAAAACTACTGTTAATCCTGAAATAACAGTTTTCATTGTTCCATATTTAACAGCCATTGTTCCTGAAGCCGATGTTGAAGCCATACCACCAATTGCGGCATTGGCACCTGGATCTATTGGAAAAAAAACTCCATCTTCTCTTAAATAATCATTTAATTGCTCTCTAGTTACACAAGCTTGAACTCTGCAATCAAAATCTTCAACATTAATACTTAAAATTTTGTTCATCTTTTCTAGAGAGATAGTTATACCTTTTTCATTACCTACCACATTTCCTTCTAAAGATGTGCCTGTGCCAAATGGCACTACTGGAATTTTGTGTTCATTGCATAATCTTAGTATCTTTGAAACCTCCTCATTTGTTTCTGGGAATACAACCGCTTTTGATAGAATTGGATCATAAGTATCTTCACCTCTTGCATAATTTGCACGAGTAGACTCCGATGTAGAATATCTTTTATTAAGAAGGTTTTTAAGCTCTAGCTGAATTTGCTCATTCATATATTTTTATATTATAAAAAATTTAAAAAAAAATATACAGCAATTAACCAAGCATTTTTTTAAGATTCTCTAATGCATTAGTAATATTATCTTGTGAGCATGCAAAACTAAATCTTACATAATCTTTACAGGTTTTGCCGAAAGCTGTTCCAGGTACAATTGCTACACCAGCTTCGTGCATTGCTTTTTTACAAAATTCTTCTCCATTCATACCTGTTTCAATTACTTTTGGAAAAGCATAAAAAGCTCCACCTGGTAAACTACATTCAACACCTGGTAAACTATTTAAACCCTCATGAATTATTTTTCTTCTTTCCGTAAAATGTTTCATCATTTCGTGTATAGAATCATCTGGTCCATCTAATGCTGCAATTCCGGCAAACTGAGCAGCTGCATTAACACAAGATACACTATTAATTAAAAGTTTATTCACATGTTGAACCATGTCCTTCGGCCAAAAACTCCAACCTAATCTCCACCCTGTCATTGAGTATGCTTTACTCCAGCCCTCAAGCACAATTAGTCTTTCTCTCAACTCAGGATAATTAAAAAAAGTAGGCATTTCTTTATCATCAAATATTTGTCTACTATAAATTTCATCACTCAATATTGTTACATGTGGATGTTTTTTTAAACCCTCTGCTAATTTATCAATTTCTGGTTTTTCGACAAAACTTCCTGTTGGATTATTTGGATTTATCAAAATTAATAATCTTGTTTTATCAGTAATTAATGAAAGAATTTTTTCTGCACTAAACTTTAAATCTTTATCTTCAGTTAAATCATATGGTACTGAAGTTGATCCTGTATAATTAATCATAGACTCGTAAATAGGGAAAGCAGGTGTAGGGTGAATTATCTCAGCACCAGGTTCACCAAAACACTGAATTGCATAACTCATTGTAGGTTTTCCACCTGGCATAATTAAAATTCTCTCGAAGTCTATATCGGTATTGTAACGTTTTTTAATCCATCTTGTTACAGCTTGTCTACACTCTGGTATACCATTGGACATTACGTATCCATGATGTCCATCATCTAAAGCTTTTTTTGCAGCTTCAACAACATGCTTGGGTGTTTTAAAATCAGGCTGACCTAAACCCATGTGGATCATTGGTTGACCTTTGGCTTCTAATTTTTTTGCCTCAGCTAATACAGAAAAGGCTGTCTCTGTTCCTAAATTATCTAAACTTTTTGCTAATTTCATTTTTTTTCTCCGTTTAATTTCTATAAATTAATTTTGAACTATTCAACTCTTTTAAGTTTTTGCAACCCATTAAGACCATATTTCTATTTATCTCATCGTGCATATTTTTAAGCAAATGTTCAACTCCTTGTTGGCCCCCTGCGGCCAAAGAGAACAAAAACATTTTGCCAAAACTACAAGCTTTTGCTCCAGCAGCAATAGCTTTTAATACATGCGTTCCTCTTCTTACTCCTCCATCTAAAATAATTTCTAATTTATCTCCTACCGCATCTGAAATCGCTTTAACTTGATCAAAAGGAGACCTTGAGCCATCAAGCTGTCTCCCACCATGATTGGATATCATTATTGCAGTGCATCCAATATCAATTGCTTTTTTTGCATCTTCAACTGACATAATCCCTTTTAGTGCAAATGGGCCTCCCCATTTTTTTACACAGTATTCGGCATCTTTCCAATTCATTAATGGATCATATTGTTCATTTATGTATTCAATTACAGATTTAGTAATATTGGTGCCCTTATCAGTTTTTTTAACAACATTAGATAATTCAAATTTTTTATGCGTGAAATAATTAAATACCCATTGTGGTTTAATTGCAAAATTAAATAAACTATTCAAAGTTAATTTGGGTGGAGTGGTGAAGCCTGTTCTATGATCCCTTTCTCTATTTCCTGCAACTAAAGTATCAACTGTTAAACACATACCGTCAAAGTTTGATCTTTTACATCTTTCTATTAAATCATCAGTAATTGATTTATCCTTATGAACGTAGAGTTGAAAAAGTTTTGGGCCACTAGAAATATTTGCAATTTCCTCAATTGAGTTATTAGCCATTGTAGACATACTATAAAATGTACCAAATTTTGCTGCAGCTTTTGCGGAAGCTTTGTCGCCATCTGGGTGGTATAATCTTTGCATGGCGGTTGGGGATAAAAAAATTGGCATATCAATTTTTCTTCCAAATACAGTAGTAGATAAATTGGGTTTACCAACACTTGCAAGAATGTTTGGAACTAAATCACATTCATCAAATGCATTTGTATTTCTTTTTAAAGTTACCTCGTCATCTGATCCACCATCAATGTAATGAAAAATTGGTGATGGAAGTTTTTTTCTAGCTAAATTTCTGAAATCTTCGAAGTTATAACAATTTTTTAAGCTCATTTATGATCTAAATCTCAAGTTACTTCTGTTTAAATCACTTATTTTTTTACAACCCATAAGTTTCATGTCACGTTCTAACTCAGCTTTGTATTGTCCTAAAGCTCTTTCAACGCCAGCTTGTCCAGCTGCTGCTAATGCATAAAGATATAATCTTCCACCTGCGCATGCTTTTGCTCCTATTGATAATGCCTTGAGCATATGAGTTCCTCTTTGAAATCCACCTTCACAAATTACATCTATTTTATCTCCAACCGCGTCAACTATTTCTGCTAATTGGTCGAATGGTGATCTAGAACCATCAAGTTGTCTTCCTCCATGATTTGAAACCATTATGCCTGTACATCCAATATCTACTGCTTTTTTTGCATCTTCCACACTCATTACTCCTTTTAATGCAAAATGGCCTCCCCATTGCGAACATAACTTCTCAGCATCATTCCAATTCATGGACTGATCCAACATTGTAGAAAAATAATTTCCAATAGATGTATTAGTACTAGTTCCCTCTTTTACATAATCCTGAAGGTGTGGTAATTCAAATTTACCTTTAGTTAAATAATTTATTCCCCACATTGGTTTTACAGCAAAACTAAATAAACTTGATAAGGTTAATTTTGGAGGAGAAGTAAATCCGGTCCTAAGATCTCTTTCGCGATTTCCCCCAGTAATAGTATCAACTGTTAAAGCCATAACATCAAATTTTGCAGCTTTTGCTCTTTCGAGGCAAGAGTCGTTTAACCCTCTATCTTTATGAAAATAAAATTGAAACATTTTTGGAGTATCGATTATTGAGGATATTTCTTCTACGCTTACAGTGGCCAGAGCTGAAACGCCAAACATTGTATTAAATTTTTTAGCTGCTTTCCCCACTGCTCTCTCTCCCTCATAATGAAATAATCTCTGCAATGCTGTTGGTGAACAATAAAAAGGTAAATCAATTTTTTTTCCAAAAATAGTTGTTGATAAATCTATGTTTTCAACACCTCTTAAAACATTTGGAACTAAATCTACCTCGTTGAATGCACTTGTATTTCTATTGTATGTGATTTCATCATCTGCAGCGCCATCAATATAATGAAAAATTGGTGAAGGTAATTTTTTTTTTGCAAGTTTTCTAAAATCGTTAAAATTATGACAATCTTTCAATCTCATTTTATTAATTCTATTTTAAAATCGTTTCAAGAAATTAAACATGTAACTATTAGCCCCAGGATTTTTGTCTCCAAGACTAGCATTAGAAATATGATTATATGAAAAACCTAACTCACTATTCGAAAAAATGTCTAATGACAGTTGAACTTCACTTTTAAATTCTACAATATGACCTAAATCTTTTCCTTGTCCCTCCCCATATAAGCCAGGAGTAAAACTCGGAATAATATTTAGTTTTCCTAATTTATATTGTGCCTGCACGCCTGTATATGCGTAAGTTGCATTATCTGCTGTCATCATAAAACCTGTCACTGGAGAGATAGTTCCAAAAAAACTATCTCTTGTAAGATTTTCATTTTGGTGCTGTAATCCAAACAATGAGGCTCTCTTACCATCATCGCTAAAGTCAAACATACCTGTATAAAAGTTCCACTCGTGATTGGAATCATTAGTGTCATTCTCTTCGCTCAAAACACTTTGCGTAGAAATTATTATAATAAAGCAAATTTTAAAAAAAATAATTTTAAGTTTCATTTTTCTTTTCTATTTATAAATACTTTTCTTACAATTAAAAGGCCTCCAATAATAAACAAAAACAAAGGTAATATCCACAAGACTAATGTATATTTATTAAATTCTGGTTCATAAACAATCCAATCGCCATATTTTGATTTGAGAAAAATATAAATTTCATCCTCCGTAGCTCCAGATGATAGTTTATCTGAAATTAACATTTTTACACTCAAAGCAAAATCAGAATTTGAATCGTAAACTGATTGTCCTTGACATACTAAACATCTAAGATTTTTCGAAATTTCGTCGACTTTTGAAATATCTGCAAATACGTTTTCAAAATAAAAAAAATTTAAAATTAATAATAAAAAAATAAATCGAGATAATTTTCTAATCATTGATCAATTTGTTAATTTCATTTACATCTTTTATATTAATTGGGCCTATATATTTTTTTAAAATATTTAATTCATTGTCAATTAAAAATGTCTCCGGAACACCATAAGCGCCTAAAAATATAGATTTAGTTCCGTCCATATCCTTTAAAATTAAATCAAAAGGATTACCAAGTTGTTTTAAAAAATTTTCAGCATTATTTTTTTTATCTTTATAATTCAGTCCAATAATTTTTAAATTTTTTACCTTTGATAGATTTACTAAGTATTTGTGTTCTTCTCTACATGGAATGCACCAGGATGACCATATATTAATTATAATAAATTTTTCATTATCAAATAATTTTTTTAATTCTAATTCATTGTCTGAATAAAAATCTTTAATTAAAATATTTTCGATTTTATTATTAATTTTTTTAGGAACATAATTTTTATTTTCAAATAAACTTTTAAAAAAAACGAAAATAACGAAAATAATTATCGTTATAAAAAAAATAAAACTTAATCTAATTTTCATTTAATTTTTCCTTAGACCAAGTGCACCACCTATTGCAAGCATGATTGCTGAAAACCAAATTAACAACATAAAAGGTTTCTTTTGGTAACGAATATTTAAGTAATCGGTATCTTTTAAATAATTCACAACAACAAGATTATCATTAAATAAATTTGTCTTAATATCAGCTTCGCTTGTTATAGTTTCGGGCGCTTTATAAATTCTTAACTCAGGGTAAAATTTTAATCTGTTTTTGTTTTCAATTATTTGAATTTCAGCTTTTAAAGAAGTGTAATTATCAATATTTTTTTTTGATATTTTTTCAAATTTTATTAAGTACTTAGATATTTTTTTTTCTTCACCCGACTTTAAATTTACTGAAGCCTCTTCACTAAACATACCGTTTAAAATAATACTTATTATTAAAATACTAAATGCTAAATGAGAAATTTTTTGTGAAAATTTTAATTTTTCATTTTTTAAATCAATTATTGATATAAACAATAAATATAATGATGCAGAGATGAGTATTGTTAAGTATAAAACATTATAACTAAAATTTTTTACAATCAAATATGAAACTAAAATAGATAAAAACAGTAGAATTATTTTTATAATTTTTAATTCATTTTTTTTATTTTTGATCCAATCAAGCTTTGGACCTAAAGACATAATAAAAAGAAAGGGGATCAAAAATGGAATTATTAATTGATTAAAATAAGGAGGCCCAACTGAAATTTTCTCTGAAGTAATTACCTCCAAAAAAATTGGGTAAATTGTTCCAATTAAAACAACTGCTAGAAAATACATCATGAACCAATTGTTAACTACTATTGCTGACTCCTTGCTAAGGTAAAAAGATTTAGTTACTTCATCAAAATTATTATATTTAAAATATATAATTAAAGACATAAGGATTAATATCGTCAGAAAAATTAAAACAAAGATACCTCTTTCAGGGTCATTAGCAAAAGTATGAACTGAATTTAGTATTCCAGATCTTACTAGAAATGTCCCACTCATACTCAAAGTGAAAGTGCATATAGCAAGTATAATTGTCCATGATTGTAGTTTTGATCTTCTTTCTAAAACTGAAGTACAATGTAATAATGCAGTTAAACAGAACCATGGCATAAGAGAAACGTTTTCCACAGGATCCCAGAACCAAAATCCTCCCCAACCTAATTCATAGTATGCCCATAGGGATCCTAACATAATTCCTAATGTTAAAAAAATCCAAGATATTAAGGTCCACATTTTAATATTTATAGCCCAGTCTTTATTTACACCTTTGCAGACTAAAGCTGCTAATGACGATGAAAAAATAATAGAAGATCCAACGTAGCCTAAATATAAAATTGGTGGATGAATAGCTAGAGCAGGATCTTGTAATATTGGATTTAATCCTAATCCCTCTACAGGAATTGGTAAAATTAATTGAAATGGGTTTGAGGTAAAAATAATAAATAATAAAAATCCTAAAATAATTATTTGCTGAAAGAAAATTGCTAAACTTCTGAATGAATTTGAAAGTTGTTTTGATTTAAGAAAAAAAATCAAATTAAATAAACTTAATACTAGTAACCAAAGTAACAAACTGCCTTCATGGTTCCCCCACGTTCCCGATATTTTATAAAATAAAGGTTTTGTTGTATGTGAATTAAAATAAACAGCTAGATTACTAAAATCTGAATTTACAAAAGCAAACACTAAAGTAATAAAACTTAAGCAAATTAAAAAAAGTTGAACTGAAATTATAGAAAAGAAATTCAGTGTTAAGGTATTATTAGATTTGAAATTTTTAAAACTTAATAAAAGAATTATTATAGAAATAATTAGTGCAAATACTAAAGAATAGTTACCAATTAAATTTAACACTTTATTTTTCCTTTAAAGCTTCTTTTACTTCTGGTGGCATATAATTTTCATCGTGTTTAGCTAAAATTTTTGATGCCTCTAATATATTTCTATCTTTAAGAAAACCTTCAGCAACAACACCTTTTTTTTCAGAAAAAAGGTTTGGGATAACACCAGAATATTTTACTATTATCTCATTTCTGTAGTCTGTAATTATAAAATTTACCTCTTCAGTACTCATTACAATAGAGTTTTCTTTTACCATTCCACCTATTCTGTATTTTTTCTTGTAATTAATTTCTCCTATTTCCTTAATTTCTGTTGGAGAAATAAAATACACAACATTTTTCTCTAAAGATTTTAGGACTAAATAAATAGTCAGTATTAAAACTATTAATATTAAAGATAAGAATAAGAACCTTAATTTAACTTTTTTACCATACATGAAATATTAAAGTTAAATTTTGGAGCCAGAATGCTTTAAAATTTCTTTGTAAATCTCTTGATTAATTGCAATGTTATATTTTTCTTTTTTAAGTGCAGAGAAATTTTTTTCAAATCTTTTTTGCTCTTTTTTTAACTGTAAATTTATAATTAAGTATAAAATTGTAAATCCAATAAGTGTAAATGCGAAAGCAGACCAAACATAAACTCCATTACCATCCATAAAAACTAGATCTGATATCATAATCGTTTTAACCCTTTATTCTTAATTTTTATCAGTTCTGTATTATATTTCATCAAAAAAATCAAAACTGAAAATAGGGCAAATGCCGCAGTCATTATTGCTAATGGTACCAACATTGAAGAATGTATTGCAGATTTTTCAATTAAACTAATTGATGCTGGCTGATGTAAAGTGCTCCACCAATCTACAGAAAATTTAATTATTGGTATATTAATAGCTCCAAAAATTGCGATAATTGAAGAAATTTTATATGATTTATCTTTGTCCTCGAAAATTCTAAAAGATAGTAGATAAATAACGTAAAGAATAAATAAAATTAACATCGAAGTTATTCTCGCATCCCAGGCCCACCAGGTCCCCCATGTAGGTTTTCCCCAGATTGATCCGGTAACTAAGGCTATTAATGTAAATAACATTCCTGATGGTGCTAAACTTTTAGATATTAAAATTAAGTTTTTGTTTTTAAATATAAATATTGAGAAAGATAATAAGGCTATTGTAGAAAATATACCCAATGATATCCAAGCTGCTGGTACATGTACGTACATAATCCTAACTGAGTCTTTTTGTAAATAATCCTCAGGTGATAAAAATAATGCTTCTACAAGTCCAATACTAAGAACTAGAATAAAACAAAAAAAAATAATTTTTTGTAAAGTAGAATTGATTTTAAAAATTCTATAAGGATTTAAATAATCAAACATAAGTTTTTATAGCATATTTATTTGAAATATTATTTTAAATCACTTTGATCAAGAGCTCTGAGGGAGATAAATAGGGAATGTTTGAACTCCTGATCAAAGTAAAGTCTAAGATAAAGTTAATATTTGTCTTTGTTTGGGATTAAATGTGTTTAAATATAGGCTAATGAACTAATTTGAAGGCTTAAAATAACTAGATCCCTTTTTTCCACTAAAAATCTCATTAATTAATGGATGCTGTATAGGTTCACCCGACTCATCAGCCAACAAATTCTGTTCTGACACGTAAGCCTCATATGTAATTTCCTCATTTTCAGCAAGTAAATGGTAAAAAGGTTGATCTTTTCTGGGCCTTACGTTCTTTGGAATGGATTGGTACCATTCTTCTGAATTATTAAATTCAAAATCTACATCATAGATAACACCTCTAAAATCGAAGTGTCTATGCTTCACGATATCTCCAATGGAAAATTTTGCTTTTTGAATTGACACATCATTAGTATGGGTATTTGAAAAAAAAAATCAATAGAAAAAATGTTAACAATTTGTTATGTTGTTGATAAATATCCAGTGAATAAATCATTTGTAAAATTTGTCACAGACTTTGGACCTTTAGCAATATTTTTATACATATACTATAGTAGCGGTAAAGATATTAAGATTGCCTTAGTCCCTTTTATTGTAGCTACCTTAGTTGCTTTAATTATAGTTTGGTTATTGGAAAAAAGAATTCCTATGGTGCCACTTTTGGGTGGTATATTTATAACTTTTTTTGGTGGTTTAACAATATATTTTGATAATCCAATTTTTATTTACATTAAGCCGACAATAATTAATATTCTTTTTGGTTTAGCTCTGTTATTTGGAAAATACTTTACAAAAGAGCCTGTGCTAAAAAAAATTCTTGGAAATGCTTTTAATTTAACTGACGATGGCTGGAAAATTTTAAATAGAAGGTGGATATATTTCTTTTTTTCATTGGCATTATTAAATGAAATTGTATGGCGAACTCAATCAGAAGAATTTTGGGTAAATTTTAAAGTTTGGGGACTTTTACCAATTACATTTATTTTTACTGCTTTTCAGGTTAGTTTAATAAATAAATATAAAACAAATGAATAAACATCTAAAATTAGTTGTTAACAACCCAGGCTCAAAAGAAAAAAAGAATTATTTTTTTGAAAAAGAAGAACTTAAGATAATATTAGACCTATACGCAAAGATGGTATCGAATGGATCTTGGAAAGACTATGGTTTAAAAATATCAAGTAAACAGGTTGCTTTTAGTGTTTTCAAAAATTCATCAGAAAATGCTGTATATAATATTTGTAAAAATTTTAACCCAATTAACAAAAATCTTAAATATTTAATTTCTGATACAAAAGGGAAAGTTTTAAAAAATTCTAATCTTTTAGATAGTTTGCTAAAAAATACAAATTGGAAGAAACTTTAGAATTATCTTCTTTGACCAAATAATCTTAACAACATTATAAATAAATTAATAAAATCTAAATATAATGTTAACGCACCCATGACGGCTTTTTTACCTATAACTTCTCCACTATCTGAGGAAACATACATATTTTTAATTTTTTGAGTGTCGTAGGCTGTAAGGCCCACAAAAATTAAAACACCTAAAATTGATATAATAAAATACATCATACTCGATTGTAAGAATAGATTAACCAAAGAAGCTATAATAATTCCTATTAAGCCCATAAACAAAAATGAACCTAATTTTGTTAGATCTCTTTTTGTAGTGTATCCATAAATACTCATTGCGCCAAATGTTGCAGAAGTTATAAAAAATACCCTAGCTATACTATCACCGGTGTAGACTAATAAAATAGATGATAAAGAAATACCCATTAATCCAGAGAAAATCCAGAAGACTGTTTGTGCTTTGGCTGCACTCATTTTATTAATACCAAAACTCATATAAAAAACTATTGCCAGCGGCGCTAACATAACAACCCATCTTAATGGAGAAGCAAAAATAGCATATCCAAATGAATTCAAGCCTGTTATACCAAGACTTGTCACCTGTATATTATATCCACCTGACATTTGAAAAAATAAAGCAGCCAGGACTCCTGTAAGCAGAACACCGGATGCCATGTAATTGTAAACTTTAAGCATGTAAGCTCTTAAGCCTTCATCCATTACAACCGATTGTTTGGCTGTAGTAGTTTTTTTAAGAATATTTTCTCTATTGAATTCCATAAAGGTTATATAATAATATTTTTGTTTATTTTCAAGCAGTCAAAAGATAAGAAACAACTACTTAATAATTATGAATTATAAGAATTTAGGTAATACAGACTTAAAAGTTAGTACAATTTGTCTCGGGACTATGACTTGGGGTGAACAAAATACTGAGCAAGAAGGCTTTGAGCAAATGGATTTTGCTTTAGATAATGGTGTAAATTTTTGGGATACTGCTGAATTATATTCTGTACCCCCTAGAGCCGAAACTTTTGGATATACAGAGGAAATAATTGGAAACTGGTTTAAAAAAACAAAAAAAAGAGACAAAGTAGTACTTGCAAGTAAGGTTGCGGGACCAGCCAGAGATTATTTAAGAAATGGAGAAAATAGTTTTGTTGGAAAAAATCTTGAGGAAGCTTTGAATGGCAGTCTTAGAAGATTAAAAACCGATTATATTGATCTATATCAACTACATTGGCCAGAAAGAAATGTAAATATGTTTGGAAGACTTGGTTACGAGCATAACGATAATGAGGACGAATGGAATAAAATGGAAGATGTATTAAATGAATTACAAAAATATACAAAATTAGGAAAAATAAGACATATTGGTTTATCAAATGAAACCCCATGGGGAGTGAGCAAATTTTTACAATTATCAAAAGAACATGATCTACCCAGAATGATGTCAATTCAAAATCCATATAGTTTATTAAATCGAAGCTACGAGGTGGGTTTGGCTGAAATATCAGTTAGAGATAAAATAGGATGTCTTGCTTACTCACCTTTAGCATCCGGATACTTAACTGGTAAATACAGAAATGGAAATTTGCCCAAAGGATCAAGAATTGAAAGGGATGGAGATTTTTGGACCAGATATGATAAGCCAAATGCTGAAAAGGCAATTGATGAGTATTTTAAAATTTCTAAAAAATATAATATAAATTTTGCTCAAATGTCCATTAAATTTTGTGAAATACAGCCGTTTATGACATCTGTAATAATTGGAGCTACGACGATCGAACAGTTGAAAGAAAATATTGAAAGTGTAAATATAAACCTAACTGATAACTTAATAAAAGATTTAAATGAAATACAAAAAATTTATCCAAACCCATGTCCATAATTAAAAAAACTATATTTTTATTTATTGTAACACTGGTTTTAAATACAAGCGCTTTTTCTCAGGAAGTTAAAAAAATTGGAAAATACAAAGATTGGGAAACAATTGTTTTTATCGATGGTAATAATAAAGTTTGTTTTGCTCAATCTGTTCCAGTTTTACAAGCTCCAAAAAAAAATCCTAGAGATGCAAGACTTTTCGTGAGTTTTAGGCCAAATGACAAAATTTCAGATGAAATAAGTATTACTTCTGGTTATGAATACAATAATCAAAATTCAATTACAGCAACATCAGGTAAATCAAAATACAAATTTGATGTAGCTCAAGAAAACTTCGCTTGGATTTCTGAAATTAAAGTTGAAAAAAAAATGATTAAAACTCTTAAAAAAGGATCCAGAATAATGGTCACTGGATATAATAAATCTGGTTCACAAACTATAGATCACTATTCACTTTTAGGTTTCACAAAAGCTTATAATTCTGCGAAGAAAAATTGTTCTTAAATAAATGTCAAAAAAGATTGTTCTCGCTTATTCTGGAGGTCTAGATACCTCTATTATATTAAAATGGTTACAAGAAAATTATAAAGCGGAAGTTATTGCATACACTTCAGATATTGGTCAAGAACTGGATAAAAAAAAAATTATTAGAAATGCCAAGAAACTTGGTGTAAAAAAAATAATTATTAATGATTTAAAAAACACATTCGTAAAAGATTATGTTTTTCCAATGATTAGAGGTCATGCTATATATGAAGGGGTTTATTTATTAGGCACTTCGATAGCGAGACCATTGATCGCTAAAGATCAAATTAAAGTTGCAAAAAAATATAAAGCATATGCAGTATCACATGGGTCAACTGGAAAAGGAAATGATCAAGTTAGATTTGAATTAGGTTATCATTATTTTGGACCAAAAATTAAAGTGATTGCACCTTGGAGGATTTGGAAATTAAAATCTAGAACTGATTTGATTAATTATGCAAAAAAACATCGTATTCCAATCCCAAAAGATAAAAAAGGAGCCCCACCTTTTTCAGTAGATGATAATTTATTTCACACTTCCACTGAAGGTAAAGTTTTAGAAAATCCAAAAAACTCTGCTCCTGAATCTATATTTCAAAGAACCAACTCTCCAGAAAAAGCTCCGAATAAACCAACATATGTAACAATAAATTTTAAAAATAGTGACCCAATCGGATTAAATGGAAAAAAACTAGCACCTGCAAAACTTCTAAAAAAATTAAATCAATTGGCTGGAAAAAATGGAATTGGTAGAGTGGATTTAGTTGAAAATAGATTTATTGGAATAAAATCAAGAGGAGTTTATGAAACACCAGGCGGAACTCTTTTATTAAATGCACATCGAGCGATTGAATCTGTAAATTTAGATAAAGAAACAATGCATAAAAAAGATATGATAATGCCTAGATATGCAGAGTTAATTTATAATGGGTATTGGTATTCGAAAGAAAGACTTAAACTTCAAAAAATTGTTGACCTAAAAAGAAATAGGGTAAATGGATCAGTCAAACTAAAACTATATAAAGGTAATATTACTATTCAATCTCGAGTTACAAAGAGTGGGGCTTATTCAATGAAAAAAGTATCATTTGAAGAAAATAAAACTTTTAATAAATCAAATGTTGAAAAATTTATTAATTTTCACAAAAATAAACTAAGATAAAATACGAAAAATTCTAAATTGAGTAATCAAGTGTGTAATTGACATTTAAATATTTTACCGTAAGTATAATTATAATATGGAAGGAATCAGAAATTGGTTAAAAGATTCAGCAAATATACTATTTGATGATAGTAGAAATGATCTAAGAGCTTTACCAAAAACAGTAAGATTACAAATTTTACTAGTTCTAAGTTTTATTTGGTCAACAGTTTTTAGTTTATATATCTTTTCCTACACAACTTTTGCATTTGGGTGGGCTGGAACTTTTATTGCACACATAGGTTTAATTTTTGCGGTTTATTACACATTTAAACAATTCCATAAAGCTGAAAAAAGTTCTGTAAGTGTATTTAAAACAAAGAACTACGATCCCTCTAAAATTATGGTAATAGTATTTGTAGTTGTTTTTATGTTTGTGTTTTCAAAAGGAATTGAAGTTTTAACGAGAACCAATTCTTATTCAATTCCATACGATGGACCAGCAAAATCAGCTTTTGAAAAATGGCTGCCATTTACAAAAGGGGATTAATGGATAAAATTACAAAAAATTTACAATTTATACTTCTAAGCATTATTTTAATAAGTACAGTCATAGCCGTTGGTATTGAACTAAAAAGAATGTTTTTAGACCAGTCTGTTAATTTAGCTGATCTACTTTTAATGTTTCTCTATTTAGAGGTAATGGCGATGGTAAGAGTTTTTTGGAACCAGCAATCAATTAGTATCACACTGCCTTTATTGATAGCTATTACAGCGCTTGCACGATTTATAATATTGCAAGGTAAAGAAATGGATGCATCAGCATTAGTTTATGAGGCAGTAGCGATAGTGCTTATCGCATCAGCAATAGTGATTTTAAGATTGAGACATAGTGATAAATTAGGACTTAAACAGAAAAAATCAAAATAACATTTATGAATTTTAAAGCTTCAAGAGCTTCGGCTGTTGAGAAATTAGAAAATTTTGTAGAAAATGATCTTGTAGATTATTCAAAACAAAGAAATTTTGATTACGGTCCTGACAAGAGATCAAATGTGTCATGTCTATCACCTTATGTGACTCACGGCATCATTAACGAAATAGAAATAATAGAAAAATCATTAAAAAAATTTTCTTTCATAAAAAATGAAAAGTTTATTCAGGAGGTTCTTTGGAGAACTTACTGGAAAGGTTGGTTGGAATTACGACCAAATGTATGGTCTGATTATTTAATAGAATTAAAAAAAATCAGAGAAGAGTTTAAAGATAATAAAATTTACATTAATGCAGTTGAAGGAAAAACCAATATCGAATGCTTTAATTATTGGGTGAATGAGTTAAAAAATAATAATTATTTGCACAATCATACAAGAATGTGGTTTGCAAGTATTTGGATTTTTACATTGGAATTACCATGGCAATTAGGTGCAGAATTTTTTATGCAACATCTTTACGATGGAGATGCTGCATCAAATACTCTTGGATGGCGATGGGTTGCTGGTGTTCAAACACAAGGTAAACATTATTTAGCAAGCGAATGGAATATCAAAAAATTTACTAATAATAGGTTCAACAATATTAAATTAAACGAAAATGCTCCTCCAAAAATTTCTGAAAAAACTTACTCAATTATTAAACAAGATTTTAATAATCCAAAAAATATTGAGGATAAAAGTTTATTAATTTTTGAAAATAATCTATCTTTTGAAAACACTGATTTTCAAGATAGCAAATTCAAAAAAATATATTTAGTTTCTAATAAAAATCAGAACAGATCTATAAAACTTAGTGAAAAAGTAGAGAAATTTAAAACGCTTCTTTTCAATGACCAAGAACAAAGATTAAAAGATCAATCTATTGATTGTAATTCTATCGATATTAGTGAAATTAAAAATATTAATGAAAATTATGTTGCATTATATCCAACAGTAGGTGAAAACCTAGATTACTTAAACTTAAATAGTTTAGGAATAAATTTTTTATATAGAAAGCTTGATCAATATTCTTGGCAATACTGTAATAAAGGATTTTTTAATTTTAAAAATTATATTCCAAAAATTATTTCAACATTTAACTAAGCTTAGAACACTTCTTGGAACAATATTTTACTCTTTCCCAATTAAGCTTCCATTTCTTGCGCCAAACAAAAGGTCTTTTACAAACAGGACAAATTTTTGAGGGAAGGTTTTGTTTTTTCACTAAAGTGTATTTTTTTTAATAAATTTATCAGCAGCTGATAAGATTAATTTTCTTCTATCATTTTTCATTTTATCAAAAATTCTTACCATCATGGAAAGCCTTGGGTTTTTTAAAAAAAACTTTCTGTTTCTATCTATAAATCTCCAGTATAATCCATCCATTGTGTTGCACCATTCACCTTTTTTAAAATCCATCATTTTCATAAAATAACTTGATCCACAAATATATGGTTTAGTTGCAAATATTCCTCCATCACTAAATAAGCCCATTCCATAAACATTTGGCACCATCACCCAATCTGAGGAATCGACAAACATTTCCATAAACCATTTGTAAACAATAGTTGGTTTAATTTCACAAAGATTCATTATATTTGATAAAATCATCAATCTTTCAATGTGATGTGACCATCCATAATTTAAAGCATTTTTAATTGCGTGATCTAGAGGTGGAAGACCAGTTGATCCATCGTACCATGATTTTTTCATTTTTCGGTTATGATTGAAAAAATTTCTAGTTTCCATTTCATCAGAATAACTTTGATAAATTCCTCTCATAAACTCTCTCCAACCAATTACTTGTCGAATATATCCTTCAAGAGAATTTAATCTAATTTTATGTTTGATATGAAAATCTAAAACTTTTTTTATTATTAACTCAGGAGTAATTAAACCCAAATTTATATAAGGGCTTAATGCACTATGAAATAAAATATTATCTTTCTGGTCAACTGCATCCTCATAGTCACCAAATAAATTTGATTTTTCTTTAATAAAAAAGTTAATTAGTTTATTAACATCTTCATATTCAGTAGCAAACCAGAATTCGCTTGTGCTACCAGGATGATCTATAAATATTTTTTCTATAATTGGTTTAAGTTTTTTTGTATGTGATGTTTCATTAATTTTAGGAAATTTCGGGATTGTTATATTTTTTGGAAGTTTATTTCTATTTTCTTCATCAAAACTCCATTTTCCACCCTCTGGATTTCCATCTTTTTTCATTAAAATATTCAAATCTCTTCTAGTTTCTTTATAAAAAACAGCCATAAATGGTTTTTTAGATTTTGATAAATATTTTTTAAAATTTTCTCGTGAATTTAGAAACATGGGAGTTTGAATAATATTCCAGTGAATTTTTTCTTTTTTAAAAAATCGAGTAATTTTTTTTTCAAAAAATTTATCTTCTATTTCAAAGCTTGATACTTCAGTAATTTTTTTTTCCTTAAGTATCTTTTTTAATTTTTCCAAATAATCTAATTTAAATGTCTTGTCCTCAATTGAAGAATATTCAATTTTAAACTTATTTTTCTTGAGTTTATCTGCATGCGACCTCATAGCAGAAAGAAATAAAAGAATTTTCTGTTTATGGTGTTTCTCATAGGTACATAATTGGTAATCTTCTGCCATAAAAAATATATGGTCTTTTCTGAATTTTTCTAAGTATTTTTCAGAAAAAAGTTGATTTCCGAGTAGAAAAAATAATTTCATTGCCTATATATAACTTTTTAAAAAATTTATGTCAGATAAATATTTAGTTGTCGGTGCCACAGGTTCAATAGGATCAAATTTAGCAGAGCAATTAGCTGTTTCTGGTAAAGAGGTGCATTTAGTAGGAAGAAACGAGAGCCAAACACAATCATTAGCTGAAAAGTTAAATTGTAATTTTACTATTGCTGATGTTTTGGAAGATAGCTTTGTTGATAAAATTAAGTCAGATATTCAAGATATCAAGGGCGTTGCTTACTGTGTAGGCTCAATAGATCTTAAACCATTAAGAATGGTTAATGAAAATGATTTCAATAAGTGTATGAAATTAAATTTATATTCTGCAGTAAATTTAATTAAAGGTTTTCAAGAAAGTTTGAAAACAAATAAAGGGTCTATAGTTTTATTTTCAACTGTCGCTGCACAAAGAGGATTTACAAATCACTCAATTATCGCCTCTACTAAGGCTGCAGTAGAAGGATTAACAGTTTCTTTGGCAGCCGAGTTTGCACCAAATATAAGAGTTAACTGTATTGCACCAAGTTTAACAAATTCTAAAATAGCTGAGCCCATGTTAAAGAATAAAGTCTTGGCAGAAGGTATAGCAAAAGCTCACCCACTTAAAAGACTTGGAGAAGGGAAAGACTCAGCGTCGCTTGCAAAATTTTTAATTACGGAAGATAGTTCTTGGGTCACTGGTCAAATTATAGCTGTAGATGGCGGAAGATCGAAATTATCTTAAATTAATTTTTTTGTGATCTTTTAAAACACTCAATCGTATTTTTTAATAAACAGGCAATTGTCATTGGTCCAACGCCACCGGGAACAGGTGTTAAAGCTTTAGCTACCTTTGAAACTTCATCAAAAGCAACATCTCCGACAATTCCTTTTTCCGTTTTATTAATCCCTACATCAATAACAATCGCATCTTTCTTAACCCAATCGCCTTTTACAAGTTCAGGAATACCAACTGCTGCAACTATTATATCTCCTTTTAAACACTCACCTTTTAGATCAGCAGTTTTAGAGTGAGTTATAGTTACGGTACAATTTTCTTTGAGCAAAAGTTGTGTCATTGGTTTACCATTTAAATTTGATCTACCAACCACTACAGCTTTTTTTCCACTTAAATTTGGTTCAATTTTTTTAATTAATAAATAGCATCCAAGAGGTGTACACGGAACAGAGCTCTCATATCCAGATGAAAGATTTCCTACATTCATTGGATGAAAACCATCTACATCTTTGCCTGGAGAAATGGCTTCAATTACTTTTTGTTTATCAATATGTTTTGGAAGTGGTAATTGAACAAGTATACCTGAAACGGTATCGTCGTTGTTAAGCTCGTCAATTTTTTCTAAGACAGTTTTTTCTTCAACCGTTTCGGGGTAACGAATGACCTCTGACTTTAAGCCAACCTCGTTTGCAGACTTTTCTTTATTTTTTACATAAATTTTACTTGGAGCAAGCTCGCCAATTAAAATAACTGTTAAACCTGGAACTTTATTATGTTTGTTTTTTAAGTCAGCAACTTCCTTTTTTAATTCTTCTCTTAGTTCTGCGGCTGCTTTTTTTCCATCAATTAAGATCATATCGTATAAATATTTATTGATTAAATTTTTTGCTTATTACACATTTATACAAATCAAATCAATTAATTTTGTTTAATTTGAAAAAATTAAAAATAACCAAAAAATTCAAAAACTAGGTTTCTAATGAAATAAAGCCCTAAAATTAGAATAACTGGTGAAATATCAATAGATCCGAAATTTGGAAGATATCTTCTTATAATATTTAATGGTGGTGCAGTAATACGATAAGAAAACTCCAAAATGGTATAAATAAATCTATTCTGAACATTTAAAACGTTGAAAGCAACTAGCCAACTTAAAATTGCATTTATAATTAATATCCAAATATAAATATTAATAATGTCATTAAATAAGCTTAAAAGTGATTTCATTATTTCTTTTCAACATAAATCGATTGACTTGGAAAGGCAAATGAAGCTTTATTATTTTCAACAATCTGTTTAATTTGTATTGCCAATCTCTCTTTTACAGCTAACCATTCATCCCAATCATCTGTTTTGGTAAAACAACGAACGTACATATCAATAGAGCTTTCAGCAAAACTATCTACTCTTACCGCGTAACCAAGTTCTGGTTTAAAATCTTCATTTGTTTTAATGTAATTTTCAATTTCTTCTCTTACTGTTTTAAGTTGATCAATAGTTGAATCATATTGAAGATTGATTGTCCAACTAATGATCCAATTAGTAGTTTGGCTTATATTAATTACCGCATTTTCGGCAAATTGAAAATTTGGTATTATTGCAATTGACTTATCGAATTTTCTTATCACAGTTGATCTGAAACCAATTTTTTCTACAATTCCTTCAATAATCCCCTCAACTAAAATCCAATCTCCCATCTTAAATCTTTTTTCTACTAATACTAAAATTCCAGAAATCAAATTTTTAAATAAATCTTGAGCACCTAAAGCAACAGCTACACCAAATAAACCTAATCCGGCAATAATTGGTCCTATTTTAATTCCCCAAAGTTCTAAAACAGCTGCGGTGCCTAAAATAAAAATTAGAATTTTAATTGATTTAACTATCCAGCTTATTAATTCTCTTGTTAGGATTTTACCAAGGCCAGATAGAACATATGAAACTGGCTCGATAATTTGGTGGATTGTCCAAAAAAGTAAAATGGTAATTAATGTCCTATTTATATCATTTACAAATTCACGTGTATCACTTTCGAATGTCATGTAATAACTTGCGAAGAAAAAACCCAGAACAATTGGTAAAAATCTTACGGGGCCGATTAAAGAATGAACAAATGTATCGTCTAATTTATTTGTTGTTCTTTTTGATATTATCTCTAATTTTTTAATTATTAGTTTGCTGATAAGTCCTCTAAAAATTAAAAATAAAAGAAAAATTCCAATTCCGATAAGTATTTCATAAAAATTAATTCCGAGAATGCCTTTTTCCCAGACTGACAAAAATAAATCTTTAAAATTTACAAAAACATCCATATCAAATTTTATATAATAAAAACTCTTCTTCTCCTGGACTAAATAAAAATATTTTTTTCCATTTTACTTCATTTAAAACAGAAGATGTTTTTTCTCCTATACACATTAAATTGGTATTCATCCAGCTGTCAATCAATTGATATTTTTTTATTATATTTAAGAAGCTTTTTGAGCTGTTTTCAGAGTATATATAAACGATATCTGGTATATTTTTTTTAAGCTGCTCAATAAAATCGTCTTTAATCTCATTATTATGTTTAACGGAATAATTTATAATTCGGATTATTTCGTATCCTTCGTTACTAAGATCTTTATCTAAATCAAAAGAAATGAGTTCACCACTTACATATAAAATCTTTCCATCTTTTTTATCGTGATTTTGTAATATTAATTCTTTGAGCGCTCTTACGTTACCATTAGCAGCAATTACATTTTGAAAACCTGAAGCCCTCGCAAATTTTTCTGTAGTAGAACCAACGCAAAAACATTTAAGTGTCTTATTAATTTTATCTAAGTTTAAATATTTTATAGAGTTTGAACTTGTAAAAATAATTGCTGCAAAATCATTAATTTTTATTTCTTCATATTGCATTTTTTTTATTTTAATTAATGGTAAATGTGAAACGGTATGACCTAATTCTTTAAACTTAATTATTAAATCTGAACAATCGTCTAAAGGTCTTGTTAATAATATATGCATTATTTTTTATAAGTATCTTTTGCCTCTGATTTTAGATAACTTCCTAATTCTGTACTTGCATTTAAAAAATTTGAAGAAATATCTTTAATTGTTTTAAAATACCTTTTTTTACCATCTGTTGAAAAAAGTTCACCAGTGATTTCAAAATTATCATTATTTACTTTTGAAAAAACCCCAACAGCTGTATAACAGTCTCCCCCCAAGATACTTAACACTTTACGTTCTGATATAGCAGAAATACTTGAAACTTCGTCATTTACTTTGCCTAGAAGATTAATGATATCATCATCTTCTTTTCTACATTGAATAGAAATAATCCCTTGACCTGCACTTGGTATAATTTTTCCGGTCGCAAATTCCTCAGAAATCAAATGATCTAATTTTAAAGATTTTATTCCAGCCTTAGAAAGTATAATTCCATCATAATCATTGTTGTTTAACTTAGATATTCTTGTGTCCACATTGCCTCTTATAGTTTTATAACTTAAATCATTTCTGATTCTTCTTAATTGAAACTCTCTTCTAAATGAAGAGGTACCAATAATAGAATTTGAATTCAATTCGTTAAATTTTTTATTATCTCTCGTTATAAGTATTTCCTCTGGAGAATTTCTTTTCAAAAAACAATTTGTTGTTAGGCCCTCTGTTTCTTCCGAGGGCATGTCTTTTAAAGCATGTACCGCGATATCTATCTTTTTATTTATCAATTCTTCTTCTATTTTTTTTGAAAATAATCCTTTTCCACCAATATCCGAAAGTCTATTTTTTTGATTTTGGTCACCTTCAGTAGTAATTTTAATTAGCTCAATTTCACCTGAAAAAACTTTAGCTATTTCATCCTTAGCCCGATTAGCGTAAATGAGGGCTAATTTGCTAGCTCTAGTTCCAATTAATATTTTATTTTTTTTCATTAATTGTTTTATATTTAAATCTTATAATCTAATTGTACTATCTAAAAAACTATGAATAAAAAAATTACTATTTTAGGCATTGAATCTAGTTGTGATGAAACTGCCGCATCTATCATACAAGAGGAAAATGGAAAAATTAAAATTTTATCAAATATAGTATCAAGCCAGTTCGATATTCATAAAGAATTTGGAGGAGTTGTTCCAGAATTGGCCGCAAGGGCACATGTGGAGAAAATTGATTTGATTGCTGAAAAGGCAATTTTAGAGAGTAAAATTAAACTTGATGAGATTGATGCAGTAGCAGCTACTGCTGGACCAGGTTTAATAGTTTGTTTAACTGTTGGTCTAAATTTTGGAAAAACATTGGCAGCATCTTTAAACAAACCATTCATTGCAGTTAATCATTTGGAGGGACATGCACTAAGTCCAAAACTAAATTCTAATTTAGAGTTTCCATATCTGTTATTGTTAATATCAGGAGGTCATACACAATATCTTTCAGTTGATGGCTTAGGTAAATATAAAAGACTAGGAACAACAATAGATGATGCATTGGGAGAAGCCTTTGATAAAACTGCTAAAATTATTGGCATAGAGTTTCCTGGTGGACCAAAAATTGAAGAATATGCCGGGAAAGGAAATAAGAATAGATTTAAATTACCAAAACCGATACTTAATAGAGGTGGGTGTAATTTATCTTTTGCAGGATTAAAAACTGCAGTTTTAAGAATTAAATCTGAAATAAAAACTGAGCAAGATAAATTCGATTTAGCCGCTTCGTTTCAAAAAACCATTGAAGAAATACTTCATGAAAAAACAAAAAAGGCTTTTGAAATATATTTAAAAGAAAACACATCAATTAAGAAAACATTTGTGGTAGCTGGCGGTGTTGCTGCCAATAAAGGTATAAAAAATATATTAGTAAATTTATCTAATGAAAACAAATTTGAATGTTTATTTCCAGATATAAGTTTATGTAGTGATAATGCTGCAATGATAGCATTAGTAGGAATAGAAAAATTTAGAAAAAAGTTATTTGATGATTTAAATTTTAAAGTTAATCCAAGATGGCAATTAGATGAAAAAGCTCAATTTCTTAAGGGAGCAGGTGTAAAGATTTAATTATGAACTATTGGTTAATGAAGTCAGAGCCGGATGTATGGTCATTGGATCAACAAATTAAAAGTGGATCGATGGGCTCTATGTGGGATGGTGTAAGAAATTATCAGGCTGCTAACAATTTAAGAAAAATGAAAAGGGGGGATCTATGTTTTTTTTATCATTCAAATATAGGAAAGGAGATAGTTGGTATAGTTAAAGTAATTAAAAGCGCATTTACTGATCCAACAGATAAAACAAAAAGATTTGTTGCCGTCCAAGTTAGGTTTGAAAAAAAACTAAAAAACCCTGTAAGTTTAGAAAATATTAGAAAAACTAAAGAATTAAAAGATTTACTACTAATTAAACAGAGCAGATTATCGGTTATGCCTATAGATACTAAACACTGGAAAATTATTTTGAACATGAGTAAAATAGTTAAATAAAACATGCCTAAAAAAAAGAAAAAAAGAAAAAATAAGAAAAAGGTAAGAAGAAAATCTTCGAATAAAAGAAAGTCTGCAAGAGTTTCAAAAAAAAGAGTAAGAAAAAATAAAACTAAAATAAAAAAAAAATCTCAAAGTAGATCAAAAGAGACATCCGAAAAAATTTATAAAACAAAATCTGAATGGATTAAAAATGCAATTATCAATAAAACAATGTATGAAAAAAAATATAAAGAATCTATTAGAAATAATAATGACTTTTGGGCAAAAGAAGGAAAAAGAATTACTTGGATAAAACCTTATACAAAAATAAAAGATGTAACTTACAGCAATACAGATGTTAACATAAAATGGTATTATGATGGAACTCTTAATGCTTCAGCAAATTGTATAGATAGACATTTAAAAAAAAATAAAGATAAGACTGCAATTATTTGGGTTGGTGATGATCCAAAAGTTCAAAAAAAGATTAGCTATAAACAATTACACGATGAAGTTTCGAAGGCAGCAAATGGACTTAAAAAATTAGGTGTACAAAAAGGTGACAGGGTTACAATTTATTTAACAATGATACCTGAATTAGCATACACAATGCTAGCTTGTGCAAGAATTGGAGCTATACACTCAATAATTTTTGGTGGTTTTTCTGCAGATTCCATTGCTGATAGAGTTAATAATTGTAAATCTGATTATATTGTTACTGCAGATGAGGGGATAAGAGGTGGTAAAACGATTCACTTAAAATCAATAACTGATGAAGCTTTAATACACTGTCCGAATGTAAAAAAATGCATTGTTGTTAAAAGAACAGGCAACAGAATTAACTGGGATGAGAGTAGAGATGTTTGGTATCACGAAATGACTAAAGGTGTTGCTTCACAATGTGAGCCAGAGGAAATGGGTGCAGAAGATCCATTATTTATATTGTATACATCAGGATCAACAGGGAAACCTAAAGGTGTTCTTCATACAACTGGTGGCTACATGGTATATGCATCTATGACCCATCAATATATTTTTAATTACAAACCTAAAGATATTTATTTCTGTACTGCTGATATAGGTTGGATCACTGGTCATAGTTATATAATTTATGGACCTCTTGCTAATGGTGCTACAACTATAATGTTTGAAGGTGTTCCAACTTATCCTGATTCCTCAAGATGGTGGCAAATTGTAGATAAATATAAAGTTAATATTTTCTATACTGCGCCAACGGCTATCAGAGCTTTAATGGCTCAAGGAGAGGAGCCAGTCAAAAAAACATCCAGAAAATCACTGAAATTGTTAGGAACAGTTGGTGAACCTATCAACCCGGAAGCGTGGGAATGGTACTATAAAACTGTGGGAGATAATAAGTGTCCAATTGTTGATACATGGTGGCAAACTGAAACTGGCGGAATATTAATCTCTCCTCAAACAGGGGCTATTGATTTGAAGCCGGGATCTGCAACTAAACCTTTTTATGGAATTAAACCTGTAATAGTTGATCAGAGTGGAAAAGAAATTAAAGGTGAAGGTCAAGGGAGACTTTGCATGGCTCAATCATGGCCAGGTCAAATGAGAACGGTGTATGGTGATCATCAAAGATTTATTGATACTTACTTTTCACAATTTAATGGTAAATATTTTACAGGTGATGGCTGTAGAAGAGACAAAGATGGTTATTACTGGATAACAGGAAGAGTTGATGATGTAATTATTGTATCGGGTCACAATCTGGGGACCGCAGAAATAGAAAGCGCTTTTGTTGCCCATCCAAAAGTAGCAGAGGCAGCTGTGGTGGGTTATCCTCATCAAATAAAAGGTAATGCTTTATATTGTTATGTTACGGTTAACAATGGAGTACTAGCTGATGGTGATTTAGAAAGAGAATTAAAGAATCATATAGCAAAAACTTTAGGACCATTTTATAGACCAGAACTAATTCAGTTTTCACCAGGATTACCAAAAACTAGATCTGGTAAAATAATGAGAAGAATTTTAAGAAAAATTGCATCCAATGAACATGATCAACTAGGAGATACTACAACGTTAGCAGATCCAAGTGTTGTTGAAAGTTTAATTAACAACAGAAAAAATATTTAAAAATTAATTATCTTAGAAAATTCTTTCTTAATTATATCCCATTTTAATATCATTGAGTTTAAAACTATCTTTCTATCTAAATTTTTTAATTCATCAGCTATAGGAGACCATTCATATAATGCAATTGCACTTTTATTAAATGGTAAATCTTTATGATAGTTATCCCATTCAATTTTATTTAATCTTTCTTCAAATTCTTTTTTTGATTTTTCCAATACATCAGATGGCATTTGATTTTTTTCTTCATCAGATAAAATTTCCAAAAATATTTCTTTTGCTTTTTCAGTATCATGTTTTTGAAAGACATCTTTTAAATAAGATATTGAGTAAAAGCATAAATCTTGTAATGCAACTGCATATATATTCCACTTAGCTTTATTTATTGAACCAAGAAATATTTCATCTTCAAACATCAATACATATTTTGCTCCCATACGAGTCTTTAAGTACCCGTATAAAGTGACTTGGCTTATCCATGCAGACTTTTTTTGGATGAAATTTTTTAAATCAGTATAATTATCTATTTTTTCTTTTCTTTTAAAGAATTTAAGAACTGGTTTAAAGTAATCAACTAAGTATTCTAGCTTCAAATCTCTCAATTTTAACTTGTATTTAATGCCCATATGTAGTTTTTTCGCCCTTTTTCGCCATTTCAAAGACCATTTTAGGACTTCCAATCCTTTTTCAAATCGGTATGGTTTCTTTTTTTAACCTATAGGGAGGATTAAAAATGTCAAACAAAGAAAGACACTGGGAAAAAACCAAAGGGTTAATGATGTTAACTCTTGCTATTTGGTTTGTTTTCTCAATCGTCATCTTCATGTTTGGTGAAAGCTTAAATAATGGTAGCTTTTTGGGATATCCACTAGCGTATTACATGTGTGCCCAAGGATCTATTGTAATTTTCGTTGTCTTAATATTTTGGTTTGCAAACAGACAAGAGAAAATTGACGAAGAGTTTGGCTTCGCCGAAAGAGGGGAGGACGAATAATGGCTGAAAAGTTTATTAATAAAAAAGACTTCATAAGCAATCTACCTAAAATCTATGGTACTTATACTGGTGGTTTCTTAATTTTCATCATTTTGATGGCTATTGCAGAGCAAGCTGGTATGGATGCTAAAACAATAGGTATATTGTTTGTTGCCTTTACAGTTGCAATCTATGCATTAATTGGATGGATTTCTAGAACTGTTCAGGTCGACGCTTATTATGTAGCTGGAAGACAGGTGCCAACCGTCTTCAACGGAATGGCGACTGCAGCTGACTGGATGTCAGGTGCATCATTCGTTGCAATGGCAGGAGGTATTTATTTTGGTGGTTACACTTACATGGCATTCCTAGTCGGATGGACTGGTGGATATGTGTTAGTGTCTTCGCTGATGGCTCCATACTTAAGAAAGTTTGGTTGTTACACAGTGCCAGATTTCATAGGAACAAGATACGGCGGAAACGGTGCACGTTTCATGGCGGTTGTCGTTCTTACTTTGGCTTCTTTCACTTATGTGACAGCACAAATTAACGCGACAGGAACAATTGCTTCTAGAGCATTAGGTATACCATTTGAACTAGGAGTTTGGGTTGGACTAGTAAGTATATTACTATGTTCAATGTTAGGTGGTATGAGAGCGGTTACATGGACACAAGTTGCTCAGTATATCGTTTTAATTATTGCTTATCTAATTCCTGTATTCTGGATTAGTAACAAAAATGGTTTTGGGTTCTTCCCGCACTTAATGTTAGCGGATGAAGTAGCAAGACTAAATGACTTAGAGGCTACATTTGGATTAGTCAAAAACGCTGCTGCAGACATTAAAGCTGCTGGTGTACCAGGAGGTCTGAAATCAATTTCTGTGCCTCACTCTGACGTACCAGCTGGTGGAATGGCTGCTTGGAAGTTTATATCATTAGCAATCTGTATGATGGTGGGAACTGCTTCTTTACCTCATATTCTAATGAGATACTTCACAACGCCAAGTGTTAAAGCTGCAAGAAAATCAGTGGCATGGTCACTGTTCTTTATTGCGCTGCTTTATACTTCAGCGCCTATGTTAGCAACATTATCTAAGATATCTCTTTTAGATCCTAACTTACCAACGGGTTTAATTGGTAAACCTATCGCAGAAATAATGCAGATTGAATGGGTTAACGCTTGGATTAATGTTAAACAAGCCTTCATAGCAGACTTTAACGGGGATGGTGTTCTTCAGTTAAATGAATGGTTCATGAGAGGTGACGTAGTAGTTCTTGCAACTCCTGAGGTTGCGGGATTACCTTACGTAATTTCTGGACTAGTTGCTGCTGGAGGAATGGCTGCTGCGATGTCAACTGCGGATGGTCTAATTCTAGCAATCGCAAATGCTTTATCACACGATATTTATTACAAAATCGTTGATCCAAAAGCTGACGTAAGAAAAAGATTGTTAGTTGCTAGAGCACTTCTAATAGTAATCGGTGCTGCCGGGGCATATATTGCATCAATGAGAATTACGTCAATTCTTGGTGCTGTTGCTTGGGCGTTCGATTTTGCTATGTCTGGATTGTTCTTCCCACTTGTTCTTGGAATATGGTGGAAGAGAGCAACTAGAGCAGGTGCTGTTGCGGGAATGGTAGCAGGTCTTGGATCTGGTACAGCATACTTAATCTACGTTGGGCCTAAGTTCATGGCTCAAACGCCTTGGTTAGGTATTGACCACCTAAGATTTGGTATTATAGGAGCAAGTGTATGTCTTGTTGTAATGGTTGTAGTAAGTCTAATGACTGAAGAACCTGATAGCGCAACCCAAAAAATGGTTGATGAAGTCAGGGTACCTAGCGGTAAGACAATTCTAGGAAAAGCACACTAATTAAATTATATTTAAGGGGCGTAGAAGTTTACGCCCCTTTTATCTTAGAAGATTATGCCAATATACGTTCTAGTAATCGATTACATTCTTGGAATTATTATGTGGACCTTAATAGGTCGTACAGCAATGAACATTTTTCAAAGAGAAGACTCGGATTTTTTCTTCATGAAAATATTTGTAAGATCTACTAATCCAATTATAAGATTATTCAAATTTATTACTCCAAGTTTTATAGCTCATCCAATAGTCCCACTGTATGTCGCATGGTTTTTTTATATGATTAGATTTTATCTAATTCCATATTTATTAGGCTATTCTGTCATGGGTATGCTGTCCTTTCCATTGGAAAGTGAAATTGCAAACGAAATATATAGAATATTTGGTAAATAATAATTCAATTTATCTCAAAAATTGGTAGTACTATTAATTGTACTACCTATGAAAAAAATACAAATATCACCATCAATTCTATCTGCAGACTTTAGTAAACTTGGAGAAGACATTAAAAGATTAGAAGAGAGTGGCGCAGATATGATTCATGTAGATGTAATGGATGGCCACTTTGTACCTAATCTAACCATTGGACCGCCGGTGATTAAAAGTTTAAGAAAGTATACAAAACTCCCTTTCGATGTTCACTTGATGATAGATCCAGTTCATAAATATATTAAAGACTATATTGATGCAGGAGCTGACATAATTACTTTTCACCCAGAGGCTACGAATAATGTTTTTGAAACAATAAATTTAATTAGATTATTAAAAAGAAAAGTTGGTATTTCTCTTAATCCTAATACAGATATTCACGCCGCAAAAGAACATTTAGATAAAATAGATTTAATTTTAATTATGAGTGTATACCCTGGTTTTGGTGGACAAAAATTTATTAAAGAAGTTATTCAAAAAATTAAAGATCTAGATCAAATTAGAAAAGATAAAAAACTTAATTTCAAAATTGAAATTGATGGAGGGATTGATTTTGAAACATCCAAAATTGCAATTGATGCTGGTGTAGATATTTTAGTTTCTGGAACCACAGTATTTAAAGAAAATAACGGAGATTTAAAAAAGAATATCGAAACCTTAAAAAAAATATAAATGTTTATTAAAAGTGTTTTTTTAAACTTTAGTTCTATTTTTTTTCAAATATTTCAGCAATTAAGAAAAATTTACCTTAACTCACCAATTTATAATAATAAGATCTCAAGGATTGATGACAAAACAATTATATATAAACCCAGCCAAAATATTCTTAACAGTCTTATAAAATTTGATAAAAAAAAATATAACATTGAAGATTTTTCACTCAATGCAGTTTGGACAAATAACACTAATTTGAATAGTAAGAATTTTAAAAATCTTCACAGTTTTTTTTGGCTATTTACATTAGACTTGAAATCTTCTCAAAAAATTACTCAAAACGTAATTTATAATTGGATAGAAGAGAATGATAAATATAAACAACATATTTGGGACCTAGATGTATTATCTAAAAGGATTATTGCCTGGATTTCAAATTCTAAGTTAACTTATGAAAATGCTGAGACCGATTACCGTTTAAAATTTAATAGCATTATTAAAAAACAAACAAATCATTTAATAAGTGAAATAAAAAGATCGAGAAAATTGGATGATAAAATGATTGGTAGTACAGCAATTATTTTGGTTGGACTAACTTATGGTGATAATTATTATCTAAGGTTTGGAATTGATCTTTTAAAACAACTATTAAACTTTTCTTTAGACGATAGTAATTTTCCTAAATCTAGAAATTTACGGCAACTAGTATTTTACTTAAAACACTTAATTGTAATTAGAGAACTTTTAAAGGAATCACAAACAAATATTCCTGATTTTTTAGATGAGACTGTTTTTTACTTAGGAAAATCATACAATCTTTTATGTGCTAGCAGAAAAAATGGAATGCTATTTAATGGCAATTTTGGAAACTCGAATAAGGAATTTGATGATTATTTAAGATTTCACAAATATAAATTTAAAGATGATCTAAATGAAGCTGGTGGTTATATAGTTTTTAAAAATAAAAAATCCTCTTTAGAAATTGATATAGGGAAAGTGCCGGAAAAAAAATTTTCGAAGGATTATCAGGCTGGTTTATTTTCATTTGAATTTAGTTATTTGGGAGAGAAAGTAATAACAAATTCAGGATATTTTCAAGATTACAAACACCAGTTAAATATTATTTCTAAGTCTACAGCAACTCATTCTACTTTAATAATAAATAACACATCATCAGTAAAATTTGAAAGGGATAACAATGGTCATATGTTAGCAGCTAGAAATTTTAAGTTTTTTAATAAAGAGATTATGAATGAAAAAGATTTTTGGTTTGTAAAAGCATCCCACGATGCATATAACAAAACATACGGAGTAATACACGAAAGACGATTAAAGTATTTTCATGAAGATTTTAGATTGGAAGGTTGTGATAAATTAATAAAAACAAAAAATTTTAAATCTAAAAATTTTGAAATTAGATTTCATTTATTGCCTGAAATAAATTTGACTAAACTGATTAATAATCAATCAATATTAATAGAGAGTAAAAATGCTGGTTGGAAGTTTATTTGTAAAAATTATAAAATAGATATTGAGACTGGGTTATATTTTGGTATTAAAAATAAGTTTTTGGAAAATAAAAACATACTTATTACTGGACTTTTAAACTCGGAGGAACAAGACATTTTGTGGGAGATATCAAAGATATGAAAATAAAATCTGCACTTATTTCTTTATCAGATAAAGATGAACTTGATAAAATTTTAAAGATACTTAAAAAATATAAAATAAAGCTAATTAGTTCAGGTGGAACTTATAAAAAAATAAAATCACTTGGTTATCAATGCATTGAAGTGTCAAATTATACAAAATTTCCTGAAATTTTAGATGGAAGGGTAAAAACTCTTCATCCAAAAATACATTCTGGAATATTATATAAAAGACAAAAACAATCTCATAAAGAAACTCTAAAAAAACTTAACTTTGGAAGTATAGATTTAGTTATAACAAATTTTTATCCCTTTAAAGAAACACTCAATATTACAAAAAATAATAAAAAGATTATTGAAAATATCGATATTGGTGGCCCTACTTTAGTCAGATCAGCTGCAAAAAATTATAATGACGTAGTTGTTATAACGAAAATTTCACAATACAAAGAATTAATTGAAGAATTAAATATACATAATGGCTCCACTTCACTTCAGTTCAGAACAAAAATGTCTAGAGAAGCTTTTGGTGAAACTGCTAGTTACGATTCAACAATTTATAATTATTTAAATAAAATTTCAAAGAAAGTTGTTCCAGAAAAATTATTCATAAATGCTAAATTGATTAAATCTCTCAGATATGGAGAAAATCCTCATCAAATGGGAGCTATTTATAGCAATGATGAAAACTTTAAATTATTACCTATGCAGGGAAAAGAGTTAAGTTATAATAATTACAGCGATATTTTTGCATGTTTAAATTTAACCAAAACTTTGCCAAAAAATAGAGGAGTGGTAATTGTTAAGCATTCTAATCCCTCTGGAGTATCAATAGAAGATAATCTTTTAAAAAGTTATACATCTGCCATGAATTGTGATCCTGTAAGCGCTTTTGGTGGAATTGTTGCATGCAACTTTAAACTTACTTTTAAAATTGCAAAAGAAATATTTAAAACTTATTACGAGATAGTTATAGCAAATGGATTTGAAAAAAAAGCATTAAAATTATTTAAACAAAAAAAAAATCTTAGAGTAATTGATAGTTCCCATATTTTATCTAATAACAATAACAAAATTATTTCAGGTATAAATTCATTTCTAATACAAACAAATGATGATCAAATTTTCAATGGAAGTAATTTTAAAGTTGTTTCAAAAAATCGACCTTCTAAAAAACTTATGGAACAACTAATATTTTCATTTAATATATGTAGATCGGTAAAATCTAATGCAATAGTTATTACACAAAAAAATAAAACTCTGGGTATAGGGTCTGGTCAACCTAGTAGACTGGACAGTTGTAAAATAGCGATCGAAAAAATGAGAAAATTCAAACAATTCAAAAATGAAGACCAAATTGTTGCCGCATCTGATGCTTTTTTTCCATTTATAGATGGAATTGAAAAACTAATTAATGCTGGTGTTACGGCAATAATTCAACCATTTGGTTCGAATAAAGATAAAGAAATAATTAAATTTGCAAATGATATGGGTATTGTTTTAGTTTTTTCTAAAACTAGACATTTTAATCATTAATTGCTTTGTCAATTTTTGATGCCAGTATAAAATCACTTTCTGCTAAACCATTGATAGCATGAGTAAAAATTTTAATCTTTGCATAACCCCAGCCGAAATGTATATCTGGGTGATGACCCTCATTTTCTGCTATATCACCAACATTATTAACAAAATTTTGGCTTTCTTTAAAATTTTCAAATTTAAATTCTTTTATTAAAAAAAAATTATTTTCTTCATTTTTTTTTACTTCCCAATCATCAACTTTTTTAAGATATTTATGTATTTCGTTATAATCAAAAGGAGGTATATTACCTTCGCAAGGTATACATTTTTTTTTTGATAAATCATCATCCATAATTAATAACCTAAATATTGAATATCTTTTTCAAAAACTAAATTCATTTTATTTTTTATATCATCTGGTAATATTTTTTGCCAACGATTATTGAAGCCTAAATTGAAAAAATTGAGTCTTTTTCCTGTAATTTTAGAATAAACACTTTCCTCAAAACCTTCTGTAAATTCTTTATTTTTTAGATTAACAAAATTTGTTGATTTTATAGAATTTGAAAATTTTTCTTGATTAATTTTTTGATTGTTTTTATTTAACTTATTAATGAAATTAATAACTCTAGTAAAAACTTCTACTTTATTTTTTTCCAATTCTTCGTACTTTATAAATAATATTTCAAAATGCTTAGTCTCAATCCAAGATCTATAATGATTTGACCATGAACTCAAATAAGAAAAATTACTATGATCATTTTCACGAGACTTCTGTAGAAGTGAGGCATTTTCATCTTTCATATAATTAAAAGCTTGTTCATAGCTGATTGAATAATGATGTGTTAAAGATGTGATAACATTTCGTGGATCTCTAACAATATATATTCCTCCTATTGTTTCATTTTCTGTTGTAAACTTATTACCTTTATACTCCGTTAGACAATTATGTGTTTTTAAAAATGTAGTTTTCTCTTTAGTAAAAAAACTGTTTTGATTAAATATCCAAGATTTACTTGCATCCTCTTTGCTTTCATTAGTTAACTTAGTAAATTTTATATTAGGAAATTGTTGTATATTTATTAAATCATTAAATTTAAAAATTCCATTTTTTGAGAAATAATAGCTTGAAATAAACGATCTTAAGTATGTGTTACCGCTTTTGGGGTATGAAGCTATCCATATAATCATATGTTATTCTTGTAATGGAGCGGGCAATGGGACTTGAACCCACGACCTTCTCGTTGGCAACGAGACGCTCTACCACTGAGCTATGCCCGCGTTTAAAAAACTATTCATAGAGTTTTTTTTAATAATTAGCAATAATTAATTCTATCTAGTTTAAATAAGATAAATTAAATAAATCTTGTTTAAATGCTTTAAGAATTTTATTTTGCATATCCTTATCTATATATTTTTTCCAATCATTTTTTGGTCCTAAATGGAAAAAAGGAATTTTTTTTAGATTTTGTTTTGATAAAACTGCTCCTGAAAAACCATTTTTTTTTTCGTAATCTTTTAATTTATTAAATTCTGTCGAAAAAATAGAATTTTTTAATTTATTTTTATCAATTTCATTTTCATTTTTAATAGTATAATTAATGAACTCAACTACATTTTTAAAAACACTAAAAGTCTCCGTTAATAAATCTTCATACCTAATTAGTAAAGTAGGGATTATATTTTGATTTTTCCAAGATTTATAATTTTTGTCCCATGAGCTTATTAGTTGAAAATCGCTGAAATCATTTTTACTATGATAATCAAAAATATATTTCTTCTCACTCATCATAAAATCTAAAGCATTACTATAGCTCATTTCATAATGATGTTTTAAAGATGTTATTACATTTCTAGGATCTCTAACAATATAAATACATCCGATAGAATTTTGTTTATTTGTAAAATTATTATTATTTATTTTACCAAATATATTGTGGGTTTTTAAAAATTTTATTTTTTTATCTCTGTTTATTTTTTCCTGTGCCTTAATCCAGTATCTTGATGTATCGGTTATTTGATTTTTATTATAATCAAAATCTTTAAAATAAGATTTTTCTGGAAACTGCCCAATATTTTTGAGTAAATCTGCAGAAAAAATTCCTGTTTTTGAAAAGTAATATGAACTAATTAAAGCTCTAAGCCATGTATTCCCACTTTTAGGGTATGACGCAATCCAGAATATCATTAAAATTTAATTTTATTAGAAGTTAAAATATTCATCATTGGTTTCAAATATCTACTATATTTTTTCCACTGCTCTGAACTATCTTTATAAATTTTGTTTCTTACTTGCATAAATGAAGCTGTTTCGACAGCTCTATTATTTTTATAAAACTCTAAAACTTTGTTTTCCCACTTTAAGTCTAATTTCAGAAATAAATTTTTAATCTCTTTATTAAAATTTTGAACTAATTTTTCATAGTCTAAATTTATGATTTTTCCTGAATATTTCTTATTCCAAAATAACATAAGTTCATGATACTCAATATAAAACTCTGCTATATCTTCTTGCTTATGACTGTATTCCATGCCTCCATTACTTAAAAAGTTAGATTTATAATTTGACCAACATACAGCCATAGGGTTTCTACATAAATGAATTATTTTAGCTTCTGGTATCGCTTCTAAAATAATTCCAATATGCTTAAAATTTGCTGGTAGTTTATCCGTTATTAAATTTTTTTTTGATAATTTATTTAAATTAAATAAATAGTTATGCCTTATCTTATCTAATGCAAGTTCTAAGTTATTTTCAATTTGATTTTCATTAAGGTTTATTGCAGTTGGTAAGAAGTCCAATTCTCCACCCCCGTATACTTCGGAATGATAAGAAATAATTTGCTCAAGTAAGGTTGTACCAGACCTTGGCATCCCAAGAATAAAAATAGGATACGAAGAAAATTGATTTTTATAACTTTTATCTTGATTTTTTTTTGAAAATATTTCCTTTGTTCGCTTAAAATCTTTCTTTAACTTTTTTATTGAGAATTTTATATCCTGTAACTTTAAAGAGTTTGCTTTATCTAAATATTTAAATGCTTCTTCGTCATTTCCAATGTCAAGTGATACCTTACCCATAGAATAATACATATGTTGTTTTTCAAGATTGCTTAAGTTTTTTTCAGTAATAACTTTTAAAAGTTTAAGGTAAATTTCATCATTAGCATTAATCTTTTTAAGTTCTTGTAAAATTTTTTCTATTTTCGAAAAATCGAATTTTTCATTCTCCGAGTTAGTATCATTTGTATAAAATTCATAATCGACACTCGCTTCTCCATAAATTTGTCCTATATTGCTGTACGCCTCAACAAATTTTGAGTCAATTTCAATAACTTTATTATAATTCTGAATGGCCAACTCAAATTTTTTTTGATATTTAAATAAATTTGCAAGATTAAAATAAGCCTGAATGTTTTTTTTGTTTTTTAAAATTGACTTTTCATAATTTTTTAGAGCTTCATCTACTAAACCAATCTGTTTTTGTACATTCGCAAGATTATTATATGCTTCGGAATAATTATTATCTAATTTTATTGATTTTTCAAAAGCAAGGATCGATTGTTTATATTTTTTTTGGATTTTTAAAATATTGCCATAAAGATAATAAGTTTCTTTTGTTTTTTTAAATGATATCAATTTTTCTGAGTATTTTTCAGCTTTATTTAAATTTTTTAAATTGATTTCACTAAAAATAACTAATTTCCATACATCAACATCATTTATATAATTGTCTAATAGATTTTTTGAAATTTTGGATATTTTACTAAACTTTTTTTCATTAAATAACTTAATTATTTTGTTTTTTTCAAAACTAATATTATTTATTTTCATATTACAGCCATTGATGAATTATCAAAAAATCATTATATTATACTTAAATTTTATGAAAGATAAAAAAGATCTACCAAATCTGATTCCGGTTTTTCCTTTGTCAAATTTTATTGTTTTCCCAAATACAACAGTACCTTTAAATATTTTTGAGCCCAGATATTTAAAAATGACTGAAGATGCAATGTCAAGTAATAGACTGATTGGGATGATACAACCGAAGAAGAGTGGTGATCTAAAAAAACCAGATTTGTTTGATGTTGGATGTGTTTGTAGAATTGTCAGTTTTAATGAAACTGAAGATGGAAGATATATTATTATTATTAAAGGTCTAAATAGATTTAAAATCATCAAAGAAATAAATAATGACAAAATTTATAGAGAAGCGAGTGTCGATTATGAATTTTATACAAATGATACTAACTCGGAGAATGAAAAATTCGATTTTTCGAAAATAGAAAAAATTTTACAAGAACTTAAAAATTTATTTGAAAAACAAGGATTTCAAATTAATTGGAAAGATCTTGAGGGCCAAAATGTTTATCAAACACTCTCAGCATTATCAATGGCATCCCCTTTTTCGATTCTTGAAAAACAAATTCTTCTTGAAACAAAAAATCTTGAAGAAAGAAAATTAAAATTTGAAGAGATACTAGATACTTATAATTCAGATTTTTCAAACATAAAAACTCTTCAATAATTTAAAGACCCTTGTTAGCAAAGTTTATTCCAAAATTTTTTAATTTAGTGTTTTTATTTATATAAGTGAAGAATTTTTTAGATACATTATCTGGAATATAGTTTTTTTTAAATCTAAAGAGTTCATAAATTAAATCAATACCAAAAGAAAAAGTTGAATTTTTACTTTTTGATTTTTTTTCAAATTCTTCATAAACATATTTATCTATAGGTAGTCCTAATAATATTTTTTTTTCTAAAATTTCAGTTAATTTTTCTATATCTCTTATTGTCATATTAAATCCCTGCCCCGCTAAAGGATGAATAGTGTGTATAGCATCTCCAAAAAATAAAATATTTTTGTGAAAATATTTTTTTGGAAGTTTTAGTTTTAAATTGAAATTTTCAAAAATTTTATGATTTGTGATTTTATATGATGGATTGTAATAGTTGATTAAATCTAAAATTTTTTTATTTGAAATATTTTTATCTTTATTCACTTCAAAGGAAAAAACAACAGAAGTTGTATTTTCACACAATGGAAGAAATGCAATAGGTCCATAATTTGTGAAAATTTGAGTAGCTCTATTTTTAATATTTTTTTTATGAGTAATTATAGTTGTGAAGGCCTTATTATTATAGTTTTTATTTATTCCTCTTTTTAAGAATTTTTTTGTTAAAATATTTGTAGATTCACAATTTATAAATAAATCGTATTTTTTTGAATTTTTTAATGATAGTAAAGATTTTTCCGTTTTAAAAAATTTATACTTAATATAGTTATTTTTTTTTGATTTATTCTCAAGGTAAGCAATTAACTTATCATATTTAATCATATTAAATAAAACATTCGAATTATTATTAAATAAAATTTCATCGTTTTTTTTTTTACTTTCAATTGAAACTTTTATTTCGTTTATGGGATTAGTGATTTTTTTGATGTCTTTAAAATAATTACATAAAAAATTCAAATTATGTTCGCTTATTCCCAAGGACCTAGTTTTAAATTTTAATCTAGATCTTTTTTTAGAAATAATTTCTACTTGAAATTTTTTTTTCGATAAAATAACAGCTAAAAGAAGGCTAGTGAGATTATTTCCAATTAAACATACTTTCATAAAATTTTTTAATTTTACCAATAATAATTAAATGGTACAAATCAACATATTTGATTCTTTTTATGAATTTTGCTGATTTTTTAACGAAAACGAAAGATTTTTTGATTAGGAGAATAACAGAATTATTTGCAATAATTATTATTTTTTTTTCTATTTCAATTTTTATTTCATTAATATCATATTCACCAAGTGATCCTAATTTTATCAAAAATGATACGAGTGAAATTCAAAACTTATTGGGTTTTAGAGGCAGTGTAGTATCAGATTTTTTATTTCAAGCAATAGGACTAATCTCCTATTTAATTCCTTTTACATTGTTTTTTTCGGGTCTTCATATTTTTATTAATAAAAAGCAAATTATATTTATTGATAATTTATTTTTTTGTATTTTATATATAATTTTCGGTACAATCTTCTTTTCTTACTTCCAAAATCAATCATTCTTTTTGACAGTAAATGGAAATGGAGGATTTTTTGGAATTTTCTTAAAAGATAGCCTTATATCATCTATTTTAGCAAAGAATGAAACTGTTTCTTACTATTTATTAATTTTACTTATAATTACTCTATTTTGTATAAGTATAAATTTCAAAATTTCGAAAATATTTTCCTTCGTAAATAATATAAGTAAATTTTCATTTAGTTTAAGAAAAAATGTTTCATTTAAAAAAGAAAATTCTACAAGAGAAAACATAACAATACAAAATTTGGAGGAAAATAAAGAAATTCAAGACAGTTTTCTGTTTGAAAATAAAACTGAAAAAAATATAAAAAAATTTTTTCTTCCAGAACTTAAATTTCTTAAATCTGCTTCTAAAAACGAAAAAACTGCAAAAATGAACGAAAATATTAATGAACAATTTTTAGAAAAAGTGTTAATTGACTTTGGTGTTGAGGGCAAAATAAAAAAAATAAATTATGGTCCGGTTGTAACACTTAATGAATTTGAACCAGCACCAGGTGTTAAGGTTTCAAAAATAATTAATTTATCAGAAGATATTGCAAGAAATACTAGTTCAGACTCTGCAAGAATTTCCATTATACCAGGAAGTAATACAATAGGTATTGAGTTACCTAATTTAACTAGGGAAAATGTATATCTTGGAGAGGTAATTAAAGACGCTCAATTTAAAAAAAAGGACATAAAACTACCAATCGCACTCGGCAAAAGTATTTCTGGTTTACCTATAATTGGAGATCTAAGTACAATGCCACACTTATTAATAGCAGGAACAACAGGCTCTGGTAAATCAGTATGTATTAATACAATAATATTATCTTTATTATTCAGACATACACCTGAAAGATGTAAATTTATTTTAATTGATCCTAAAATGTTGGAATTATCAACCTATGAAGGGATTCCAAACTTATTATGCCCGGTAATCACTGAACCTAAAAAGGCAGCATCGGTTTTAGGTTGGGTGGTTAAAGAAATGGAAAATAGATATAAACTTATGACAAAAGTAGGAGTTAGAAATATTGATGGTTATAACTCTAAGCATAAAACTTTTATGCCATATATAGTGGTTATAGTTGATGAAATGTCAGATCTTATGCTTGTTTCAGGAAAAGATATTGAGAATTATATTCAAAAACTATCTCAAATGGCACGAGCTGCAGGAATTCATATAATAATGGCAACACAAAGACCTAGTGTTGATGTAATAACAGGAACTATTAAAGCAAATTTTCCTACTAGAATATCTTTCCAGGTATCTTCAAAAATAGATAGCAGAACAATTTTAGGCGAGCAGGGAGCTGAACAGCTTTTAGGTAAAGGTGATATGTTGTTTATGTCTTCTGCAAATAAAATAACTCGAATTCATGCCCCTTTCGTGACCGAAGATGAAATAGAAAAAGTAAATAATTTTTTAAGATCTCAGGCAGAGCCAGATTATATTGATGAAATCTTAGAGTTTTCAGAAAAAGAAGATGATAATTTAAATGATTATGAAATGAACGATAAAGATGAACTTTATCAAAGTGCTTTAGAACTTGTTATGAATGAAAGAAAAGCTTCAACATCTTTCTTGCAAAGGAAACTTCAAATTGGTTATAACAGAGCAGCAAGAATCATCGATATGATGGAAGAAAGAGGAATTGTAAGTAAAGCGAATCACGTTGGTAAAAGAGAAATATTGAAATGAAAAAATTTCTAATATTTTCAACAATTTTTTTTTTTTTCCAAAATAACTTATTTGCTTCAACTAAAGAAAATATAATCAATAAATTAAATGCAATAAATAATATAAGTTTTAATTTTGTTCAGACTATTGGTGATAAAGATGAAAAAGGAGAATGTACGATTAAATATCCAAAAAAAATATTTTGTAAATATGAAGCAAGAAATAATAAAATATTAGTATCAAATGGGTCAAATTTAGTAATTAAGAATAATAAACAATATTACCGTTACCCGATTAAAAGTACTCCATTTGAATTCCTTCTTGACAAAAGCTTTCTAATTCGAAATATAAAAAATTCTGAACTTAAATATCTTGAAGAAAAATATTTATTCTTAGAGATTAGAGAGAATAACAAAAATTTAAAAGTTTTTTTTAGTATAGTTAATTTTGAGATAGTTGGTTGGCAAGTTGAGGATGTTTATCAAAACTTAGCTGTAACATATATTTTTGATACCTCTATAAATGAAAAAATTGATCAAAATTTGTTCAAACTTCCAAAAATTGATTAATTAATGCTAAGATTTATTGTTTCTTCTCTAAAAATTTTCATCCCTCTATTTAAGTAATTTTGAAGAGCATGCTTGTGATCTAAAGTACATGTATGTACCCATACTCGATTAAAATTAGAATTAAGACATTGTTTTATAGCTTCAGATAACAAAAAACCCCCATACTTTTTTCCAATGTAACTATCTAATATTCCGAAATATGCGATCTCTGAACTTTTTGTAGACTGTTCTTGAATTAATTCAAAGTATCCAACTAAATCTTTATTCAATTTTAATACATAAGTTTGTACATTTTTGTTTTCAAGGTAATTTATCCATTTTAAATTATCCCAAACTAATCTATCTACCCATCGATGCTGTTTTCCAATATTTTTGTAAAAAAATTTATTTATTTCAATATCAGGAGGTGAAATTTTTTCTAAAGTAAGATTTTGATTAGGTATATTGACCTCTTTTAAATTATTTAAAGAATTAATCTCGAGATAGTATCTATGAACTTTCAAAATTATTGTACCATTTTGCCAATTTTTTCTCCTCCAAATAAATGAAAGTGCAAATGAGGAACTTCTTGTCCTCCATGTTCGCCAATGTTTGCAAGAGCTCTATAACCCTTGCCAACGTCAACTGATATTCCAAGTTTTTTAGCAACAGTATTTATTCCTTTTATAAGACCAACTATTTCGTTATTGGAAGCGTTTTGGCTAAAATCATCTAAATCAATGTATTTTCCTTTTGGAATGACTAAAGCATGAATTTTTTTTTGAGGATTAATGTCGTAAAAAGATAAAATAAACTCATCTTCATAAATTTTCTTACAAGGAATTTCTCCCTTAAGAATTTTCGCAAAGATGTTTTGGTCGTCATATTTCATATTAAATTTTTTCAATTATAGATTTTACTGTATCACCCATTACTGAAGGATTTTTTGAAATTGTTACTCCGCATTCTTTTAAAATCTCAACTTTTTCAATTGCACTTTCGCCATAAGCCGAAACAATAGCTCCAGCATGACCCATTACTCTGCCTTTAGGAGCAGTTAAACCTGCTATGTATCCTATCACAGGTTTTTTCATATTTTCTTTAGCAAATTCGCCAGCAGCAACTTCTTGTGGCCCACCAATTTCACCAATCATTAAAATTGCATCTGTTTCATCATCAGTTTCAAATTTTTCGATTATATCTCTAAATGAGCTTCCATTAATTGGATCACCTCCAATTCCTACGCTAGTAGAAATACCAATATTAAGGTTTTTCATTTGTTGAGCAGCTTCATATCCTAAAGTTCCTGATCTGCTAATAATGCCAACTCTACCCTCCTTATAAATATGACCTGGCATAATTCCCAACATTGATTTACCAGGGCTAATAATCCCTGCACAATTTGGACCTACTAGTGTCATTTTATCATTTTTTGAATATCTTCTCATATATCTCTTAATTCTAATCATATCGTGTGAAGGGATTCCATCTACTATGGCTACACAAGTTTTAATTCCAGCGTCAGCAGCTTCCATAGCTGAGTCTGCTGCAAATGCAGGTGGAACAAATAATATTGATGCCGTTGCACCAGTATGTTTCACTGCATCTTTAACAGTATTAAACACTGGCTTATCTAAATGTTTTTGGCCCCCTTTTCCTGGTGTAACGCCACCTACTACATTTGAACCATATTTTATCATTTCCTCAGCATGGAAAGTTCCCATTTTTCCAGTGAAACCTTGAATTAAAATTTTTGTATTTTTTTCAATTATAACTGCCATTTATTTTAATGCTGCAACCGCTTTATTTGCTGCATCCTCTAAAGTGTTTGCCTCTATATAATTTAATTTACTTTCTTGAAGAATCTTATTTCCTTTTTCAACATTTGTTCCAGCTAATCTTATCACCAGAGGAACTTTGATTTCTATTTTTTCTAATGCTTGGACTATTCCCTCTGCCACCCAATCACATCTATTTATTCCAGCAAAAATATTAACAAGAATTACTTTTACTTTTTTGTCCATAGTAATTAACCTGAAAGCCTTTACTATTTTTTCAGGTGTTGCTCCTCCTCCAACGTCTAGAAAGTTAGCTGGCTCTCCACCTGCAAGTTTAATCATATCCATCGAAGCCATTGCCAATCCAGCTCCATTAATTATATTTCCTATGTTTCCGTCTAAACTAACATAATTTAAACCTCTATCTGAGGCGTAAACTTCTTTTTCATCCTCTTGTGTTTTGTCTCTTAATTCAGATACCTTGTCTCTTCTAAACATTGCATTGTTGTCAAAGCTCATCTTGCAGTCTAGCGCCAATATTTGTTTTTGTTTTGAAATTACTAATGGATTTACCTCAACCATTGTTGCGTCTAACTCACTAAAAGCTTTAGCACAACCTATTATTGTTTCTGAGGCTCTTCTTATTAATTCTGGCTCTATTCCTAAACCAAATGCAAGCTCTCGTGCTTGAAAGTTTTGTATACCGACCGCAACTTCTATTTTAGATCTAATAATTGATTCAGGTTTTTCTTTAGCAATTTCCTCTACACTCATTCCACCTTCCGTTGAGGCTACAACCATAATACTTTCAGAGCTTCTGTCAAAAACTAAACCTAAATATAATTCTTTTTCAATGTCTGTTGCCTCTTCAATATAAATTCTGTTAACTATTTTGCCCTCAGGACCTGTTTGATTGGTAACTAATTTCTTTCCTAAAAGCTTGTCTGTTGCTTGAGCAACTTCAAGGGGTGAATTACAAACTATTACTCCGCCAGCTTTTCCTCTGGCACCAGAATGAATTTGTGCTTTTACAACCCACTTTGATCCACCAATTTCTCTAGCTTTGTTCTCTGCAGTCTCAGGACTATAGACAATACCTCCTCTTGGAATTGTAACTCCAAAGCTAGCTAAAATTTCTTTTGCTTGATATTCGTGTATATCCATAATTATTGTTTATTAATTAATTTATCAATGTTAACAATATTTTCCGCCATCCTTGCAGATGCTGCATCAATCATTCTTCCATCTAGTTGTGCCGCTCCTCTTCCCTCTTTTGCAGCTTTATCTAATTCCTCTAAAATTCTTTTTGCTTTATTTACTTCTGTCTCTGGTGGTGAGAAAACTTTATTTGCTAGTTCTATTTGAGATGGATGTATTGCCCATTTGCCTTCAATACCAATTGCGGCTCCTCTTTTTGCTGCAGCAATGTATGCATCTGGATCATTGAAATCTCCGAAGGGACCATCGATAGCCCTTAGCCCATAAGCTCTACACGTCATTACAAGTTCTGAAAGTCCGTGATGCCATTGATCGCCGGGATAATCTGGATTCAATCCACCTATCACAACAGTTCTTGCTCTTAAACTTGCTGCATAATCGGCTACACCAAAATGCAACGCCTCTAATCTTTCGCTCGATTTTGCAATTTCTTTGATATTAGACATCCCCAGAGCAGTTTCAATTAAACACTCAATACCAATTTTGTTTTTTAATTTTTTATTCGTTTCAATTTGTGAAAGCATACAGTCAACCATGTAAACATCGCTTTCGGTTCCAGCTTTTGGAACTAATATCGTGTCTATATTTTCTCCAGCTTGTTCTACAATTTCTACTAGATCACTATACATGTAATGTGTATCTAAACTATTTATTCTTACAGATATTGTTTTTCCTTTTTCTCTCCAATTCATTTCGTTGAGAGCTTTAATCACATTTGCACGTGCTGGAACTTTATCATTTGGAGAAACAGCATCTTCTAAATCTAAAAAAATATAATCCGCTTCCGAATTTAAAGCCTTTTCAAACATTTTTGGAGAGGATCCTGGAACTGCTAATTCACTTCTTTGCAATCTTGATCTTGCAGGTTTATAGAACTTATGGCTCATATTTACAAAAGTATATATTCAATTGTCATAATAAAATACTTATAAAAAGAATAAGTATATTTTGTATATACAGATATATTGTTACTTGCTTTTTATAACTCCAAATTTACTAAAATTATACCACGCTCTTTCATGAAAATAGTAAAGAAACATTTTAGTTAAAACTTCGATACCAGCTATAGTTCCTGCCCAATCAAATTTACCAGTAATTAACCATGCTATTAGAAACGTATCTAAACTAGCTATAATTCTCCAAGTGATTGTTTTTGCTAAGTGTCTTTTTTTTTCTACTTGTTTCATAATTGCCTCCTAAATTTATTTTTGTCTTTTTTTTAGTTCCGCAACTACGTCCTCCATCTTAATATTATAAGCTTCTAACATAACAACCAAATGGTAAAAAACATCTGCAGCTTCGTGAATTTTGTTTGAATTTTCATTTACTGCTTCAATAAGTTCATTTATTTCTTCAATAACTTTTTCTTTAACTAAAGTTTTATCCTTAAGTAATTTGTTCGTATAAGAACCCTCAATTGGTTTTGCTTTTCTTTCTCTAGCCAGTAAAACGAGATCTTCTAAAACTTTTAGCATATTAAATTCTAACAGGAATATTTTTTGAAGCTAGATATTGCTTTGCCTCAGTTAATGAATATGTGCCATAATGAAATATAGAGGCCGCAAGAACTGCACTTGCACCTGACTTTAATCCTTCAACTAAGTGATCTAATGTTCCTACACCACCTGATGCAATTACTGGTATATTGACTGTTGATGAAATTTTTTTCATTAAATCAATATCATAACCCGATTGAGTTCCATCTTTATCCATCGAAGTTACTAGGAGTTCTCCTGCCCCACATTTTTCCATTTTTATCGCAAAATCCAAAGCATTTATACCTGTTGAGTTTCTTCCTCCGTGAGTAAAGATTTCCCATCCTGTCTCATTTTTTTTTGCATCAATTGCAACAACTATGCATTGTGATCCAAATTTAATTGAACTTTCTTCTACTAATTTTGAATTTTCTACGGCAGCAGTATTTATAGATACTTTATCTGCACCACAATTTAATAGTTTACTAATATCATTTACGTTTCTAACACCACCACCAACTGTTAGAGGCACAAAACATTTCTTAGAAGTTTTTTTAACAACATCAAAAATGGTTTCTCGGTTTTCATTTGAAGCGGTAATATCTAAGAAACAAATTTCATCTGCACCACCATCACTGTAAATTTTAGCCTGTTCAACTGGATCTCCAGCATCTTTAAGATCTACAAAATTTATACCTTTTACAACTCGACCGTTTTTAACATCTAAACATGGTATTATTCTATTTTTAAGCATTTTTAAAAAAACATCCTATAAAGAAAATTTACACTTACTAAACACAATATTATTACAACAAGATAGAGACTTAAATAATCAAAAGACTTCATTAATTAATCTCCTTTGATAATTCCTCCAATTTAATATCTCCATCATATATTGCCTTCCCAACTATTATTCCTTCAATATTATTTAGTTCTCTTGCTTTTGTAATATCATCTATAGAAGAAACTCCACCTGATATAACTATTGGACAGCTAGAATTATCTGCTACTTTCTGAGTTTCTTCAAAATTTGGACTTTTCTTAGTTCCATCACGATTAATATCAGTGTAAATCAATCTAGAAATTCCATAATCATTCACTTCGTTAAGATAATCTAAGGTAAGTTTATTTAAATTTTCCTTCCATCCAGAAACAGATAAATATCCATCTTTTGCATCTAAGCCTAGAGCAATTTTTCCAGGGAATTTTTGGCATGCTTCTTTTAAAAAATTTTTATCTTTAATTGCAGCACTTCCTAAAATAACTTTATCAACTCCTGCATCAGTATATTTTTTTATACTTTCAAAGTTTCTTATGCCTCCGCCAATTTCAACTTTTAGATCGAATTTACTAACTATATCCTTGATAATATCTAAATTTACTAATTGTCCTGTTAAGGCACCATCTAAATCTACAATGTGTAAATTTTTGAAACCATGATCTTTATATCTTGCAGCTTGTTCAACTGGTGAAGTATTGTATTCAGTTTTATTATCAAAGTCTCCTTTGACTAATCTCACACACTTTTTATCTTTAATATCTATAGCTGGAAATATTTTCATTTATAATTTTATAAAGTTATCAATTATTTTAAGCCCTATCTTATCACTTTTTTCTGGGTGAAATTGGGTTCCAAATATATTTTCTTTTTCTACTGCACAAACTACATTGGATGAATAATCAGTGGTTGCTGAAATAACATTTTTATCATTTGGAATAAATTCATAGCTATGCACAAAATACATATGAGAGTTATTTTCTATATCCTTAAAAATATTACTTTCTTTAACTATATTAATTTGATTCCACCCAATATGAGGAAGTTTGTATTTTCCATTTTGATTATCTATCTTTGAAACTTTACCTGAAATCCAGCCCAAGCCTTTTGTTTCTGTTTCTTCATAGCCAATATCTGCAAACATTTGTAACCCAACACAAATTCCAAGAAGAGGTTTTTTATTATTTATTGCAAATTCATTAAGAGAATCAATTAAGCCGCTGATATTATTAAGTCCATCAACACAACTTTTAAACGAACCTTGTCCTGGCAAAACAACTTTATCGCTCGATTTGATTTTTTTTATATCTGAAGTTACCTCTATTTTTACTTTATCTTTAGCAACTTCGTTGAACGAATTAATAACAGAGCTTATGTTGCCCGATTTATAGTCAACAATTGTAATATTCATTAAATTTTTATAATGAGCCTTTAGTAGATGGTATAACGTTTTTTATTCTTGGATCTATTTCTAGAGCGCTTCTTAAAGTTCTAGCTAATCCTTTGAAGCATGACTCTATTATATGGTGACTGTTATCTCCATATATATTCTCCATGTGAAGCGTGACACCAGCTGACTGGGAAAATGCTTGAAACCATTCCTTAAATAGTTCCGTGTCCATTTCTCCAAGCTTCTCCACTTTTAAATTTACTTTCCAAATTAAATAAGGTCTATTTGATACATCGATCGCAACTCTTGAAAGAGTTTCATCCATAGGAATCATTGCGTGCGCGTATCTTTTAATTCCTTTAAATTTATTTGATGCTTTTTTAATACACTCTCCAATAGCAATACCCACATCCTCAGTAGTATGATGCAGATCAATATGAGTGTCTCCTTTAGCTTTAACGTTTAAATCAATCAAAGAGTGTTTGGATAATTGCTCAAGCATATGATTTAAAAAACCTATGCCTGTGTCAATTTTATACTTACCTTTTCCATCAATATTTACTTCAACACTAATTGATGTCTCTTTAGTCTTACGGCTTATTTTAGCTTTACGTTTCATTATAAAATATACATATATATACATTATTTGATGATATCAATATTTCTAATTTGGTACTTGAACTATAAAAATTAGTATCCACCTAAGAGTCATGACAACAATTGCACTGGTAAGAAAAAAAAATCAAGTAGTGGTGGCTAGTGATGGCCAGGTTAGTATGGGAAATACTGTAATTAAGAAAACTGCAAATAAAGTTAGAAAGATTGAGAAAAGAAATGTGATTGCAGGATTTGCAGGATCAACTGCTGATGCATTAACATTGTTTGAAAGATTAGAATCTAAATTAGAAAAACATGCAGGCAATCTTGCAAGAGCTGCTGTAGAATTGGCTAAAGATTGGAGAACAGATAAATATTTAAGAAGATTAGAGGCTTTAATGGCTGTAGCGGATAAAGAAAAAAGTTTTATAATTTCTGGAACTGGTGACGTGTTAGAGCCAGAAGGAGATGTCATTGGAATTGGGTCTGGAGGAAACTACGCCTTAGCTGCCGCTAAAGTTCTTATGAACACTGACATGTCAGCAGAAGAAATAGCAAAAAAAGCTGTTGAAACTGCAGCCGAGATTTGCGTTTTTACAAATAACAACATTTCAATAGAAAAAATATAATGGATAAATCAAACGTAACAACATTTAAACCAAAAGATAAGAAGGAAAAAATTAATACACTTTCAGACTCATTGTCCCCAAGAGAAATTGTATCTGAATTGGATAGATTTGTAGTTGGACAAGATAAAGCTAAAAGAGCAGTAGCTATTGCTTTAAGAAATAGATGGAGAAGACAGGCAATTGAAGGTGAAATGAAAGACGAGGTTCTTCCTAAAAATATACTTATGATGGGACCAACTGGAGTTGGTAAGACAGAAATATCAAGAAGACTATCTAAATTAGCTGAAGCACCGTTTGTGAAAGTTGAGGCAACAAGATTTACTGAAGTTGGATATGTTGGAAGGGATGTTGAACAAATAATTAGAGACTTAATTGAAATCGCAATTGCAATGGAGCGATCAAAAAAAAGGAAAGAAGTTCATGCAAAAGCTCAAAAGCTTGCTGAAGAAAGAGTTTTGGACGCTTTAGTAGGTAAAAATGCAAGTGTTGCAACTAAAGAAAGTTTTAGAAAAAGATTAAGAAATGGTGATCTTGACGACAATGAAATAGAAATTGCAGTAAGTGAAAATAATCAAATGCCCTCATTTGAAATTCCTGGGATGCCTGGCGCAAACATTGGTATGATAAATATTTCTGATGCTTTAGGTAAATCTTTGGGACAAAAACCAAAAAAGAAAAAAATGTCTGTAAAAGAGTCTCACGAAATTTTAATTAATGAGGAATCTGATAAACTAATAGAAGAGGATAAAATTATTAAATCAGCAAAACATTCAACTGAAAACAATGGTATAGTATTTCTTGATGAAATTGATAAAATCTCTGCTAGAACTGACAGAGTAGGTGGTGATGTATCTAGAGAAGGTGTTCAAAGAGATTTACTTCCTCTTATTGAAGGTACAACAGTTAACACAAAACATGGTCCTATTAAAACTGATCATATATTATTTATTGCATCTGGAGCTTTTCAACTTGCAAAACCTTCAGACCTACTTCCTGAATTGCAAGGAAGATTACCAATTAGAGTTGAGTTAGACGCATTAAACAGTGAAGATTTTAAGAGAATTTTAAAGGAACCAGATAATAGTTTAATCAAACAATATAAAGCTTTATTGAAAACTGAAAATGTTGAACTTCAATTTAGTGATGATGGAATTGATCTTATTGCGAGTATAGCAAGTGAAGTTAACAACACGGTCGAAAATATTGGTGCAAGAAGACTACACACAATTATTGAGAGAATTTTAGATGAAATTAGTTTTACTGCATCGGATAAATCAGGCGAAACTGTAGTAATTGACTCAAATTATATAAAAAAACATATAGGTGAATTAGTTAAAGATACGGATTTATCAAAATTTATTTTATAATTTTATATTCAAAATTTTGTGTATCGTCATTAACCTGTATTTCATCAGCACCATTTCTAAGATGAAAATTTCTAGCCATGTCAGTTAAAGGAGAAAGAGTAACGAGTCTGTTCAAATGATTTGATTTTTTTATCATTTTAAATACTTCTTTGACAATTAATTTTCCTCCACCCTTTTTGTTTGACCAAACTGTATAAGCGATTGCTATTTTTCCAACATTTTGATCTCTGGTAGCACTTTGCAAAAAGGCATCTCTACTAAATAAATCAAGCTCATGTACAGATTTGGGTATTTGATTTGTAAAAGCAAAACACATTACAGCATGAATTTCATTCTTATATTTAACACCATAAATTTTTCTTCCATAACTAGTTCTAAAATCATTATCCAACTCTGGTCTTACTGGATCTTTGTTTATGTCACACTCTTGCAACTCAATTAATTCCGCACCTTTTACCCAATCAAAAAAATTTTTAATGTTTGTGCTTAAATCTTTTTTACTTTTTCTAATTCTTGCTTTGAGATTTCTTGAAATTTTATTTTTAACCATTTTTTTTTTTTAATGTAATGTAAAAACTACCTAAATTTGGATTTGAAACAGAATCAAAATCAATTTTTGAAATTTTATTCATTAAATCTTTATTTTCTTTAATATAATTTGGTATAGAGTGTTTTAAAATACTAAGATCTTTTGATTGATAAGGGTCTTCTATATTTTTTGACCTGCTGCCCTTTCCAGTTATGATGTTTATCTTATAAATACCTTTTTCGAAACATGTTAAAATAAATTTTTCGATTTCTGTATTTGCCTCTTTTAAATTAAATCCGTGTAGGTCTATAGTTTTTTCAGAATTAGATAAATTTTTTTTAGAAAATTGTTGATCTTTATCGTATAATTTTTCTTTAGAATTAACAAATTCTTGCCAAGCCTTTTTATCTTTATCTGTTATTTTTTTATTCAATTAGACTTCAGTTTCGACCAATTGCCAATTAGGATTTTGTGATCTAATGTTTCTTGAAAATTTCCAAGTATCATTAACCTTTTTAATTTTTTGAGGATCTCCTGAAATAATTTTATTTTCTTTATCTTTGATACAAGTTATAATTTCACTAATAAAATTTACACTTACTTCTAATAAATCATTATTTTGATTATGGTCTTTGATCTCAGCTGAGTTAATTCCAATAAAAGTTGTTTCATTCTTAAGTTGTTTTGTAGATCTTTCTTTAATTGCTTCATGAAAAGAATTGTAAACATCTTTATTTAGTAGGGTTTTTATTTCATTTATCTTTCCGCTAGCGAAAGAAGTTATTATTGATTCATAAGCAATTTTTGCACCATTGATCCCATAGGAGCAATTATTCTTCTTAAAACATTCATTTTTTGAAGGTCGCTTTTATCAAAAAGCAATTCCTCTCTTCTTGTGCCAGATTTTGTAATATCAATTGCAGGAAATATTCTTTTTTCTGATATTTTTCTATCTAAAATAGTTTCACTGTTTCCTGTTCCTTTAAACTCTTCAAAAATCACTTCATCCATTCTGCTGCCAGTATCTATTAACGCTGTTGCAATAATCGTTAATGATCCGCCTTCTTCAATATTTCTAGCCGCTCCAAAAAATCTTTTTGGTCTTTGAAGGGCATTTGCATCAACCCCTCCTGTAAGTACTTTGCCTGAGCTTGGAACAACGGCGTTATATGCTCTACCAAGCCTTGTTATAGAGTCGAGCAATATAACAACATCTTTTTTATGCTCTGTTAGTCTCTTTGCTTTCTCTATAACCATTTCAGCTACTGCAACGTGCCTTTGTGCAGGCTCATCAAATGTTGAACTAATTACTTCGCCCTTTACGGTTCTTTGCATGTCAGTTACCTCTTCTGGTCTTTCATCGATAAGTAATACCATAAGATAGCATTCTGGATGATTGGCTGTAATAGCATTAGCGATGCTTTGCAAAATCATTGTTTTTCCTGCTTTTGGAGGCGAAATAATTAATGATCTTTGTCCTTTGCCTATTGGACTAACTAAATCAATAAGTCTTGGGGTTAGATCAGGATTTTTTTCAACTTTATTTTTTTCAGACTCCATAATTAACTGACTGTTTGGATAAAGGGGGGTTAAATTGTCGAATGCAATTTTATGTCTTACTTTTTCTGGCTCCTCAAAATTTATTTTGCTTACTTGTAATAATGCAAAGTATCTTTCTCCAACTTTCGGTGCTCTCACTGGTCCTTCTACCGTATCACCTGTTCTTAATCCAAATTTTCTAATTTGATTTGGGCTTACATAAATATCATCTGGACCAGGAAGATAATTGGACTCCATTGCTCTAAGGAAACCAAAACCGTCTTGGAGTAATTGAAGCACTCCTAAACCGGTAATCTCTTCACCTTTTTCTGCATGTTTCTTTAAAATAGCAAATAATATTTCTTGCCTTCTTAGGGTGCTTGCATTTTCAATCCCTAATTTTTCAGCTTCGTCAATAAGCTGCTCTGATGTTTTTCCTTTTAATTCTTTAATGTTCATGGGAGTTTTATTGTGATAATTCTAATATATATGTTAATTTATAAAGTTCAAGCCCCTAATAATCATTAATATTACTAATTTCTTTTGCGAATTGATCTACTCTATTCCAATCTGTAAACTCATAGGTTTTGGATAGATCCGTTGGGCCATCTGTTATGTACATGATTAAACGAATGATATGTTTATCAATAAACTTGTAATTTGGATAATCAATTTTTCCAGCAAATACAGCAGTTTTATTTGGCCTCCAGTTAGTTTTTTTTAAAAATTTAATAATATAAGGATTGGTTTCAGGGGTGTTTTTATCACTTTTTCTCGCAACAACGTTTACAGAAAAAAAAGCTGTTTTTATTTGGTTTAATTCATTTTTATATTTTTCTATAAATTTAAAAACTTTCTTATTATGTTTTCCATATCTAATACTAGCACCTATTATTACATAATTGTAATTGTAAATATTTTCTTTTTCTACATCGTCTATGTTAACGAGTTTAAATAAATCTTTTTTTTTTGATGATTCTTGAATTCTTTCACATATCAACTTGGTTTGTCCATCCGTAGAAGAATATAAAAGAAGAATATTTCGCATTTTTATCTATTTATGTATTTATTAATTAGATCAACAAGCAATTCTATATGATCATCGTTGTCATTTAAACATTGTACAACATCAAAATTTTTTCCGCCAGATTTTATAAAGCTATCTTTTCCTTGGATGGAGATTTCCTCTAACGTTTCAACACAGTCACTCGCAAAACCAGGGCAAATTACTAATAAATTCTTGGTTCCCTCGTTTGGTAATTTTTCTAATGTTTTGTCTGTGTAAGGCTGAAGCCAGGCTTGTGGTCCAAACCTGGATTGAAAAGTAGTTTTAATAGGGATTTTTTTGAAACTTTCAGCAAGTAATCGCGAAGTTTTTTGACAATAGCAATGATACGGATCTCCCTTATCAAAGTACTTCTGAGGTATCCCATGATAAGATGCTAAAATCAAATCTGGCTGCCAATTAATTTCTGAAATTTTTTTTTCAATACTATTTTTAAGCGCTTCTATATATTTTGGCTCAGATTCATAATGTGAAATTATTTGCAAACTTGGTTGCCACCTCATTCCCATTAAAGTTCTATAGACCTCGTCACAAACTGTTGCTGTTGTAGCGGCAGCATACTGCGGGTATAAAGGCATTATTATTAAATTTTCACAACCTTGTTCCTGCATTTTGTAGATTTTACTTTTAATGCTCGGGTTTCCATACCTCATGGCAAAATCAATATGTAGGCTTTTTTCTGTCATTTTCTCACTAAGTTTTTTTGCCTGCATTTCAGTATAAAATCTTAAAGGTGATTTGTTTATATCGTTCATCCATATTTCTTTATAGGCTTTAGCTGTTTTTGAAGGTCTAAAAGTCAATATAAATAAGTTTAGTATGACCTGCCAAATAATTGGGTTTACTTCTATTACTCTTCTGTCTGATAAAAATTCTTTAAGGTATTTTCTTATATCCCACCAATCTGTAGAGTCCGGAGTTCCTAAATTAATTAGGAGCACTCCTGTTTTTCCAAAGTTTATTTTTGGATGATTTTCATTCATTTAAAATCTTTCACATAATCAACTAATATCTTTACATTTTCTGGTTTGGTCTCAGGCAAAACACCATGCCCTAGATTAAAGATATATTTATGATTTTTAAATATCTCTAAATATCTTTTTGCGTTTTTTAACATGTCATTTTTATCTAACAACAAGCATTTTGGGTCCATCCCTCCTTGTATTGGTATATTAACACTTTCAGCAATTTTTATTGGGTCTACATCATAATCAATACTGATTGCGCTTGGATTAACTATTTCACAAAATTTTTTATAGTTTTTGATATTTCTTGGGAAGCAAATAACTTCAACTCCTAATCTTTTGGTGAACTCAACAATTTCTTTTGTAGGTTGGTATATATATTTCTCTATTTTTTCCTCATCTAATAAACCGGCCCAACTATCAAAAATCTGTATTAAAGAAGCTCCACTTTCAACTTGATTTTTAATATGTATTTTTTGAGCTTGTACAATTTTAGTTATTAAATCATCCTGCTGCAGATTATTAAATATATTTTCATCTAACTTTTTTTTAGGTGATTTCTTATTCAACATATAAACCATAATTGTCCATGTAGCACCGGTAAATCCAATTAAGTCCTTATCATTTAAAATTTCATCTTTGGATGTTATTTTAATGAGTTCATAAATAGGATTTAATTTTAGTGATATTTCTTTGTCTGACTTACCTAGAATGTCTTTGTAATCAAGTTCTCCAAGCTTTGGTCCAAAATTTTTTTGAAATTCAACTGATTGACCTAAAGCATATGGTATAAAAAGAATGTCAGAAAATATAATTAAAGCATCTAGATTGAATCTTTTGAGTGGTTGGATACTTATTTCTTTAGAGAGGCTTGGGTTCAAACATAATTCGATAAAATTGGTATTTCTAGATCTTATTTCTCTAAACTCAGGCAAATATCTTCCTGCTTGTCTCATAAACCAAACAGGAGTATTGCTAATTTTTTTACCGTTAATACAATCTTTAATAGCACCCATAAATAAATTATAAATAGTTTTATTGTTTTATATTATTATCCTGTGAATTAGTTTAATTAAATTTCATACACTTTTTTTCACACTTTTACCCACAATAATAGTGTCCCAAATTTCTCTATTTATCTAATTTTTTAAATAAAATTAACAATTTTATTCGATATTAATATATTTTTTTCACTTGTTTAAATGTGTTAATAACTAATTATAGAAAATAACTTTTTTAATTTTTGCATCGATGAAGAAAGTATTAATCTAATAACAAAGCTTTTATACATGAAAAATACACATAATATATATTTGATTTCAGACTCGACTGGAGAAACTCTTGATAGAATTTTTATGGCCCTAAAAGCACAGTTTGAAAAATTTGAACATAATTTATTCCATTTTTCATTTACGAGAACTGAAAATCAATTGTTAAAAATTTTAGAAGAAGCCAAAAAGCGAGAAGACTCAATTATTTTATACACTATAGTAGATAATAAGCTTGCAAAGTTCTTGTCACAAGAGGCAAACAAAAAAAACATACCGTGTTTTGGTGTTCTTGGTGATTTAATTTTAAATTTTTCAAAACTCCTTAATCAAAAAGCAACAAATATTCCTAGTGGACAACACGCTCTTAATGAAGAATATTATAAAAGAATTGAAGCAATTCAATTTACCATGAATCATGATGATGGAAATTCATTAACTGATGTTGAAAAATCAGACATAATATTATTGGGTGTTAGTAGAACAAGCAAAACACCAACTTCAATTTATCTTGCAAATAGAGGATTTAAAACTTCAAATATTCCATTAGTAAATGAAAATTCCATACCAGAAAAACTAAAGAAAAATCCTAAGACTTCTTGTATTATAGGTCTTACAGCGGAAGCAAACAGACTACACGATGTTAGAAAAAATAGACTTACAACAATTAAAGAAAATGAAAATATTAATTATACTAAAATAAAAACTATTGAAAACGAGCTTAAAATATCAAAAAAAGCATTTCAGAAGTACCAATGGCCTGTAATTGACGTTACAAGAAAATCTGTTGAAGAAACAGCAGCATCAATAATAAAAATTCATGAAATATATGCAAATAAAAAATGAAATAATTTTAGCCTCCAAAAGCAAAGTAAGGAAAGAAATTTTAGAAAACAACAATATTAGATGTAAAGTAATAACATCAAATATAGATGAAGAGCCAATTAAACAAAGTCTAGTTAACGAGGGAGCGTCACCAGAATTAATTAGTAAAAACCTGGCAGAAATCAAAGCAACAAAAGTAAGTTCATCAAACCAAAATTCAATAGTGCTTGGAGCAGACAGTGTAATTGATTTGGGGGGGGAAATAATATCTAAACCTACAAATCGGGATGAGGCTTTAAAAATTTTAAAAAAACTTAATGGTAAGAAGCATTACTTAATTAGCTCTGTTTCAATTTCTAAAAATGGATCAATGATTTGGAATCATACCGATAAAGCAGAGCTTACAATGAAAGATTTTACAGAAGAGGAATTGAAGAAATATCTATCAAAAATACCTGACGAAAAATTATATGCCTATAATGTTTACCAAATTGAAGGAGAGGGAAGATCGTTATTTTCAAAAATTAAGGGAGATGAAAATACAATAATGGGCCTTCCAATTGACAAAATTAAGGAGTACTTACAATTACAATGGAAAAGTATTTAGTAATAGGAAACCCAATTAAGCATTCTTTATCCCCAATTTTACATAATTATTGGTTTAAAGCTCATAATGAGGATGCAATCTACGAGAAAAAAAAAGTAGAAGAGGTTGAGTTAGAGGGACTAATTTCAAATGTTAAAAGTGGAAAAATTTCTGGAATAAATGTAACTGTGCCCTTTAAAAATTCAATTATTAAATATTTAGATAAACTAAGTATAATTGCTGAAAAAACACAATCGGTTAACACAATATTTAAAACCGATGGAAAAGTATGTGGTCATAATACTGATTGTGAGGGTTTTGTGTTAAGCTTAATACAAACAAAGTTTAAAATAGAGGGAAAAAATGCTTTTATTCTTGGAGCAGGAGGAGTTACTCCTTCTATAATATATTCTCTTAAATCCAAAAGTATCTCAGAAATATATGTAAGCAATAGAACAAAGCAAAAAGCTGAAAATTTAAAAAAGTTATTCCCAGAAATAAAAATTTTAGATTGGGGAAAAAGACCAAAAAAATTTGATATTATTATTAATACCACAAGCGTCGGTTTAAAGGAAAATGATAAAATCGAAATAGATTTTAGTGATTGTAGGGATAAGCTTTTTTATGATTTAATTTATTCAGGTAAAACAAAATTTCTTAAAGAACGGGAATTATCAAATTATACAAAGAATGGTATGTCTATGTTTATATTCCAGGCTCAAAAATCTTACGAAACATGGCTTGGTTATAAACCACATGTTGATGATAAATTGTGGGAATTACTCTCAAATTAAATGATTAGAATTGCTTTAGTTGGTGAAATAGCCTCGGGAAAAACATTTGTTGCAAAATGTTTTGGCTATCCAGTATTCAATGCAGATAAAGAGGTAAAAACAATCTATAAAACCAATAAAGATTGTTTTAAAAAATTAAACAGAAAATTCCCTAAAAGTATTAAATCTTTTCCAATTAAAAAATCTGAAATAAGAAAAATACTTAATAAAAATAATATTAAAACTTTATCCAAAATAGTTCATCCACATGTCAGAGTAAGTTTAAAAAAATTTGAAAAAAAAAATTGCCATAAAAAGTATGTAGTTCTCGATATTCCACTTATAATAGAAAATAAATTATATAAAAAATCAGATTTGCTAATTGGAGTAAAAACGTCGAAAAAAACAATTATTAAAAGGTTACAAAAAAGAGGAAATTTTAATAAAAAAGTATTTGATATCTTAAAATCCAAACAGCTAAATGTTAAAAAAAAATTTAAATTATGTGATTTTGTAATTGAAAATAATTCCCATAAAAATAATATTATTAAACAAATAAAAATTATTAAAAAACAACTAAATGATTGAAGTGGTATTAGATACCGAAACTACAGGATTAAAAGTATCAGAAGGCCACAGAATCGTTGAAATCGGTTGTATAGAACTGAAAGATTTAATACCAACAAAAAATAAATTTCACTGCTACTTAAACCCCGAAAGAAAAGTTTCGGAGGATGCTTTCAAAGTTCATGGGTATACTGATGAGTTTTTATCTAAACAAAAAAAATTTGTAGACATCGTTGAAGAATTTTTGAAATTCATAAAAGGCAAAAGACTCGTAATACACAATGCAGAGTTTGACCTTTCGCATTTAAATAACGAACTTATGTTATTAGGAAATAAAAAAATTTCAGAGGAAATAGTAGATACACTACAAATTGCAAGACAGAAATTCCCAGGATCAGGAACAAGTCTAGACGCGCTTTGTAAAAAATATAATATTGATAATTCAAGAAGAGAAAAACATAATGCAGTAATAGACTGCGAATTACTTTCAAAGGTATATATAAATCTTTTAGATCAAAAAGAACCAACTTTGGATCTCGCAGTAGAGAGTACTCTAAACAATGAAATCTCTAAAGACTTAAATATAAAATATTTTAATAAAATTATAAAACCTACTGAAAAAGAAATAAAAATGCACAAAGATTTTCTTAAGAAAGAAATAAAAAAAAACTTTTTTTAATTAAACTTATCATTATACATTTTTTCAAAATCTACCTTTTTTTCAAACTTAACCCCCGGATAGCCCGCATCCTTTATAAGACTAATAAAAATCTTTTCTATTTTAGGGTAAATAATATTTTGTAAATCACACAAAACAATTCTACTTATCATTTTTTTATCTTTAATAGAAGAATCTATTGAAATAACAGTTGCATATTTAATCTCAAAAAAAGATTTTTCTTTATTTTCATTTTTATCTTGTAAGATTAATTTAGTTGTAACTTCTAGGGATTTGTTTTTCAAAGCCAATGTTGATATATCAATATCCATGTGATAGTCACCCAAACGTTCTCTTACATTGAGTAAAGTACTAGCGCTTGGTGTTTCTATAGAGAGATCTTTTATATATTCCAAAATGATCTTAAATGGTTTGTTTTTATTTTCCATCATCTAAGTCTTTATATTCTCCCTCTATATAATCTTTTTTAACCGAGCTATCATTCTGTTTTTTATTTTCGAATTTTTTAAAAATTAGCTTTCTTGTTGGTGGAAATATTATCAAAAAACCTATAAGATCTGTTGCAAAGCCAGGAATTATTAAAAAAATAGCTCCAATAGCGATTAATGCCCCAGAAACCATCTCATACGCAGGAATTTCATTTTTAATCATTTTTTTTATACCCTTATTCAAGGTATTTAGACCCTCAGCCCTTGCATAATAAACACCAATGAATGCTGTTAAAAATATAAGTAAAATTGTGTTAAAGGCTCCAATTGATGCACCGATTTTTATAAATAAATAAATTTCAATAGCTGGAATTAGAATTATAATCAATAAAAGTGAGTTCATTTGTCTTTAAATCTTAAAATTTAGGTCATTGAAAAACACCCAGTTAGTAAATATTATAATTATAAATAAAATACAATGAATTATAGTTTTGAATACATAGACATTATTTTACTTGCCATGATTGCAGGTTTCATATTTTTGAGGTTAAGAGGAATACTGGGAAGAAAAACTGGGCATGAAGA